>JBEKXX010000044.1:0-22294 GCA_049511595.1 Occallatibacter sp. | reverse complement strand
GTGCGGATCGGCGCCAGCGGATACGTCAGAAAATCGATCGTCAGCCTCTCTTTTGAAATCGCAATGTCGCTCGTGATCGTCGTCGCCGTCGTGCTCGCCGCGTGCCACGCCCCCTGATCCTGCGCTCTCGCCTGCCCAGCGCCCGCAACCGCCCCCGCCATCAGCAGGCTCGCCACCACGGCGCCCAGCACCGTCCACTTCCCCATCCCGATCTCTGATCTCTGTTCGCTGATCTCTTCCTCCCTACGTCCCTAGTCCCTAGTCCCGAGTCCCTGCTCTTCTACCACCCCAGCACATACGCAAACACCAGCGGCGCAACAATGCTCGCGTCGCTCTCGATAATGAACTTCGGAGTCTTCTCGCCCAGCTTGCCCCACGTAATCTTCTCGTTCGGTACCGCGCCCGAGTACGACCCGTAGCTCGTCGTCGAGTCCGAAATCTGGCAGAAGTACGCCCACAGCGGCACATGCTCGCGCTGCAAATCCTGGTGCAACATCGGCACCACGCAAATCGGAAAATCGCCCGCGATCCCGCCGCCGATCTGGAAGAATCCCAGCGGCGATTTCTTCGTCGTCTCCGTATACCACTCGGCCAGCTCCATCATGTACTCAATGCCCGTCCGCACCGTGTGTACCTTCTTCACGTCGCCCATGATGCAATGGCCCGCATACATGTTCCCCAGCGTCGCGTCCTCCCACCCCGGCACAAACATGGGCAGATTCTTTTCTGCCGCCGCCAGCAGCCAGCTGTCTTTGGGATCGATCTGATAGCTCTTCTCCAGCACGCCCGACAGCAGAATCTTGTACATAAACTGGTGCGGAAACCACCGCTCGCCCGCCTTATCCGCCTTCACCCACTCCGCCAGCACCTCTTTCTCGATCCGCCGCATCGCCTCTTCTTCGGGAATGCACGTATCCGTCACGCGGTTCATGTGCCGCGCGAGCAGTTTGGCCTCGTCGGCGGGCGTCAGGTCGCGATAGTGCGGCACGCGCTCGTAATAATCGTGCGCCACCAGGTTGAACACATCTTCTTCGAGATTCGCCCCCGTGCAGCAGATTCCGTGAACTTTATCTTGCCAGATCATCTCCGCCAGCGACAGCCCCAGCTCCGCCGTGCTCATCGCACCTGCGATGGTCACGAACATCTTCCCGCCATCGGCGAGCAGCTTGTTGTAGGCCTCGGACGCATCCACCAGCGCCGCGGCATTGAAATGACGGTAATGATGCTTGATGAACTCCGTGATCTGCCCCATAACTTTTTGCTCCAAATTCCCAACCTAACACAATGCAATCCCCGCCCTGTGAATCGTAAGGAATCACGCTTTAAATGCGTCCAAAGCACAATAAGGGGGTGCCCACGCCTCGATTTTGAGACCCGGGATACCTCAACAGAACATTCCGCACAAATCAGGCTGGAAGCTAAGAGCGGGAAGCTGCCTTATCCAGCAGCTCATTGACCTTCGCCATCACCGCAAACGCGTCCGCCACGTAAACCACATCCGCCTTGCCCCGCGTCCATCCGCAGTTCGCGTCGAGCGACACGGCTCGCCGCTCGCCGATGAACCGCCAGCCGACCACGTGCGGCTCCTCGCCGTGGCAGCAGGTGGCCAGGCCCTTCGCGTGCCGCGGCGTCGATCCCGTCTGCCCCACCTGGTTGAGATGCGTGAGGAATGGCAGAATGGACTGCCCCTCGCCGCCCTGATCCACCAGCGACTTCGAGCTGCCCAGCGACGCGCCCGACGCCGCGAGAAACTTCAAAATGATTTCGCCTGCTTCTTCCACGCGCACATTTCCATCGGGCTGTTTCTTCGTCCATCCCGCTCCGGCGACGAAGAGCAATTTCGCGTCGGGACGTATTGTCTGCTGATCGAGCTTCGGAGCGCGGAGGCCCGTGACCTGCGTCCGCATCTCTGGCAGCTCGACGGCGATGGCAATTTCGTCCGGCTGTGCATGCGGCCCCTCGCCGGCGAAAGCCGCGTGCGTGCCGGCGTCCAGAAGCAGAAACCACGGCCGCTTGTCGCGGGTGATGACCGCTTCGATGCGCTGGCGATAGAACCATCGTGTCGCTTCGACGGCTTCCGCGCCGCCGATGGCCGTAATGTGCGTGTCGATCACTCCGCCCACGCGATGTGCCACCGCGGCCATGACGCGCGCAAACCTCGAGCTTTCGGGAGCGAGCACCATCGTCGGCTGTGCCGCGCGGCAGATCTCCGTACACGCGGCAGCATCCGATGCAAACCGCGCCTGCGCGAACGCCTCGCCCTGGACGGCGAGGACCCTAGGCGCCGCGCCTGCCACCTGCGCCGCGGCGTGGCTCGCGTGCTTGGCGACGATGCCGATCGCGAGCTCAGCGCCCAGCCGCGCAGCGAGATCGACGCCGGCGGTGACGGCTTCCAGCGATCCCTTCGTTAGCGCCGCTCCGCTGTCATCCGCATGGGTCAGTACCAGAATCCGCTCCATCACTCCGCTCCCATCCACTCCACGATCTCGCGCGCAATCTCCTCCGCGCTCAGGTTCTTCTCAACGCGCGTCACGCGCTGCTGACTGGGCAGGTTCACTGCAACATACTTCAACCCGTTCGCCTCGAGCGCCACGGACTTCGCCTTCTGCAGCGCCGGCATGATGGTGCGCATATTGGCCATGCCCACCTGCGGATTGTTCCGCGGCTCCGGCAGATTGCCCGTCGCCCAGCCCAGCACCGCTGGCGCGCCCGCGCAAACCGACACCTGGTGCTTGCCGCCTTCCACGCGCTCCAGCACCTCAAACGATCCGTCCTCGCGCAGATCGATTTGGTCAACTCCCTGGAACTGATTCACGATGCCCAGCCGTTCGCCCACAAGCTGCAGCGTCACGCCCGCTCCCCGCGTCGCCGACTCCCACCCGCCAAAGAGCAGGAGCTTCGTGCGCTCCAGTCCAGGCAACGCCGCGATGGTGTCCGCCAGCACCGCCGCCGTCGCGTGCGCATCCGGGAAGCCGCCGATCGGCCCATCGACCGGAACCAGCTCGAAGCCCACCTTCTGCGCCACGGTCATCATCACCTGCTGCAGCTTTGCCTTGGGCCCGAGCGAGACGAGCCAGACTTTGCTTCCGGGATTCTTCGCCGCAAAGTTTGCCGCCTCATACAGCGCGCTCGCCGCCCACGGATCCAGCACCGCGGGCAACACCATCTCGTTCTTGATCCCCGGCCCGTTCGGATCCGTGGTTGGTTCCAGCGTCTGCAGCGGATCGGGCACAATCCCGGCGCAGACGACGATGTGGAGTGTAGTTGGCATGTTTGGATCTCCAAAAGCTGTTTGAGCCGGTTCCGGCTAATTTTCTCCGCTGTGCAGCCCACCTGCGCCGGCCATGAACTCGATATTGCTCCGCTCGCCGTCGGGCGATTGCGCGCAGTTCCACAGGCACGCGCCGCAGTGCACGCACTTTTCGCGCTCGAATGCCGGCGCGCCGTCATCGCCCAGCGTGAGGGCCTGGCCCGAACACATCGCGATGCAGGTCTTCTCCTGGCAGGAGATGCAGCGTTGCCGGTCCAGAAACACCACGTGATCCGCGAAGCCCGGCATGGCCTGCACCTTGCCGCCCATCAACAGAGCATCCTGCTGCGTCACCAGCAGCCGCCCGTCGAACGGAATCTCCGGCCAGCCGCGCGCTGTCATCAGCGCATCGTGCAGCGGCCGCCCGTCGGCAACGGCGAGCGCCGCGGCCTCCCTCAGCTTAAGGCCTGCTTTTCCATACGCTCCCAACCGGCGAATCTGCTTGGGCGCCGGCGGAATGTGCGCCGGAAGCGAGAGCCGTCCGCCGGTAAGCCCGGCGAGGCCCATCCCTGCAAGCCCACGCACAAATCCGCCATGAAATCCGTTGCGCGCGTTCTCCGCTTCGCGCGCTCCGCGTTCCACCCGGCTTGCGCGGCGGCGCGCCTCGTAGGTTGCGGCCAGATTCTCCTGCGTGAACGGTTTGCCCGCGCGCAGCATCTCCAGCACTGCCTCGCCCAGTTGCATGCCCGTGGTCCACGCCTCATCCACGCCCGAGCCGGTGAGCATGTTGGTCGCGCCGGAACCCTCGCCGATGCGCGCGAATCCGTCTCCGGTGAGGAATGGCTCGCCGTGTTTGCCCGACTCCTCGAGCGACTTCGCACCCCACGAGCGCAGCGTGCCGCCCTTCAAATGCTTCCACAGCGCGGGGTGTTGGATGTAGTGCTGCAAATAGCGATAGACCGTGCGCCCCGGATCGCCCATCCATGAAGGCACGAAGATGCCGGCCGAAACCAGCCGCTCCGGGTGTACATAAAGGAAGCCAAAGATCTCCGGCTCGGGGAATCCAAAGGTGTGCCACACCGTGCCGGCTTCGAGCGTGGAGTCCTCCGGCAACTCGATGACGAACTTCATGCCCAGCGCCCACTCGCGCCGCGCTTGACCGGCAGGCAGGCCGAATCGCTCGTCGAGCCTTTGGCCGGCCGCACCCACGGGGCCGTCACCGACGACAGTGAGCTGCGCGCGCACATCCATGCCGGGCAGATAGCCGTCGGAAGGAATGCCGTGCTTGTCCACTCCCTGATCTGCTAGGCGAAGTCCGGCGACTGCTCGTTTGGCCCCGCCGGGATCCTCAGGGAAGATGGGACCGCTCACCGGCGTTCCCGGCCAGATCTGGACGAGGCCGCTCGCCATCAGTTGCGCGCCCACCCACTGGTTGAACTGGCCGATGGACAAGACAAGCCCGCCCTGCTTGTGCAGGAAGGCCGGCGTCCAGGGCAGCTCGAAAGCGGAATCCTTGGCCCACAGCGCTTTTCCAAGACCAAGAAAAAAATCTCCCATACGCAACATGAGCGAACGCCGGCTGGCTCCGATGGGATCGAGCAGGTAGAACACGCGCTCCTGCCGGATCGCAGCCGCCATGGGGATCTCGACGGGATCCAGCGCCGGAAAGCTTGTGCGAATTCCCTCGGCGCGCGTGACTACGCCGCTCACACCTGCAGCCAGGTCGTCGGCGCGCTCGTAGCAGACCACTTGCAGCGGCATGCCCGGCGCAACCTTGCTCTCAAATGCGGGATCGGCGGGGTTCTGGCTCCATGCCTGCGTGAGCGTAGTCAGGAAGCCGCCCGTGGCCGGACCAAAGCCTGCGCAGACGATGTCCACGTCCATCGTCTGGCGGTCGACTTCGACTGGCTGCGCCGCCGAGCTCATGCCGCTCCTGCCGCGGGATAGTCCAGCGCTTCGGGAATCATCACTTTGCTCGCGGTCTCGGCGGCGCGATCCTTGGCCAGCCGCGCGCCGCTCAGGCACATCGTCAACCTATTTTGCAGCCGGAGAAACTCGCTCGACCCCGCGCAACCCGCGCACGGACCGGCCTTGGCCGGATGGCTGCCGTCGGCCGCCAGTACATCCACAGCCATCGCCATAATTCCCGGCATGGTCTCTTCCAACTCTTCGAGCTCACTGGCAAGGAAGCAATTGCGATGCTCTTCCTCGTCCCAGGCCGGATGCCGGTTATAGCCGAAGACCAGCTCGGCGCAGATGCGCGAAACTTCGCCTGCCGCCTGTGCGGCTTGTGTGTGGCAAAGGTCGCTCAGGAATTGCACTGTGCCGGCCAGCCCTTCCGCGGCCACCGCGTCGCTTGCTCCGCCCGTCTCCAGCTCCAGCACGTCGAGAATCTGGCAGCGCGAGGCCATCAGCCAGCTCAGCGCGTCGGCCAGCGCAAAGGTCACGCCTTGCCGCTGCCCGTGATAGAGCTTGTTGCCCTTGGGATCGGTGGAGTGTTGCAGATAGTTCAGCGTCCACGCCCACAAGTTCATCGCCGAGGCCAGCGTGCATGCGCCGGTCCCGGGATGCGTCGATGCAATCTGCCGCATCTCCGCGGTCCACGCAGCGAACTCGGCCAGAAACACCTCGCTGGTCATCGTTACCGTCAACTGCCGCCGCTGCACCGCCTCCGGTCCCTCGTAGGTCGCTTCCAGTTGCGCGTCGATCCACTTGTTGGCCAGGAAGCCTGGGCAGTCTTCCGTAATGCCGTAGCCGCCCATCAGGCTCACCGCCTCGCGCATCATGTTGGCGCCATGGCCGGTGTTCCATAGCTTCGTGGCTGGGCACAGCACGTTGGCCTCGGCGTCCCTCAGCACATACTGCACCAGCGGGTCGGCCTCGAACTCCGCGCGCCGCGCATCGTCCGCTTTCATCTTCAGCAGTTCGATCGCCCGCTGTTCGCTCTCCCTCAGCGCCTTCATCTCCGCGCGCCCGCCTTGGACGCCGCGCTCCTTCAGGATCGCCGTCTTCTGCTTCTCCTGGGGATCGAGCTCGTCGAACAGCCGCGCCGCGGCAAAACCCAGTGAAGCCGCCGCCTCGCCCGCGGCCCACACATCCACCAGCCGGTGCAGCGCGTCTTCCCGCTGCTGGATTCCCTGCTCGTAGCGGACCGAGCCGGGCCTTGCCCCCTCAGCCCCGCGGAAGCGCTGCCGTTGGTAGCGAATCACGGGCTCGACCGCCGACAGCAGCTTGGCCGCCGTCATCAGGCCCACCGGCACGCGCGTGCGCCGGAAGACGGCGTCAATGATCTCGGTGTGGTTGAAGTTCGGCACAACCACCCCGTCCTTCACCGTGTAGCCGCCCACGATGCGGTTGGCCGGCACCTTCAGGTTGAACACCGGGTCGCCGGTCGACGAAAGCTGGTGTACCAGCTTCTTGGTCGCGGTTCCGCGATCGAACGTCCCTTCGTCGGTTTCTTCCAGGATCACCACGCAACTGCCCTTGATGCGCTCGTCGTCCGAGTTCACCGCCGCCGTGACGAAATTGGCGAACGCAATCCCGGTGATGAACCGGCCGCGTTTGTCCACTTGCAGAATGGGCTCCTCGCCGTCCTTCCATTCGGCCACGCGGATCTTGCCGCTCAGCATGCCGGTGTCGACGCCCACGTAAGGGATGGGTTCGGTCAGCGCGAAGGCGCCGCGCCACGGCTTGCGATCCTCTCCCGGTTGCGGCGGAGCAGAGAGCTTCTTGTAGCGGCTCACCTGTTCCTCGGTGCCGCGCTCGTGAATCGGAGAGAGCGCCAGAAATCCAGCCAGGCTCGCGGTCGCCGCTCCGCCGTCCACCCATGCCAGCTCAAACGCCGCCAGCCCCAGCGCCAGGTTCTTGGGCCCCACAATGAACCCGCCCTCCTCAGGTTCCATGAAGGCCGCGGTAATGCCGGCGCGGTCGAAGGCGTCGAACATGTCCTCCTTGCCTGCGGTCCATTCGTGCGTATTGCGTTCGCCGGCAGCGACCAGGCGGGCCACCGTACCCCTTGCCACGCCGCGTGCCGATGCAACGAGCATCTGTAAGTCATACCGGTCGGCAAATCGCCATAAAATCTGGCGCACCGCATCCCCAGGGAGGGTGAGCATGGTTCTTGTTTCGGGAATCGCAACTGTGCCCATGGAGGGTCTCCTGACTAGCGCCCCTATTTTCTTCGACTGGGCTCCCGGCGGCATGTGACCCACATCACCCCGGCAGACGCCGCCCTGCGGAAACCTACGACGGATCAACCTCTCCGGCCGCCCCCACCGCGAACAGATCGATCCCGCCATCGACCGCCTCCAGGCAAAACCCACAGTGCGAATCCGAAGTGATCTTTCTCTCAGCCTGACAGGACGATCCCCCATCTTCGCAGCATGTTCGATGTGATCTGCATCATGGGGGTTGTGATACCTGTCACTGCGAGAACCCTTCCGAAAAGGGTCATCTCAGAGAAGCGATCCTCGCATCCGGAACCACCCGGAAGCCGCATTGGACTTGGTGAAATACGTGACCAGGAAAGGTGTGGGAACTCCTCTTTTGCCTGGGGAAGGAAGACGGCAGGATGAACCACGCCGCATGGATAAGAGCGCGATGCGATATCCGCAGGGCGATGCTCTCGGCCGCCGCTGTTCTGGCTTTGATGCCCACGCCCTGTGCTCTCCGCGCACAGGACTGCCTCGCCTGCCACGGCGATGCCAGCATGACCGACGCTTCCGGCCACAGCATCGCCGTCGATGGCCAAAAGTTCGGCGCCAGCATTCACGGCAGCCTGCAATGCACTAATTGCCACGCCGATATCAAAGGCTATCCGCACCCCGACAAAATTGCTCCCGTCGATTGCAAGACCTGCCACGCCGATCAGGCGGCAAATCTTGCCGGCAGCGTGCATGCCAACGCCTCCGAGCATCCTTGCACCAGTTGCCACGGCGTCGCCCACTACATCTTCCCCAAGAGCGACCCCAGGTCGAATGTCTATCCGCTCAACGTCCCGCGAACATGCGGCGCCTGCCATGGCAACCCGGAGCTGGCAAAGAAATACGGCCTACCCAATGTCTATTCCATGTACATGGACTCCATCCACGGCTTCGCGCTCAGCAACGAGGGATTGCTGGTCGCGGCCAACTGCCAAAGCTGCCATGGTTCGCACCACATCCTCAGCCATACCAATCCGCAGAGTCCGACATACAAGACGAATATTCCAAAGACCTGCGGCAACTGCCACGCGAAGATCGACGCCGACTACGAGCAGGGCGTCCACGGCACGGCAATTGCGAAGGGCGACCTGAAGGCTCCGGTCTGCAGCGACTGCCACACCGCACACGCCATCCTGCAGCCCACTGAAGCCGAATTCCGCATGCAGTCAACTCCCATCTGCGGCAACTGCCACAAGGACAAGTTCTCCACCTACCGCGACACGTTCCACTCGCAGTTGGGATCGCTGGGCGGCTACGTCGAAACCGCCCGCTGCTGGGATTGTCACGGCGCGCACGACGTGCGGCCGGCCTCCGATCCCAGCTCGCCGATCAACAAAGCCAACCTGATCGCTACCTGCGGCCGCTGCCATGCCGGCGCCAACCTGAGCTTCGTCCAGTACCAGCCCCACGCCAACGCGCGCGACCGCAAGCTGAGCCCGGGGCTTTACTTCGTCAGGCTCTTCATGAACCTGCTGCTGGTCAGCGTCCTCACCTTCTTTGTGATTCATACCCTGCTGTGGTTGATCCGCTCGCGCTACGCTCAGATCAAGAACTCGCCGCGGCGAGCTGCAAATGGAGGAAAAGATGCCTGAGTCCGAGCTGGCCGAACCCAAAATCGGACCCCCCGCCAATGGCCGCTACTTCGTGCGCTTCACGCGCGAGCAGCGTTACATGCACGCGGTTCTGTTCACCACGTTCCTCGGCCTGGCGGCCACCGGCCTGGTCATGCGCTTCAGCGAAAGCTTCTGGGCGCGTAAGTTGGCTGCCGGCGTCGGCGGCTTCGGAGCCATCCTCTTCTTTCATAAGTTCTGCGCCCTGGTTCTCACCATCGCCTTCCTCTTTCACGTCAAAGAAGTCTTCCAGCGCGGCCTCTTGCATCGCGAAAAGGGAATCTTCTGGGGGCCAACGTCCATGGTGGCCGGCTGGAAGGACGTCAAGGATCTCTTCGGCCACATGCGCTGGTTTCTCGGTCTCGGCCCCAAGCCGCAGTTCGAGCGCTACGCCTATTGGGAAAAATTCGATTACTGGGCCGTCTTCTGGGGCATGGTCGTCATCGGCTTCTCCGGTTACGCCATGTGGTTCGCTCCCTTTTTCGCCCGCTTCCTGCCCGGATGGGCGCTCAACGCCGTCCTCGTGATTCACAGCGAAGAAGGTCTGCTCGCCATCCTCTTCATATTCTCCATCCACTTCGTCAATACCCATCTGCGCCCCGACAGCTTCCCCATGGACATGGTGATCTTCACCGGCGTGGAAAGCGAGGAGGAGTTCAAGCTGAAGCGCCCGCTCGAGTACCGGCGGATGCTCTCCGAAGGCAAAGCGGAATCCCGCCTCGGCGCCGCGCCGCCGCTCTGGCTGCTCAACTTCTCCAAAGTGGTTGGCTTCGCGGCCATCTTCATCGGACTCACCCTGCTGGTACTGACGCTGACGGCGTATTTCCACTAAGGCTGAATCTCCGCTGGAACCGCCGCAGAAACAATACCGTGGATGGACTCTAGCCCACTCCATGGTTCCGATTCGACGAACGTCGGACCCGCTAGAAGCGAATCACCGGGCCGAAAGTCACGCGAAGATTGTTGCTCGCGCCGTTGTTCACCACAATCTCGTCGCCTGCTTCAATCCGCAACCCAAGGGGTCCGCCAAAAAACTCAATGCCGCCGCCCGGAAAGGCTGCTAGGTGAGTCGCTGGCCCGCCAATTCCTGGTACCGAGTTCGTAAATGAAGTCGTCGATGGCGCGTTGTTGCTCACGCTGTAATCGATAAAGCCCACTTTGCCTTCAATGAAAGCGCGGAACGGACCCGAGGTGCCGAACTGGAATTTCGGTCCGAAAAGTCCAGTGATGGGCCGCACCTTGCTTGTGACTGTAGTCGTTGTAAGTGTTGCTCCCGATCCGGTCGTAACCGTCGTCGTGTAGTTCTGTTCAAAGTCATAGTTCATCTCTGCTTCAATTGCTGCGTGGGCGCCGGTATTGAATCCTACGCGTCCACCCAGGCCGAGGTAGTTCACCGCCGATTGCCCAGACGCAGCTACGCGAAACAAGTCGCCGTAGGCGCCCACTTCACCGTGGTTCAAAAAGCGATTGCCCTCGGCTTGCGGCTGTGCGGGTTGCATATTGGTGTCCTGCGCAGCTGGCTGTGGCTCGCTGGAATCCTGCGCGTAGAGTGATGTTGATACGGCCAGGAAAATTGCCAGGCTGAAAGAGGTTGGGGAAGGCAGGTGCCTCATCAAGATGCTCCTGAGATTGGAATCTCTTGCCAATAAACACACGTATCCGAACAGCGCTGCTCGAAAACTGGCCCCCTCTTCGCGGAACCCTCTTCGCGCTTGGCTGATTAGGATGCCCGAACCCGGTGAGTGGTTGGCCTCCCAATGGGTTGCTGTAGCGAGCAAAATTTGCAATCTGAAAGCTGAGAGCTGACAGATGAAAGCTACCAGCTATCGGCTCCTCGCTCCTCGCTCAACCCGCCCTCCGTGACCCGAGTCACTGCGGCAAGCTCCGCAAAGGACTCTGCTGAAACTGTGAATGCCGCACGCAGGTTTTCTGTTGTCACGCTCGTCTTGCTTCTCGTTGCCTGGGCCTCCACCGCGCGCGCCGCGCAAAAGCTCAAGGATGCGGACTGCCTCACCTGCCACTCCGATCCCGCGCTCACTGAGGACGTGAACGGCTCTACCGTCAACATCTCCGTCGATCCCGAAAAGTTCAAGCACTCCGTTCACGGTTCCATGTTCAAGTGCGTCGACTGCCACACAGACGTTCGTAGTCTCGCGCACGACACGCCCCCGAAAAATGTCTCCTGCGCCAAATGCCATGCCGATGAGGAGCAGGGCTACGCGCACAGCATTCACGCCCGCGTAACCAGCGGTGGCAAAATTCCCGCCAGTTGCCAGGACTGCCACGGCGACGTCCACCAGATCGTCTCCGGCGACGATCCCAAGTCGCCCGTCAATCACGCCAACATTCCCTCCACCTGCGGCCGCTGCCACGGGCAAAAGTTCCTCATGGAGTCGAACGGCGAAACCGCCCAGCCATTCCTCTCCTATCAATCCAGCGTGCACGGGCGCGCGGTCGCCAACGGCTCGCAGAAGGCCGCCGTCTGCACCGATTGCCACGGCGTCCACGAGATTCTCCCCGCCAGCGACCCCAAGTCGCCGATCTCAAAAGTCGCCGTCGCGTCCACCTGCGGCAAGTGCCATACGGATGTCGCCAACACCTTCAATGCCAGCATTCACGGCCAGGCGCTTGCGCGCGGCAACATGCTCGCTCCCACGTGCACCGACTGCCACGGCATCCACTCCATCAAGCGGCACACCGATCCCAACTCTCCGGTCGCCGAGCAAAACGTCTCCCGCGACATCTGCGCCCGCTGCCACGAGGGCGTCCGCCTCTCGCAGGAGTTCGGCGTGCCCGGCAATCGCGTCACCAGCTACTTCGACAGCTATCACGGCCTCGCTGCCGAAGGCGGCTCTGTCGTCGCCGCCAACTGCTCCTCTTGCCACGGCGTGCACAACATTCTCCCCTCCAGCGATCCCCGCTCCACCATCAATCGCGCCAACCTCGACGCCACCTGCGGCCAGTGCCACAAAGGCGTCACGCAGAAATTCACGCGCACTCCCGTCCATCTACAGGCCGGCGCGCGCTCCGGCGACATCGATTCCGTTGCCGTCCGCTGGGTGCGCTGGATTTACATCCCCCTCATCCTGCTCGTCATCGGCATCATGTTCCTGCACAACGCCGTCATCTGGCGCAGCAAAACCGTCGCCCGCCGCCGCGCGATGAACCCCTTCATGACGCGCATGACCGTGAATCAGCGCTGGCAGCACCTCGTCTTGCTCTCGAGCTTCATCATTCTGGTCATCACCGGCTTCGCGCTCAAGTTCCCCGACACATGGTTCGCACACACCCTGGGCATGGGCGAAAACCTGCGCGGCATCATCCATCGCGTCGCCGGAGTCATCCTCATCGGCGCAGGCATCTATCACGTCTTCTATCTCGCCCTGGCGCGCGAGGGCCGCCGCCTGCTGCGCGACATCGCGCCCCGCCCGCGCGACGCCTTCGACGCCTTCGCTGCCATGCGCTACTATCTGGGCCTGAGCGCTGAGAAACCGAAGTTTGGCCGCTTCAGCTACGCCGAAAAGGCCGAGTATTGGGCATTGGTTTGGGGCACGGCTCTCATGGGCCTCACCGGCGTCATGATCTGGGCCAAGGTTTGGGTCGGAGACACGCTCGCGCGCTGGTGGGTCGACGTCGCCACCGCCGTGCACTTCTATGAGGCCATCCTCGCCACGCTCGCCATCCTAGTCTGGCATTTCTACCAGGTCTTCTTCGATCCCGATGTCTACCCCATGAACTGGGCCTGGTGGGACGGCAAGATGCCCATTGAGCAATACCGCCACGAGCACGAGCTCGACCCCGAGCTCGACGCGGAGCCTTCGGCGGATGCCAATGACCCAGGTCCGAAACCCTCACCCGGGAAGTAGCGCCGCCTTGTCCGATTCAACGGGTTTACCGGGAATTGCGAGTACTCTCGGCGAACAAACCGGCTCTCTTCGCATAGTGTCTCAGTTTGACTGCGCCTTGAAAGGGCACGGCTTTAGCCGTGCCGTGAATAGCGCCAAATGAATCAGGGCTTTAGCCCCTGAGGGAACGCGGCATCAAACTGAGACACTACCTATCCTCGCCCTCACTCGTTGTCCTTTTAGTCTCTTGCCCCCTGCCCAGGCCATCGGCGGCCGGGGAGCGTGCTTCCCTATCGCCCGGCCTCGCAGATCCGATCGAGTTCATTCGATCGGCGCTATGTCACGGTCACGGTGAAAGTGACCGTAGGCGCCGGAGTTACCGCGGGATCACCGGTTCCCGTAACGGTGAACGTATACGTCCCCGCAGTCGTCCCAGGATTTCCGCCTCCACCCCCACCGCCGCCTCCTCCACCGCCACCACCACCACCGCCTCCGCCGCAAGCTCCCATGCCCCAGAGAACGGCTAGGAGGACGAGTAGGCCCAGTATCGATTTCGAACGGCGCCGCCGCACCGGAATCCAAAGCAAAACCACGAGGGCTAGTGCCATCCTACCGGCATTCATCCAGCCCCTCCCCTTCACCCGCGGCACCGGCTGATTGAGCGCCGAGACGGGGGTAGTGGTGGTCACGTTCATGGTTGCCTGGCCACTTTCGCTGCCAGCCGACAGGTCCACCCTGTTCGAAATTGTGCATGCTGGCAACTCCACAGCTCCGGTGCCGGCAGGAGAGCCAGTCAGCACGCAGGAGAACGCGATAGTGCCTACGTAACCCGTAGTCGAGCTGACGGTGATCGTTGATTGCGTTACCCCTCCTGGAGCGATTGAGGCCGCAGTAGAAGCCGAGAGGGTGTAGATCGATGGCACCACGGTGACCTGTGCCGTAGCCGTACTCGGAAGATAGGTGGGATCTCCGCTGTAACTGACCGTCAAGGTGTCCGTGCCGACGCTAAGGCTGTTTGCTGGAATCGTCATGGTGTAACCACCGGTGGATAATTGCCACACCGAGCTTGTATAGCCGCCTCCCGACAACGTTACTGTTCCAGCCGGCGTTCCGTACGCTCCGGTTACCGCTACCGTTACTTGCAACGCCTCGGCCGAACCGATGCTGCTCGAAGCTGGCGTTAACGTCACTACGGACGCGACCTGAGTCCATGCGGTCACAGTCACCGTCGTCGAACCGGTCGCCGGCGTGTTAAACGCGTCGCCACCGTAATTCGCGGTCAGAGTGTCGGTTCCGGCGCTCAGGCTTCCCCCAGGAATCCCAATAAAATATTGGCCGTTCCCATAGATGCCCGTTACAAACTCCTGGCCATTTGCGGTAATTGTCACCTGTCCGCCCGGTGATCCGTATTGTAACGACCCTCCGCCCGTCACCGTCCCACTCACCGTCAGCGGAAGGTTTGAGGTGATGCTGGTTGCCGACGGCGTCACCGTAAGGGTCGGCGTCACCTTGGTCACTGTGACTGTGGTCGTTGCACTTGCAGGAAGGTGTGTATTGTCTCCCCCGTACTGCACAGTCAGAGTATCTGTCCCCGCGACCAGCTCTCCGGGCGTCACCGTGAAGGTGTAGCTGCCGCCGGAGAGCTCCACAAGGAAGTAATATCCCTGGTATAGACCATACAGATATACCAATCCTGTCGGCGTCGGGCCCGTGCTGGCAACGTTCACTGTCACTTGAAGCGTGGTTGCGGTGTTCAGGCTGGTCAAAGAGGGTGTTATGGTCACCGTCGGAACCGGGACTGTGGTCGTGCCCGTCCCCGCGAGATAATTCGAATCCCCGCTGTAGCTGGCGGTAAGGGTATCGGTCCCGCTTGGAAAGTCGCTGACCGGGATCGTGACGGAGCAGCCGGTATCGTGCAGCGTGCATGTGGGAGCCGAATAGCCGGAGACAGAGACTGTTACGGTTCCGGTTGGCGTGGGGCCGGCGCCTGTCACAGTCGCCGTCACCGTCACGATGCTGGGATTGACCATGTTGGTTAGATTGGGCAGCACTGTCACTGTCGGCGTCAGCTTGGCCACGGTCACGCTGGCCGTTCCGCTTGCCCTTGCATACGTCGCATCTCCGCTATAACTCGCCTTCAGCGTGTCGGCCCCGGTGCTCAAAGCGTCTGCGGGAATCGTAAACGTATAGCTCCCGCCAGAGAGCGTCCCCACCGTCGCCGCGTAGCCCCCTCCAATCAAACTAACGGTGCCGGTCGGAGTGCCGTTGGAGCCGCTAACCGTAACCAGGACGCTGAGCGATTGGTTCAAGGGAAAGCTCGTCTGCGCAGGCGTCAACGTCACTGTCGCTGTGGCTGTCCCCGTCGTCGCTGGGGTCCACGCGTTCACCACGTTGGCCACGTTCAATGAGCCCAGCCCGGTGGCCCGGTCAAAGCCCGCGCCTGCACTGTAGCCGGAAAGAATCCCGATGGAATCGCCGGAATGGATCACAGTGCAGTTGGGATAGCCCGACGCGCAAGCCATAGCAATCGTCCCTGTATTGGGATCGTTGAAGTAGCAGCCGTCGTTCGTCTTGGCCGTTTCCGCCGAACAGTTCGCATAGTTCTGTTGACCGGCCAGCGTGTAGAGCTCCGCGTTCGGATTCCCCTGCGGCGCTCCCGCCGCCTGGTTGATCAGAGCCATCACACCTGCCATGGCCGGAGTACCCACCGACGTTCCACCCACCTCCTCACCTTGCGGCTCGCTGGTTGAGGTGTAGGAGCACGTCCCTTCAGCGGAGACACAGATGAGGTATGCGCTACCGAGAAAGCCATTTCCGGCAAAAAACGAGACGTCGGGTAGGTCGCGCGCTCCGTCGCTGGGAATCCCCGCGACGCCGGCTTGCCAACTCGGCTTGGCGTACCCGCCGGCGCAACTGGCCACGGTGGATCCGTCGCTGGTGGTGCAGTTGCTGGCGCCCCCGCCGCCGCCGACCGTATCGAGAAACCCGGAAAGATTCACCTGAGGAGAGGTGTTGTCGTAAATCGTAACCCACCAGTTCTCCACAAAATTGCAGGCCGATTCGGCGTCGGTAGGCGAAGTGGCGCCGTAGCCGTGCTGAATGAGCGCCGTCGCCCATTCCTGCAGGTAGTTCAACGCCAGGGGATTCGTGCACGTATCGTTCCACGGGACCTCTGGGACATAACCGAGAGCGTTTGACCCATTGCTCGGGCTGTTGGTTGTGCCCCAATAAGGCGAGGCCTTAGAACCCCAGTTGAAATCCGTGCCCCCGACAGCGGTGTTGTAGGGCGTGGACGCCACCCCGCTCACTGAAAGGCCATATTCCGCGGGATGCGGCGGGATTCCTGCCAGCCCCTGGTCGCACGTTGCCGATCCCGCGTCTCCCGATGCTACGAAAACCGCGATGCCCTCGGTTGCAGCCGTCTCCCACAGATTGTTGTAGGCCGCGTTTCCGCTGGTGCCCATGCCCAGCTCGCAGATCCCGTAGCTCACGCTCAGGATATTTGCCGTGCTGTTCTGGATCACGTAATTCGCGGAGGAATACACCGTGTCGGTTGTGGATGAATTGGAACCGGACACCACCAGAACAATGCTGGCCCCCTTGGCCACAGCGCCTGACCATTCCACATCGAGCGTGTTCTCGATGAGATCGTCGATGGTGCAGGGCGCACTGGCGCCTGTGCTCGTGCACTGTCCGGGATCGATACCGTTGGCGACAACCGTTTGCGGCGCGATCCCGGCAGGCAGCCCAAACGCGGCGCGGAAGGCGGCTACATCGCTGGTGTTGATGTCGCTCGTTCCAGCAATGGCGATGGTTTGCCCTGTCCCGTCGATGTTCGAGTTCCAAAGCGGCAGCACATTGTAAATGGTTGCGAAATCGTAAGGCGCCACATCCTCAATGGTGTACGCGCTGCTTCCCGACCCGACTGTGATGCCAAACTCGGGGCTGGCTGTAACCGCGGTGGCCAGGTCATCCGGGTTTGCGGCCTTCCCTGCTGCGTCCGTGGCCCTTTGCCATATGCCCGTCTCCCTGTTGTAGACAGCCCGGCCTCCCAGCCGGTGCTCAGGCCGCGGAAAGAAGTTGTGCAGCGCTTTCACGCCTGCCACAACGGGCGCCAGGGCCGCGGGAATCTGCGGGTCGCTCATGTTTCCGATATGCGCTTCCCCGTTGACCGAAAGATTGTCGATTGCCGTGTGAAATGCGCTCTCCACCTGCGCGGCAGTACCGCTAAACCGGATGGACATCTGGTCTTTCGCTATTTCATTGATCGGAAAGCCATGTCTGGTGAGCCAGCTCGAGATGGCGGCGATGTCGGCCGAAGAGGGGCCGTAGGTTTCAGCGATTTCTGCAGGGGATAGCCACTGATGAAAATTCGGCGAGGAGGGGTCGTATTGGCTGGCTACAAACTCGTCGAAGGCGGCCTGTTCTTCCGGGCTGCGGCGCAGAACCAGCAACAGATCGGTCATTGCAAGGCTGGGACTGACCGGCCCCCGGTCGTTCTGGGCGATCGCGGCCGGAGGCGTGTTGCCCGTGAGAACGACCAATTGGCTTTCGTCGATCTGCCCGACAATTTGCGCGGCAGGGGCTGAGTGTTGGCCGAAGCCAGTTGTCCCACTAATCAAGGCGCCGGCGAATAACAGAGGATAAGGAAGAAGATTTCGTGACCTGCGCACACTACCCGTAACCTTTCTACGGAGGCAATCCCCTATAGCGGGTCTTCTGCAGGTGTAGGCCAAGGCACAATCGCTAAGCGGCTTTTTCATCAAGAAAAAGCCGCCTTGAATTCTGTCCGAAATAGCTCATAGTTGCAGGAGAACCGCCCTAACCCAGCCAGAGCAATCGGACGCAAGCCTGCCGCGTCCCAATGAACTGGAGAGAATCAGCGCTACTATTCCGATTTTGCTCCAGATCATACGCCGCCCCTCGGAGCACCGCAAGCCCGGCGCTGGCCCTACCGAATCCTGCCGCCGGAAGCGCGAGGATATGCGCAGTATCGTCTACGCGAAGGCGTGCGTGAATGTTTATCAACCAGTCTTCCGGTTGCTGGTATGCCGCTGACAGCCGGGTAGGCGCGGCGGGAAGGCGAAGCTAATCTGGACGGCAGAGGAAGTTGACGAAGTGGTGTCTGAAAAATCGCTTCGAAATGGGGCAAATCATGGTCTTTTGGTTCTGGCAATGGATCTGCCGGGCGCGTCTCGTTCTTTGGCTCTGGAACCAATGCAGAAAAAGATCGCAGCAGCGGCAACCGGCAGTATACTGTCGCCGCCGGGAAAGCAAAATGGATATTCCGGCGAAGAACAGTTCAAACCTTGCTGGAAAGCGCTGCGGCCGGTGACGAAGTCAGGATATGGTTTGGTCACACGGACGTCAGCGGAGTCGAGCGCGTCAGTCCGTCCAGCTACGTGCATCCTCGGCCCAAGTTGCCACCCCTTCGGGAGACTTTATGAAACACGCTCCTATTCGATATTCCGTCCTGGGGCTGGCTGTCGGGATGCTTGTATGCGCCACAGAGTCGTTTGCCCAATACTTTCCGCCCCCGGATACCACAGGGGGATGGCGTACTCTGACGGCGCCCGATGAAATCCGGCAAAAAACGGGTTTGGACGTTAAGAAGCTTGATGCGGTTTTCCAGTACATCCAGGGGTCAAGCCAAAATGGCGGCCTTCTGGTTGTGCGCCATGGCTGGCTCGTGTACGAACGATATTTCGGCCGCGCCAACCGTCAGGCAACGCCTAACACTATGTCGTGCGGCAAGTCTTTCACCAGTATTGCCGTAGGCATCCTGATGCATGAACGGCCGGACCTCTTCCCCGACGGGTTAGACCAGAAAGTTTATACGTCACGATACCTGCCTTCCGAAGCCTTCCCCATGAAGGATCCGAGGAAAAGCGAAATCAAGCTAGGCCAACTGCTCGCCATGAGTGCGGGGCTGGCCGGGAACAGCCCAGGCTTTATTGAAGAGAAACCGGTTCCCATCGCTCCTGAAGGCCTGGATGGCTGGCGAGCGATGGTTGAACCTTTGGCATTCTCGGAGCGTTTGTGGGTCGATCCGGGTGGAGGGTACTCCTACGCCACGGCGTCTGCCCAGATCCTTGCCGCCATGGTTCGTCACCTGACGGGAATGGAACTGCAGAGATACGTGGAGATCCATCTCGCACAGCCGCTGGGGTGGGGTCGTTGGGGCTACGGCTTTCACGATCATCCAGAGATCACGCACACGCCCGGCGGTGGAGGCATCTGCCTGCGGGCAACGGACATGCTGCGATTCGAATACCTCATGCTGCATCAAGGGAAGTGGGGCAGCCGTCAGCTTGTGCCTGCCGAGTACGTCCGCAAAGCCACAACGCCGTCGCCCTACGATCCTCACTTCCCTTACAGCCTGGATTTCGAGCTCAACTCCACCGGCGCCGCACCCGCCGCACCTCGCGACGCATACTGGAAGCATGGGGCCGGTGGTTTTGCCATCTGCGTTGTGCCTTCTCTGGATCTGATTATTTGGAAGATGGGCGGCTCCGACTCTCAATACGATGCGAAAGACACGGGGCTACCCGAGTTGAAACCTTATGGCGAGCGTGCCAACTGGAAGCGAACCGTAGACGAGGACGACTCTGCGCTGCGCATGTTGGAGATGGTGGTGGCGGCAGTGTCGAAGTCGGGAAGATGAGTTTCGGCGCGAGCGCGGCGGCGGGACCGGCAAGCATATGTTCAATTCCCGGTCGAAAACGGGAAGTCTTCCTGCCAGCGCGTTTAGCCGGCGCGAGTTTTTAAGGGGTGCAACACACCTTACCGGTGTTGCTTTGCTGCCACGGCCTGCGCCGGCGACCCCGGCCAGTCGCAGCAAGGAAGGGCATAATTAGATGTCTCCAGAGCAGCGAAGGCGTGGACCAGGAGCGGCTTTTCCACGGAGATCCTCATTGAAATGAAACCGAAGCTGGCGGCATTTCCTAAGTGTTACATGGATGAACTGTGCGTCCGTAAGACGATGACGCTTATTCAATGGATTGAACTCGCCGCAACGCTGGGAGTCGAGGGCCTGGAGTTTTATTCGGGCTTTCTTGAGGACGATAAGGTCTTCTTGCATCAGGTAAAAAGCGCACTTAAACGGCACGGCCTCGAAATGCCGATGCTCTGCTGCTCGCCCGACTTTACGGAGCTTGATTCGGCGCGATTGCAAAAGGAGATCGAGCGTGAAAGGAGAATGATTGAGATGACCGCCTTTTTCGGCGGCCAGTTCTGCCGTGTCCTTTCCGGCCAGCGACGGCCGGGACTCACGGAGGAAGCAGGAATCGCCCAGGTTGTCGGCGTAATCCAGGACTTGTTGCCGTTTGCCGAGAAACACGGAGTTGTTCTGACCCTGGAAAATCATTACAAAGACAATTACTGGCAATACCCGGAATTCGCCCAGAAGATGGACGTTTTTTGCGCGATCGTAGACCGGGTCGAGTCACCTTGGTTCGGCGTGAATTACGATCCCTCGAACGCCATTCTTGCCGGCGAGGATCCGCTTGTGCTGCTCGATCGGATCAAGCACCGCGTCGTCTCAATGCATGCTAGCGACCGCTTTCTCGCCAGTGGCGCCCTTGAAGATCTGCGCAAGGAAGAGGATTCGATCGGATACGCCAGTCGCCTTTCGCATGGCGTCGTCGGCAGGGGCCTGAACGATTACGACAATATCTTCTCTGTCCTTCAGTCTGTCGGGTTCAACTCGTGGATTTCGATCGAGGACGGCATGAATGGGATGAGCGATCTGCGGGAGTCGGTTCGCTTTCTCGAGACTAAAATCAACCAGCACTTCGTCGGGTAACCATGCGATTTATCGATCTTTCCCATCCTATGAGAGACGGCCAGCCGAGCTTCCCCGGCGATCCTATCCTCAAAATCGCGCCCCATGCAACCATCGAGAAGCAGCGCTACAATGTCAGCCAACTCTCCATGGGCAGCCATCGGGGGACGAATCTCGATGCGCTTCCTGAGAGCTTTCTATTCATCGGATTTCCCTTGCGTATCGAGGGAGGAGACGGCTCACCCATTCGCGCTGTCGCCGGAATCGAATGACAAACCCTGACCCAGCCAGGAAAATGATGAAAACAATCGTTCAAATCTCGCTCGACATCACCAACATCCCGGAAGCCCTGGAGACAGCGCATCTTGCCATTCGTTGCGGTGTCGACTGGCTCGAGGCCGGGACTCCTTTAATCATTGCCGAGGGCATGCACGGGGTTCGTGCCCTGCGTGCGGCCTTTCCCGGCGTGCCGATTGTCGCCGATTTGAAGACCATGGATGGCGGCTGGCTCGAGGCTGAATTGATGGCCAAGGCCGGCGCGACTCACGTCGTTGTGATGGAGCGAGCGCATGAGGAGACCATCAAGATGGTCGTCAAAGCCGGAAAGGATTTAGGCATTCAAGTCATGGGCGACAACCTTGCTGCCCAGGACATGGTCGCGGCGGCGAAGAGGTTGGAGGACTACGGATGCGATTTTGTGATTCATCACGTCGGATACGACGAACGGCGCGGGCTCCGAGCCGCGGGCAAGCCTTACCCCAGTCCGCTCGACCAACTCCGGGAAGTCGTCGCTGCCGTCCGGGTGCCGGTACAAGCAGTCGGAGGACTTACTGTCGAGCAAGCGGTTCGCACTCCGGAGTATGGCGCGCCGCTCGTTGTATTGGGCGCTCCACTTGCCATTGATGCGGATTCGTTTACGCGAGCTTCTGGGAATCTGGAAGAGAAACTTCGCTTGATCTGCGAGCGAGTGCATTCCTACAGATCTCTGGAGACAAATAACGTCTAGCAACTCGTGGTCCCTGACCTTTCGAGCCGGATGACTCACAGGAGTCCTTGAGAAAAAGCACGTGAGTGCATTCAGATTTGTCTGGGCTCTATACCTATGCGAAAGGGCAGTGACGATTGGCTAGAGCTGGTTGCATAAATGGCTTTGTAACAAGGGCACGACTTCAGTCGTGCCGTAAGTGGAATCAAATCAACGGGGCCTTTAGAGCTTATCCGTAAATTGCGCATTCGAGTAGCGCCGGTCTCCAGACCGGCTGTACTGGCGGCGTCCACGCCGCCAGGGCCCGTGTGCGGGCCAGGAGGCCCACACGACAGCCGGCCTGGAGGTCGGCGCCACCTATATGCGGATAAGCTCTTAGCCCCTGCGTCATTGTCCCTTCGGTTATTCGCATAATCTCTGCACTTTTTTAGCAAGCTGTTTACTCCTGCCGCAAGCACCGCACAATGACTGCGGGCCTTAGCCCCTGACGGAGGGAGCAGGGGCCTAAAGGTGTTCAGTAGCATGACATCCTTTACAGATTGTCTCCAGACATCCTTTACACTTTGGCCTTTCGGTCTGGGTGCAGGAGGCTGGCGATGGCGTGGAGGACGATGGACGT
>JBEKXX010000043.1:0-22472 GCA_049511595.1 Occallatibacter sp. | reverse complement strand
CGAGGGGTTGCCGCCGATGCCGGGCGCGTTGGCCGGGCCCATGATGTTCCAGAACATGGTGTGGTTGGAGTGGCCTCCCCCGTTGTTGCGCACGGCGGTGCGAATGTCTTCGGGCACCGCGTTGAGATCGCCGATGAGGCCGTCAACGGTTTTGGCAGCCAGCGCGGGGTGATTGGCCAGGGCGGCGTTGACGTTGTTGATGTAAGCCTGGTGATGCTTGTCGTGGTGGAGTTTCATGGTTTCGGTGTCGATGAAGGGTTCGAGCGCCGAGTAGTCGTAGGGAAGCGGCGGTAACTCGTATGCCATAGGGGAAATCTCCTCCATTCGGATTGTACTGTGCGGGTTAAGCCCGATTGAAGCGTGTTTGGGTTGAATCCGGCGCCGTGAGGCAACAAATACGGCGCAGGACGGAGGGTAGGCGCGGCCAATGTAACCGAATCGTCACATGCAGCGGCAAAGTCTTCTGCATGGATGGATGCGCGAACCGGCGGTTGGGGTGCGGGGAAAGTTCACAGAGTGAGATGAATAGAGCGAGAATGGGGCGGTTTGGGCTCGCCCCGGCGCCACCAACAAACTCTAGCCGGGCGGGGGATAGAAGGGCAGTTTTTCGTTTTTCTCGTTCGCGCGGCTGTAGAATCGTTTGGCAAGTGGCTCTGGGGTTTGGGCAAAAGCATGTGGTTGCCTGGTTGTCGCGGAGTTCCCCGGCAAAGGAGAATGGGTATGAGTTTGAGACGGTACTTGCGGCTGGCGGCGTGCGGGGCAGCATTTCTGGCCGGCATGGCTCAACTGCCATCGGCTGCGCAGAGTGGCGCGAACCCGGGTGCACAGGCTGCTCCGGTAGCGGTGGCGCCGGCGGCACAGGCGGCCGCGCCGGCCGCGCCGGCGAATCCGCAGCAGGCCTACACGCTGCCGCCGGACAAGCTGGCCAAGGCGATCGCGCTTAGCCGCATTCGCAACATCCTGGACATTACTGGATCGATCTGGGGCATTGTGTTTCTGTGGCTGCTGCTGGCCACGCGAGCGTGGGCGGGGGTGGAGCGATGGGCGCAGCGGATTACGGGCCGGCGCTGGCTTCAGGGGCTGGTGTTTTTCGCCGCGTACTTCATCATCCTGGAAGTGGCAGGGCTGCCGCTGGATTGGCTGGGACAGCACTTCGACCGCGCGTATGACATCAGCGTGCAGGGATGGGGAGGCTGGTTCTGGGACCAGACGAAGGCGCTGGGACTGACCCTGCTCCTCGGCGTTCCGGTTCTGCTGCTCTTCAACTGGATTGTGCGGCGCTGGCCGCGGCGCTACTGGCTGGGCATCTGGGTGGTGACGCTGCCGATCCTGGTGTTCCTGATCTTCGTATCGCCGTTCCTGGAACCGGTCTTCTATAAATTTGAGCCCCTCCAGAAGAATCACGCGGACCTGGTGGTGGAACTGGAGAAGGTGGTGGCGCGGACGGGGACGAATATCCCACCGCAACGCATGTACTTAATGAAGGCGAGCGTGAAGAGCAACGGACTGAACGCGTACGTGTCGGGTATTGGCGCGACGAAGCGGATTGTGGTGTGGGATACGACGGCCGGCCGCGTGCCCGACGACGAGGTGATGTTCATTTTCGGGCACGAGAGCGGGCATTACGTTCTGCACCACATTCCCAAAATCATTGCCGGGTATGCCGTGGCGCTGTTCTTTGTGTATTGGGCGTGCGCTGTACTGGCGGCATGGATGGTGCGGCGGTTTGGGGTGAAGTGGGGCACGACGGAGCTGGCTTCGCGCACGGGATTCGTCGTGCTGTTGTTCACGATCTCGATCACGAGTTTTCTGCTGGAACCCGCCAGCAACGCCTTCAGCCGCCACTTTGAGCACCAAGCCGATGTGTATGGGCAGGAGGCGATCCACGGCATCGTTGCGGACCCGCAAAAGACGACGGTCGCCGCGTTCAATGCGCTGGGCAATGCGTGGCTCGAGGATCCCGATCCCAACCCCTTCATTGAGTTCTGGCTTTACAGCCATCCCAGCACACAACACCGCGCAGACTTTGCGCTGCACTACGATCCGTGGGCGGACGGGGGACATGGGGAGTTTTTCAAGAACTAGGGGTCAGGGGTCAGCGGTTGAGGCCGAGAGGGCCGAGGCTGCGGATCATGTGAGGAGTTCGAAGATGCCGGCGGCGCCCATGCCTCCGCCGATGCACATGGTGACCATGCCGTAGCGTGCCCTCCGGGCTTTCAGCTCTCGGAGAAGAGTTGCTGTAAGTTTTGCGCCGGTGCAGCCGAGCGGATGGCCGAGCGCGATCGCTCCGCCGTTGACGTTGACGCGCGCCGGGTCCAGATCGAGCGCGCGGACGATGGCCAAAACCTGCGCCGCGAAGGCCTCGTTCAACTCGATGAGTTCGATGTCGTTCAGCCTGAGGCCGGCGAAGCGCAGGGCCTTTGGAATCGCCGTGATGGGGCCGATGCCCATCTCTTCCGGCAGGCAGCCGGTGACGGCGTAGGAGACGAGGCGCGCGAGCGGCGAAATGCCCATCGAGCGGGCGCGGCCGGCATCCATAAGGACAGCGGCGGCGGCACCGTCGGAGGTTTGCGAGGAGTTGCCGGCAGTGACGGTGCCCTGTGCATGGAAGACGGGCTTGAGCTGGGCGAGAGCCTCGGCGGAGGTGTCGGCGCGGGGGCCTTCGTCGGCCGAGAACAGCGATTCCTTTGGGATGGGCTTGCCTGGTATTTGCCACTCCCGCGACGAAGACCCATCACCGGGGGGCCCGGTTTTTCCTCCGGGGACGGCGGTTATCACTTTGACCGGAACGAGTTCTTCGGCGAAGAGACCTGCGGCTTGCGCGGCGAGGGCTTTTTGGTGGCTGGCAAGAGCGAAGGCGTCCTGATCGTCGCGGGAAACGGCATAGCGGCGGGCGACGCGCTCGGCGGTGAGGCCCATGGTGAGCAGCGACGCGGGGTAGTTGGCGGCAAGCCAGGGATTGGGGCTGGGCTTGTTGCCGCCCATGGGAATGAGGCTCATGGATTCGGCGCCGCCGGCCACGACGACGCTCGCGGCGCCGGAGCGGATGCGGTGATCGGCCAGCGCGATGGCCTCAAGGCCGGAGGCACAGAGGCGGTTGACGGTGGCGCCGGGAATTTCGACCGGCAGGCCGGCGCGGAGGGCGGCCATGCGCGCAATGTTCCAGCCCTGCTCGCCCTCCGGCTGCGCGCAACCGAGGATGATGTCTTCGATGCCGGCTTTGTCGAGAGCCGGAACCCTGTCGAGAGCGCCAGTCAATGCCGTTGCGGCAAGATCGTCAGGGCGAGTGGTGGAGAGCGCGCCTTTGGGGGCGCGGCCAACGGGCGTGCGGACGGCGGCGACGAGGACGGCTTCGGGCATGGTCGGCTCCTGAGAGCGAGTCGGCTGGTCAGCAGGTTAGCGGGTCAGCGCTGAAGCAATCGGCACTATGCATCGTGCGGGGCTGAACCAAATCGCTGCCTCTGGACGCGATACTAATCCTGCGTGTCGAGAAGCGTCCAGGTGTTGTTGGAATAAAAGTGGTAGACAGTGCGCTGGTCGATGACGGAGTCGGCGAGGGCATCGTGGGCGAGGCGCGGCGGCGGATGGCTCATTCCGAGTTGCGCCTCGTGAACCTCCTCGGGCGATGCGGGATCGATGGCCCAGTTGAAGCCGAGAACCTTGCTTGAGCCGTAGGACTGGAGATGCTCCGTTTCGGGCACGCTGGCGAGGGTGATGGGATCGGCATAGTTGGTCGCGAAGAAGACCAGCAGCGAGACGTCGCCGCCAGCGGAGCAGAGTACGGCCCAGTCAGAGGAGCCACGGCGTTCGAGGCTGGCGTGGACGACGTTTTCCGGGCCGTGCGCTTCGTAGGTTTGCGGAATGAGGCAGCCCTGGCGGGTGAGCGCGTTCTGGACGGCGGACGGGAGCTGGGGAAAGGCGTTCACGGGAAGATGGCGGATGAGGTAGGCGGTGGGTTGGCCGTCCACCACGACCGAGCCGGTGGTGTCGAAAGGATTTGGCGACGGCTGTTGGGCAGAGACGTTGGCCGAAGCGAAGAGCAGCGCGCTTAGAATCGAAGCACCCGATTTGGGGGCGATGCGAACCATGGAACTATCTCAGTGGCGAACGATGCCCAATTGGAGCAAAACCGCATCTTCTACCCTGCCGAGGTCCTCTGTGCTCAGGGCTCCGATTCTTCTGCCTATTCGTTGCTTACTCGCTATCGTCAATTGGTCGCCCATTGCTTTTCTTTTTTCGGCATTGAGGGTTATGAATGCCTCGCCGGGATAAAGGCGTTCGGTATTTGAAGTGATTGGAACCACCTGAACCCGGTTTAGATGAGTGTTTGCGGCATTGTTAGACAGCACGATCGCCGGCCGTACCTTCTTAACCTCTCCGCCCAGGCTGGGTTCAAAATTCACCCAATAGGCATCCCCACGTTCAATCGATGTCGCCAATCAGCGCCTCCGTCCACTCCGCTGCTTCAATTTCCCGCGCCCGATCAGCGGCCATCTGGCGATAGCCCTCCGCCAAGTCATTTTGCTTAGCCCGGCTTCGCTCATGGGCTGCATTCAGGACGGCATCCGCAAGTTCGTTCGGGACGATGAACCATGCGGGATTCCCGCGAGCCTGTGGCAGCCCTTTGTGGCTTCTAGAATCCCCGTTCCAACGAATGCCTACGACGGGCGACCCTTCCCATTCAATTTGTGCAACGGACCAGCTATGATCCACAGGCCCTTTGTCATAAATCACTTCCACGGACTTTACTCTGTCTTTCGGCGAGAGAACTGTCTTGGGGTCGTGATACATGATGATTCTCCTTCAACAGTCATCTTCTCACGCATACGTACGTACGTCAATATCAATTGCGCAGCGGTTTGCCGGTTTTCAGCGTAAAGGCGATGCGCTCCTGCGTCTTGCGCTCGCCGCAGAGAGAAAGGAAGGCCTCTCGTTCGAGGTCGAGGAAGTATTGCTCGCTGACGAGAGTGCCGGGCGTGATGCGGCCGCCGGCGAGGATATGCGCGGCCCAGCGGGCGACTTTCTGATCGTGCTCGGAGGCGTAGCCGGCTTCGCCCATCAGATAAATGCCGGTTTCGAGGGTGGCGAGGGCAGCCGCTCCGGGAGCGGGGATTTGCGTGCGCGGTTGCGGCGGAGCATAGCCGGACTCGGCGAGCGCGGCGGCCTGCGCTTTGGCGTCGAGCAGCAGGCGCTCGCGGTTCATGGTGATGCGATCGGCGGGCGAGAGCAGGCCGAGGGAGCGCGCTTCCGCGGCGGAGGTGGAGACTTTGGCCAAGGCGATGGTTTCGAGCGCGCGCTTGAGCGCCGTGGCGAACTCGGCGGACTGCGCGAAGCGCGAAGGCGGGTCCCTGGGCTCGGGCGGGCTGAGCGCGGTGGCGGCGTCGAGGGCGCGGAGAAGCATCTCTTTGGTGCCGCCGCCGGCGGGAATGAGGCCGACACCGGCTTCGACGAGACCCATGTAAGTTTCAGCGTGGGGCTGGCGGCGCGCGGCGTGCAGGCAAATCTCAGCGCCGCCGCCGAGAGTGCGGCCGAAGGGCGCGGCGACGACCGGGCGCGGGCAGAATTTGATGGCCGCGGTCATCTGCTGGAAGTTGTGAATCACGTGGGCCAGTTCGTCCCACTCGCCCTCCTGCGCGGCGAGCAGGAGTTGCATGAGATTAGCGCCGACGGAGAAGTTGTCGCGGTCGCCGGAGATGACGAAGGCGGCGAAATCGCGGACCTCATCGGAGGCGGGGTTGAGGACGGCGGAGATGAGAGAGAGAACGTCGCCGCCGATGGCGTTCTTGAGCGAGTGCAGCTCGATGCAGGCAATGCCATCGCCGAGATCGACGAGCGAGGCGCCCGGGTTGGTGCGGAGGACGCCAAGCGAACGGCGGAAATCGGCCACGCGGGCGTGGCCGGGAACTGCTGGGATGGGAGCGAGCTGGCCAGTAGCCGGCTCGAAGCAGGCGTCGCGATCGGGCGAGTACCAGCTTGTGCGCGAGCCGGCGAGAAGAGCCTGGACCGGAGCTCCGGCGGGAAGACCAAGAGCCTTCATGCGGGCAACGGTATCGGCGACTCCCGCGGCATCCCACATTTCAAAGGGGCCAAGTTCCCAGTTGAAGCCGGCGCGCATGGCGGCGTCGATCGAGGGAGCATCGCCGGCGGCCTCGCCGATGCAATCGGCGGCGAGGTTCCAGAGGGAAGAAAGAAAGGGCCACAGGAAAGCCGCGGCTTTGTCTTTGGAGGGATCGTTCGCGAGCAGCAGGCGCAGGCGCTCGGGCAGCGTGGCGGCGTTTTTCGCCATTTCAAGCGAAGGCAGCGCGGGCTTTGCGGCGGGACGATATTCGAAGGTGGAGAGATCGAGGACCAAGCGCTCGTCTTTGCCGTCGGCGCCGCGAGTTTTTCTGTAGAAGCCCTGTCCAGACTTGTCGCCGAGCCAGCCGCGCTTGAGCAGCTCATCGAGAACGGGCGAGAATTTGCCGCCGGTGACGCCCTGAGGGAAGTTGGCGGCAACGTGGGCAAGGATGTCGATGCCGACGAGATCGGCGAGGCGGAAGGTTCCGGTACGGGGCCAGCCGATGGCAGGGCCGGTGAGCGCGTCAACCTCTTCGATGGAGAGCCCCTGCTCAAGCATCAGATTGGCGGCGCTGAACATCACGGCAATACCGATGCGATTGGCGATGAAGTTGGGCGTGTCGTGCGCGAAGACAACCTGCTTGCCGAGGATGCGATCGGCAAAGGCCGAGAAAGCGGCGACTACGGCGGGGTCGGTGTCGGGAGTGGGGATGATTTCGAGCAGGCGCATGTAGCGCGGCGGATTGAAGAAGTGCGTGCCGAAAAAGCGGCTGCGGACGGCGGGAATCGCGGCGGCGATGCGCGCGATGGGCAAGCCGGAGGTGTTGGTGGTGAGAAGCGCGTGTGCGGCTACATAGGGAACCACGCGGGCAAGCAGCGCCGTTTTGATGTCGAGGTTCTCGGCGACGGCTTCGATGATCCAGTCGCACTGGGCGAGTTTGGGCAGGTCGTCGTCGAAGGCGCCGGGAGCGATGAGTGAGGAGAGCGATGGCTCAAAGAAGGCGGCGGGTTTGGAGCGCGCGAGCGCGCCGAGGGCCGCGCGGGCCGGCTGTGGCTCCGCAGTTCCGGGCTTGGCAGCAAGATCGAGGAGAAGGGTTGGAATTCCGGCGCTGGCCAGGTGCGCGGCGATGCGGGAACCCATGGTGCCCGCGCCGAGAACGGCAGCGCGGCGGACGAGCAGCGGCTTGCAGTCAATCCCCACCCCACAGACGGAGGCCTGCCTGCGGGGACCCCGGTCTTGCGGAGCGGGAGTTGCGGCCATAGCGGCGGTGCTCATGCGGCCCTCAGTATTCGATCTTATTCGGCGAGGCGATCCACGCCGCAAAGCTGGCCCATGCTTCGCCGGCGAGCAATTGCATGGAGCGGAGTTTGCGCTGGCTCGAGTCTTTGCGGAACTCGCCGTAGAGAAACGCGTCGTCAAAGCCGGCGCGGGCGGCGTCGGCGGCGCTGGCGCCGTAGTAGACGGCATCGAGCCGCGCCCAGTAAGCGGCAGCGAGGCACATGGGGCAAGGCTCGCAACTGGTGTAAAGCTCGCAGCCGGCGAGAGTGAAGGTTCCCAGCGTTTTGGCTGCCGCGCGAATGGCGTTGACCTCAGCGTGCGCAGTGGGGTCGTTTGTAGCAGTGACGGAGTTTGCTCCTTCGCCGACAATTTTGCCGTCGCGCACGATGACGGCGCCAAACGGCCCGCCGCGAGCGGAGGCGACGTTTGCAGTGGCCAGCGCGATGGCGCGGCGCAGGAATTCCGGGTTGGGCTGGCCGGGCATTCGAGGTCACTCCATCTACTGGGGACTGCGAAGACAGATTCAGTATGGCACACGGTATACGACAGACAGATGCGGCGCGGACTGATGGTGATTGTGCCGCTGCGCCGTAGAATTTCCTCATGGGCGGGGCCGGAACGCTGGCAGTGCTGAATGAGCGGATCGTGGCGTGCGAGCTTTGCCCGCGTTTGCGCGCGTACTGCGCTGAAGTGGCGCGGAAGCGCCGTCGCGCCTACGCCGAGTGGGAATACTGGGGGCGGCCCGTGCCGTCGTTCGGCGACGCCAGGGCGCGCGTGATGGCGCTGGGGCTGGCGCCGGGAGCGCACGGATCGAACCGCACGGGGCGGCCGTTCACGGGCGACGGATCGGGCGGCTTTCTGTATCCCGTGCTGCATGAGGCCGGGTTTGCGTCGCAGTCGGCGGCTATTTCGCGGGACGACGGCATGAAGCTGACCGGACTGTGGATCAGCGCCGTGGCACGCTGCGCGCCGCCGGGCAACAAGCCTACACCCGAAGAACTGCGCAACTGCGCGCCGTGGCTTGACCGGGAGATCGAACTGCTGACGAATTTGCGCGTAGTGGTTTGTTTGGGGCGGATCGCGTTTGACGGGCTGCTGGCGCACGCGGCGCGGGCGGGAAAGCTCGCATCGCGCTCGGGATTTGTGTTTCGGCACGGCGCGGAATATTCGCTGCCGGGTGGGCTGACCGCGATCGCCAGCTATCATCCTTCGCTGCAGAACACCAATACCGGCAAGCTGACGCGGGCGATGCTGCTCGCCGTCTTCAAGCGCGCGCGCAAGCTGGCGGAGATGTGAAGGGCGAGGCCGGGATGGCGGATAGCAGAAAAAAGCCGCTTGCGGCGAAAAGGAGATGAGATGGATCTGTTATCGAAAGAGATCCTGAAGGATGTCAATTTGGACGAGGCCGGACCAAAACCACATCGGCCGAAGGATCCGGTGGATCACTGGTCCCCGGCGGTTCTGCTGGAACGGGCGGCATATCTGCGCAAGATGGCGAAGCACGGGGATGGTTCGGCGTCGGAGACGCTGAAGGAGTATCCGCAGCACTGCGTCATGCTTTCGTTTCGCAGCCGGAGCGGCGAGGCAGAGGTGCATGAGAGATTTGCGGACCTGTTTTGCGTGCTTGCCGGCAAGGCGACGCTGGTGACGGGCGGGGTAGTCGCCGGGGCGCGGACGGTTGCGGCAGGAGAAACGCGAGGAACCGGGATCGAGGGCGGGGTGCGGCAAACGCTGCGAGCGGGAGATCTGGCTCACGTGCCGGCGGGCACGCCGCATCGGATGCTGGTGAAGGAAGAAGATACCATCACCTGCCTGGTGATGAAGGTTCAGGAGGCCGTTTAGCAGCGAGAAGGTTGCGAGGGCGGATTGCGAAGGGAATTGGAGCGGGAGACCGGGATCGAACCGGCGACATTCAGCTTGGGAAGCTGACGTTCTGCCACTGAACTACTCCCGCCCTTATAACCGATAAGTTGCGGAATCACGCCTCATTGATTATCCAGCGTGCAACCCAAATTCGGGATTTGCAGCAAGGACATAAACCTAAAAAAGTATATCAAGATCGATGGCAGGCGCGCTTCGTTCCGGAGCCAGGACAGAACGGCGTGGCCCTAGGCAAACGCCAGGTTCACGTTGTCGATGGCCTCGTCGATCTCCGCCGTGCTCTTGAACCCGACAGTGGCGCAATCAACGTTCGCATTGCGGAACGCGAATCGCATGGCCTTCTGGCGGTCGGCGCGGCTGGTGAAAGCGCCTGCGCCGATCAGCTTCATGCTGATGACGCCCATGCCCGCGGAACGCGATTCGTGAATATGCGTGACGACTTCGCCAACGTCGCCGGGGATATCCCAGTCGTTGCTCTCGTTGTCCATCGCCGTGCCCTTGTGATTGACCCGGATCATGGCCACGTCGAGCCATTTGTTCCCGGGGACCTGGCGCAGCGCGGGCAACCCATGCACCGAGGCGCCACGCGTCAGAATCGTTTTCCTGTGCTGAGCCTCAAGAATTGCGTCCTGCCAGCGCTCGCTGTCAACGGGCCAGGTGCTTTTGTGCTGGTAGTGGAGCAGCATGATCTCGAAATAATCGGTGTTGCAGTCCCTGCGCAGTTGGTCGAGCTTCTTCTGCGGATCGACACCGTCGACTGTCGTCACCTTATTCATCAACTGGTAAGTGTCCCGGGAAATCCCTTTCAGCGCGATGCCGAGCATCTGCGGCGTAGCATACGACTCCGCGGTTTCGAAAAAGCGGATGCCGCGGTCGTAGGCGTGGCGCACGAGGCGGGTGAATCCCTCCTGCCCCACCGCCTGCTGCACTAACCCGTTATCCGATCCCGTGCCGAATGCCAGGCGCGAAACTTTTACGCCCGACTTCCCCAGCGTCACCAGGTCAGAAGCGGTTGCGCGCTGGGCAAGCAGCGGCAGGCCGCCCATGCCTGCCATCGCACCGGCAACAGCGCCGGTCTTCAGGAAATTTCGTCTGGAAATCCGCATGATGATTTTGACCTCCGCCGCCTGGCCAAAAGGGGAGTGACCAGTTGGCCGAATGGTAGCACAAATCTCAGATGTGCGGATCGGGCAGTGCGGGTCTGCACCGGAGCTTGCCGTAATCCGTTTATCCTGCGTCTTCTGCGACGACAGGGGTCGTCCTGGTGCGCATGCTGGCGATGGTGACCACGCTGGCCAGAATAAACAGTCCGCCGAGGACTGTGCGGGCGCCAAGCGGCTCGCCACCCAGCCAATAGCCCAACAGCACGGCCACGACTGGATTCACATAGGCGTAGGTTCCCACTTTTGTCGGCGATTCGTGGTGAAGCAGCCAAACGTAGGCCGTGAATCCCGCAATGGAACCGGCGAAGACGAGATAGACTAATGCGATCCACGCCGCGCCTGACATATGCAGGGACTGAACTCCGCGCCACTCGCCGCGCAAGGCGGCAACCGCAGCCAGCATGATTCCGCCGGCGAACATTTGCGCGCCCGAACTCATCACCTTCGACGGGGGTTGCGGCAGCTTGCGGGCCAGCGCCGAAGCCACCGACCAGCTTATTGCGCCGATGATGAGAGCGACTGCGCCGGCAGTGTCAATGGGCGCCCCGCCCAGGAGAATTGACCGGCTCATGAGGACCGCGACTCCAGCGATTCCGGCGAGCAGCGCCGCGGCCAGGCGCAGCGTGAGCCTCTGCGTGCGCAGGATGAGAATCTCGGCGAGCGTCATAAATGCCGGAATCGTGGCTAGGATCACGGCGGCGATGCCCGACGGCACGCGCTGTTCCGCCCAGAACAGCAGGCCGTAGTCAACAACGAAGATGAGGAAGGCCAGCAGGAAGACGGAGAGCCATTGCCGCGCGGCCGGCGAGCGCTCTCCCTGCGCGATGGCCCAAACATAAACCAACAATCCCGCCGCCAGGAAACGCATCGCGCAAAAAAGGAAGGGCGGGACTTCGCTCACGCCTACGCGAATGGCGAAGAAGGTTGAGCCCCAGACAAAGTAGATGATGCCGAAGGCCAGCAGGGTTTTCCATCGAGCAGGTTGTGTCACAGCGGCCAAAACTTCCATCAGGATATCGCCTCACGAACCTTTCGGCGCCCAGAATCACCGTCTTTCCTTACCAGCTATGCAGCCACTCCGCATCGCGCCCGATCCGCACCGGCGTGTGGAACAGCTCGCTCAGCCGCGTCTCGGTGAGCAACTGGTTGCGCGGCCCATCGGACACAATGCGTCCGCCGCGCATGAGGATGATGCGCTCGATCTCCGGCAGAATGTCGCCCAGGTGGTGGGTGACCATCACCAGTCCCGTTCCTTCGCGGGCCAATCCGCGCAGCGTCTCGCGCAGCTCGCGCTGCGCGGCCAGGTCGAGCGCGTTGGAAGGCTCGTCGAGCAGCAGTTGCTGCGGACGGTGCACCAGCGCGCGCGCAATCAGGATCCGCCGCTTCTCGCCGGCCGACATGGCGCCCACCAGTTGCGCGGCGAGATGTTTGGCTTCCATTCGTTCCAAAGCTTCCCACGCCCGCGCGCGCATTTCTTCCGTCACGTGCAGGTTCGGCCACAGCGTGGAGGCCGAAAAGAAGCCCGCCGTCACTACGTCCAGCCCGCTGGTGACCGCCGTTCTTTCTCCCGGCAGCTCGCTTCCCATGGGGCCGGCGCCGACCACGCCGAAGTGGCGACGAAGCTCGGTCAAATCCCAGCGCTCACGGCCGAAGATGCGCACGCGCATCCCGGGGCGAACCATGGGATAGAGCTGGCAGGTCATGGTCAGGATTAGCGTGGATTTTCCGCAACCGTTAGGCCCCAGGATGGCAACGTGCTCGCCGGTGCGAATGTTGAGGTTCACGCCGTGCAGAACCACGCGCTCGCCGCGGGCCACATCCACGTTACGCAGTTCCAAAAATGCCGCCAGGTTTTCTTTGCTCTCGCCCATCCGTCCCCGTTTCCCGGCCGCCGCTGGCCAAGCCCCACCTGCTAGATTAAATGGGGTCGAGCCCATGAGCGATCTTGCCAACCACGTCATCCCTCGCGGATTCCGGTTCGCCGCCGCCAAGGCAGGACTGAAGGCCAGCGGCCGGCCTGACTTCGCCGTCGTCGTGGCCGATGCGCCAGCCAGCGCCGCCGCCGCATTTACGTCCAACCGCGTCGTCGCCGCGCCTATTCTTGTTGACAAGGAACACCTGACGGCCACTGGCGGGCGGGTGCGCGTGGCCGCGATCAACGCCGGAAACGCCAACTGCGCCGCGGGTGAGCCTGGTCTTCGCGCCGCTCGCGCCACCTGCGCCGCCGCGGCACAGGTTTTTGGCTGCCGCCCGGAAGAGGTGTTTCCTTCCTCGACAGGCATCATCGGCGTTCCGCTTCCGGCGGAGAAGCTCATCGCCGCGCTCCCCGGGCTGGCCGCGGGTCTAGGTTCCGGCTCCAGGCACTTTCTTGATGCGGCCCATGCGATTCTGACTACGGATACCGCCGAGAAGACGGCGTTTGCGCGTGTCGAACTGGCTGGCCGTGACGGCGCCGTGCGCGAGGTTCGCATTGCTGCCTTCGGCAAAGGTTCGGGCATGATCCATCCGCAACTCGTGCCGCACGCCACGATGCTGGTGTACATCCTCACCGACGCGGCAATCTCGCCGGCCGATCTCGACGGCTATCTTCGTCCCGCGATCGAGGTCAGCTTTAATCGCATCTCGGTGGATGGCGACACCTCGACCAACGACACCGTGCTTCTGCTCGCTTCCGGAGCGAGCGGCGTCTCCATCGGGCTCGGCGATCAGGCCTTTGCCGCTGCGCTGACCCAGGTGTGTACTTCGCTCGCTCGGCAAGTGGTCGCCGACGGCGAGGGCATTTCGCATGTGGTGGAGCTGCGCATCGGAGGCGCGGCCAATGACGCCGACGCCCTGCGCGTGGCCAAGGCCATCGCCCACTCGCCGCTGGTGAAAACCGCGTGGGCGGGCTGCGATCCGAATTGGGGACGGCTCGCGGCCGCCATCGGCTACTCGGGCGCGCAGATCGACCCCAACCGCATCGACATTCGCTTCGGCGAGCTGCCCATCTGCCGCGACGGCGGACGCGCGGCGGAGTACGACGAAGCCGCCGCGCACGCCTGCATCAGCCGGCGCGAGTTCTCGATTACGATCGATCTCCATCAAGGCCCCGGCTCGTGCGTCTTCTGGACCACCGACCTCACACACAACTACATCCGCATCAACGCGGACTACTCGACGTAGACGGTGACGGGGGAACGCAGCATCATTCTGCGAAAACGTCGCTGAGCGTGGCGAGTGTCCGACGCAGGGTTGAGGGATCGACAACGCCGGCACGTTTCAACAGGCGGGTTTTGTCGATCGCGCGAATCTGATCGAGCAGAATCAAGCCTTCTCTGCCTTTGTGTGTAATAGGAACACGAAAGCCTGCAGAAAAAGCCTTGGTTGTCATGGGTGCCACGATTACAGTTCGCAAGTAGTCGTGCATTTCGGGAGGCGAGATTACGACGCAGGGGCGAGTCTTGCGAATTTCGCTGCCGACGGTTGGATCGAGTTTCGCGAGCCAGATTTCGCCGCGCTTCACCGGTCTCGGCCTTACCATGTCCAATCCGCGTCTGCTTCGTTTGAAAACTCAGGCCAGATCAGTGCGTCGTCGCCACAGGCCGAGAGTCGCTTGCTATCGTCGGCCCAGCCTTGGCGCGGAACCTTGTCGGGCCGGCGCAATATCAACGTGTTGCCCTCCACCAGGATCTCGGCCTGATCCTCGAGCCCGGCCTGCTTCAGCAGGGGCTTCGGGATCAAAATCCCCCGCGAGTTTCCCAGGCGCCGGATGTTTGTCAGCATTGCGGCCCTCCATGTAATAACAATGTTAGCACGAACGAGGATTATTCGGAATATGTCTGGACTTGACAATGAGCAGCTGCGAGCAACAGCTTTTGGGTTGCATTTTGCTGTTTTGTGAAATATTATTCCTTCTCAATTGAGTTCTCACCTCAATACTCCGCGGGTTTTTCCCGTACCCCCAATCCTTGGGTGCGTTACATCATTCTGGTTTTCAGCGGGGTCACCCGTACATACTCCAACCTTTGGAGGACCGGAATGTGCAGCTAATCAACCTTTGAAAAGGAGAGAGTATGGGATACGTGTACGCAGGTCAGGGCGAAAACACTAACCAATTCAAAATTGGCCGCACAAGCGATGAGCCAAGAAAAAGGCGAGCGCAGCATCGAACCTCCAACCCGCAATTCTCGTACTACCGCACATATAAAACGACACATCCATGTGCCGCGGAGAAGTTCTTAAAGAAACTATTCGCCGAAAAACGCGTCCCGAATACCAAGGAATGGTTCAATATTGGGTGCGAGGAAATTGATAGCGGGTTCTTAGCGCTCGACGTCTATATGCAAACGCACCTCTCTATCGCTCAAGAAAAGGAAGTTAAGTCACTCGCCAAACAAATGAGTGACGGGGTGTTCCTCACGCCCGATGACAGCCATCGCGAACTATTTCATTTCTGTCGAAAACTCAAGAATGAGATAGAAATCCGGAAGCTCGAGTACGAGCACTGGAAAGATCAACTCAAGCTCCAGATCGGCTGTCACGACGGTATTGAAGGCCTGTTCCAATGGAAGAGCCAACCCCAGCATGATCTCGACGAGGATAAGCTGAAAAGTGAGTATCCCGAAGTTTGGGAAGCATGCCAGGAGGAGATTTCCGTCCGGAAGTTCTACCTACTCGACGGAGACGAGGAGTAGTCTTAAGCAGGATCTCCTCCAGATTCCGGCGCAATTACCTCGCCCGCGGATGCGTGCGGTCGTAGACCTCTGCCAAATGCGCGGCGGTCAGTTGCGTGTACCGTTGCGTGGTCGAGAGGCGCTCGTGGCCGAGCAGCTCCTGGATGGCGCGCAGGTCGGCGCCTTCCTCAAGCAGGTGTGTTCCGAAGGCGTGGCGCAGCGTGTGGGGATGGACGTCGGAAGAAAGGCCGCGCAGGATGGCGATGCGCTTGACGATGCGGCCTACACTGCGCGTGGTCAGCCGGGCCCGGCCGCCGTTCCCCAGGCCGCGAAGCTGCAGATTGACGAAGAGCGCGGGAGTTTCCGGCCGTCTTTCTTCGGCGGCAGCGGCCAGTCGCGCCGCGCGCTCGGCAAGATAGGCGCGCAGGGCCACGGCGGCCGTGTCGCCCAGCGGCACGTAGCGCTCCTTCTGTCCCTTGCCGCGCACCAGGATCGCCTCGTTGGCCCAGTGAATGTCGCCTAGGTTCAAGCCGGTCAATTCGGCGTTGCGGATGCCGCACCCATAGAGCAATTCGAGGATCGTCTTGTCGCGCGCGGGCCAGCTTGCCACGTCGTCGCGCACCGAGTCCACCACGCGATTCATTTGCTCGATGGAGGGCACGCGCGGCAGATGCTTGGGAAGCCGGGGCGTAGCCACGAGCGATGCGGCATTTTGCTCGATGTGGTGGGCGCGCGCCAGCCATTTGAACCAGCTCCGGATGGCCGCCAGCGCCCGCGCCGCCGAGGCCTTCGCCAACCCGCGGCCGTAAAGCGTGCCCAGGTAAGCGCGGATGTGCGTGTGCTCAATCCGATCGACGCTGAGCCCATTCTGGCGATCCGCCAGCCATGCAGCGAATCCCTGCAGTTCGCGCCGGTAGGCGCGCAAGGTGTGCGCCGAGGCGCCGCGCTCGTTGGCCAGCATTTGCAGGTAAGCCTGCACCAACGCATCGGTTGCAGGCGCGACCGGCAGCGGAACCGTGGCGCTCATGGGGTTTCCTCGCCTGGGATCTTCTGCGTGGCGGCACGAGGAACAGGAGCCTTCCCGGCGCCTGCATCGGCCTCTATCGTTCGCCGCGCCCCGCGCGGATGATGCATGCGATGCACGGCCTTCAACCGGCCCAGCGCCAGGTGGGTATACACCTGCGTCGTGGAAATATCGGCGTGGCCCAGCATCACCTGCACGCTGCGCAGGTCGGCGCCATGCTCCACCATGTGCGTGGCGCAACTGTGGCGCAGGCCGTGGGGACTGGTGGAGCGGTTGGCCAGTTTCACCAGGCGCCACACCCACTGGCGCGTGAGCGGCATGCCGCGCAACGAGAGAAAGAGGCGCGCGCTATCTGGCCGCGACGCCCCGGCTTTCCACCTCGCGGACCCCGGCTCCTTGAGCCTCCCGTCTGCGGGGGCGCCGGTTTTCCGGACCGAGGAAATGCGCTCCAGGTGCGGCCGCCCCTCGCGCAGATACTGTTCCAGGGCCTGGATCGCGGAACGCCCCAGCGGAACGATGCGCTCCTTATCGCCCTTGCCGCGCACCTGCACACGGCCGGTGTCGAGCGCAAGATCGCTGGTCGCCAGCGAAGTAACCTCCGAGACGCGCAGGCCGCCGCCGTAGAGCAGCTCCAGGATGGCGCGGTCGCGCAGCGCCGTGGCCTTGGCCTGCGGATGCGACGCCGCCATGGCAGCGCGCTCCAGCATTTCCGCCACCTCCGGCTCGGCAAGTGACTTAGGCAGGACCTTCCACGTCTTTGGGGACTCGATGTTGACGGTCGGATCGTAGCGGATGCGGTGGTCCAGAAGCAGCCATTTGTAGAAGCCGCGCAGGCAGCTCAGCTTGCGCGCCGAGGAGCGGGAATCGATGCCGTGGTTGCGCAGATGCTCGAGCAATGCGGCCACGTCTGCCTCGACCGCGGTGAGCAGCAGGGCGTTCCGGCCCTCGAGAAACTCCGCAAAGATGCGCAGGTCGCTGAGATAGGCCTCGCAGGTGAGTGGGCGAAGTCCTTTTTCCACTCGCAGATAGGCCTCATAATCCTTTAAAAGCGCGAGATTGTTCCTGCTGTCCACAGATTCGATTATCGGCGTCAAAAACCTGTGCGCACGGTGACTCGCATAGTTACCGTACCTCGTTCATTACGGGGTCAACATCGTCAATATGTGTCACGTTGCGTAGCATTCTGCCGATAGCAGAAACGGGGCGAGCCTCGCGGTCCCGAGGAGCCGGAGCACGGCGGAGATCCGGACAACGCGAAAAGGCGGGAGAAAGACCGTGGCGGACAAAAGGAAGAAAAACCATAAGTGCAAGGAAGAGAAGGGAGCGTATGGCGGAAACCTTCTCCTCGCAAAAAAGCCCGCACCCGCCCCCCTGCGGCTGGGCAAAGACTGCGATTACGAGCGCGAGCTGCGCCGGTTGCAGATCGAGCTGGTCAAGCTGCAGGAGTGGATCCGGCGCGAGGGCCTGCGCGTGGTGGTGCTCTTCGAGGGCCGCGACGCGGCCGGCAAGGGCGGGGCCATCAAGCGCATCGCCGAGTCGCTGAACCCGCGCGTTTGCCGCATCGCGGCGCTGGCCACGCCCACGGAACGCGAGAAAACGCAATGGTACTTCCAGCGATACGTGGCCCACTTGCCCGCGGCGGGCGAAATGGTTCTCTTCGACCGCAGTTGGTACAACCGCGCCGGCGTAGAGCGCGTGATGGGCTTTTGCACCGAGCGCGAATACCTCGATTTCATGCAGAGCTGCCCGGAGTTCGAACGCATGCTGGTCCGCTCCGGCATCATCCTCATGAAGTACTGGTTCAGCGTGAGCGACGAGGAGCAGGAGCGCCGCTTCCAGGACCGCATGAACACCCCGACCAAGCGGTGGAAGCTGAGTCCGATGGATCTGGAGTCGCGCAAGCACTGGGCGGATTACTCGCGGGCCAAAGACGAGATGTTCGCGGTGACTGACACGAAGCAGGTTCCGTGGCACGTGGTGAATGCGGAGAACAAGAAAAGGGCCCGGCTCAACGTGATCCGCCACCTGCTTTCCATGATTCCCTACCGCGACCTGACGCCGGCGCCGCTCAAGCTGCCGCCGATCGTGAAATCGAAATACGTGCGGCCTCCCATCCATGAGCAGAACTTTGTTCCCGAGGTGTACGCGTAAGGCAGGGATGTAGGGACTAAGGGACTGAGGGACTAAAGACGCGATTTCGAACCGCGATTACGCCCTGTTGCAAGGGTGTTTGCTCGCGATTGGGCTGACTGTTGTGCTGGTGAACTTCTGCACGGACGTGGTGTACCGGTGGATTAATCCGCGGATGCGGGGATAAGATCATCTCCTCGGCGAAATATTAAGATAAACGATCTCCGGGCCGAGCTTTCCATCTGCACCCACTGTCAGCACTCCCACCGTCACCGGCAGCTCAAACCGCCGTGGGCCGCACGATCCGGGATTGAAGTAGAGCACGCCTTTTTTCGTATAAAAATTCGGAACATGCGTGTGGCCGTGGAGGACGGCGGCGAATTTGGCGGCGGCGGGATCGAGGTGTAGGGTCTTGAGGTCATGGAGCATGTAGAGGTAGAGGCTGGGGCCGGGTGCGTTTTCGATGAGAACCACGTCGGTCTCCGGCAGCTTGGCGCAGGCGCCTTCGCGGTCCACGTTGCCGCGGATTGCGGTGACAGGGGCAATCTTTTCTAGATCTTTCAGGACCGAAGGTCTGCCCACGTCGCCAAGGTGCAGGATGCGGTCGACGCCTTTGAGGGCGAGAGCAACTTCGGGACGGAGAAGGCCATGAGTATCCGAGACGATGCCGAGGCGCATGGAATCAGGATAAGCGGGGCGAGCGGGTCAGCGGGGCTAGCCGAGTTAGGCTGAAAGAGGCGCACGATAATCGAGATGAAGGAAAACTCCCGAATCAACGAAGGACACGTTCGACCCAACTGGCGGCGCGCGGTCGCAGCCTATACTGAGCCGCGTGTTCTCGAAGTGCTCGCACTGGGGTTCTCGAGTGGCTTGCCGCTCCTGCTGACTTACTCAACTCTTTCAGCATGGCTTGCGACAACCGACGTGCGGCGCGCAACGATCGGCGCCTTCGCCCTGGTTGGCACTCCCTACGCACTCAAGTTTCTTTGGGCGCCGCTGATGGATCGCGTACCTCCGCCACTGCCTTTGGGACGGCGGCGCGGCTGGGGAATCACCATCCAGATCCTTCTGATCGGTGCAGTTCTCTGTCTGGGATCGTGCAATCCAAAGCACAACCTGCCTCGGATGGCCGCCTTGGCGGTGCTTGTCGCATTTCTATCGGCGAGCCAGGACATCGTGATCGATGCCTGGCGGGTGGAGAGCCTGAGTGCGGATCGGCAGGCTCCCGGAGCGGCCATGATTCAGTCCGGCTACCGGATCGCCATGCTGGTCTCCGGGGCTGGCGCTCTGTTCATCGCAGCCTACGCTGGATGGTTCGCTGCCTATGCCACGATGGCTGCGCTCGTCGGCGTGGGATTACTGGTGTTTTTGCTGGCTCCCGAACCGAAAGTTCCAACGGAAACTTCGATTGCGGCTGGGTCGGGCTGGCTCGCGATTCGCCACGCGTTTTCGACCGCTGTAATCGGTCCCTTTCGCGATTTCATGCGCCGGCCGCTTTGGCCTGTCATTCTGGTCGCCATCTTCGGATACAAGCTGGGCGAGGCGATGGCGGGAGTGATGTCAACGCCGCTCTATATATCGCTGGGATTCTCTCTCCCTGAGATCGCGGCCGTTTCCAAAGTGTTCGGATTTTTCTCGATTGTGGCAGGGGTTCTATTAGGCGGTGTAGTGACGACCAGGTTCGGAATTCGCCGCTCGCTGATTCTTTGTGGCATTTTGCAGTCGGCCGGGAACCTGTTTTTTGTCCTGCAGGCTGTAGGCGGACACCGGATCGGCTATCTTGCTTTATGTGTCACCGCCGAGAATATCACGGGGGGAATGGCCGGGACCGCGTTGATAACTTATCTTTCCAGTCTGTGCTCGCCCGCTTTTACGGCGACTCAATACGCTCTGCTTTCCTCGCTCGCTTTGCTCGGCCGCACCGTGGTGGCCTCCTCAGGCGGAGTATTGTCGGAGAAGATCGGCTGGGTACGGTTCTTCCTGCTCACCACTATCGTTGCCTTGCCGGCCATCATCCTGTTCATCTGGATCGGGCCGCGTGACGATCTCAACCAACGCAAACCCACCCTCAAAAGCACGGATGGCAAGTCAGAAGACCCGGCCCCGGCGTAGAAGCATTACCCGCCAGCGTCTTTCCAGTTGAGATTTCGCCCATATCGCTCACCTGCTTTGGCCAGCGGCTGGCGGCGAACGCGGACCCAAGCCTTGCGAAACCAACCTGGACGACGAAGGGAATTGCGGGAGAGGTGTCAGCGAAATCGCTTCGCAATGGGGCAAATGACAGCCTCCGGGTTCCGGTAACGGACCTGCCGGGCACGCTCCGGCTCTGACCCTGGACTCATGCGAGAAAGATGGCGAGCCGGGCACTCGGGGGGTATATCCTCTTGTGGCCGGAAAAGCAAAATGGAAATCCCGGTTCAAACGAAAGGCATACGTGTGTTCGACCATTGGATTCAACGAAGCATTGCAGTGTGGGCCGCAGTAACTCTATTGGCCGGTTGTGGAATGATTTTTGGCCAGGCGCAGGGCGCTGTGGTTGCAATCGATCTCGGAGCCGCTCTTGACCACCCGCCGGCGGCTGAGGCCGATTGGGACAGAACGCTGAAACTCGACCGTTTTCTGCCTGCAAATGGAGTGCTGGCGCAAACTACGCCGACTGCCGCATGGGTGGCGTGGGATGCCACGGCACTCTATGTTCGCTTTCGCTGTGCCGACCCCGATCCTGTGTACCGCAACGGAGTCCGGCTGCGCCGGAGCGATCGCGTCGAAGTGGGAGTGCTGCCGCCCGGAGCGAATCAAGACGATCTTTGGCAATTTACTATCGACGAATCCGGCCAAGGCTTTGTGACCCACGGTAAGAACAAAGGCGCATTGCAAGGCATAACTGTCGCACTGAAGGACACGGAGTGGGTCGCGGATTTTGCAATTCCATGGGACACGCTCGGCGGAATGCCCAAGGAGGTCTTTCACATGCAACTCTCCCGTGTGCGATTCATCACGGGAGAGGTGCTGAGCCCTTCGGCGGTCGATTTCCACGATGGACCTGTTACAACCAGTCTCGCGCCCGCTGCAACCGACGAATTTATGGAAGTAAGATTGGGGGGCAATAGGAATGCGCAGGCGGCGGACTTCGGACTCATCACGTTGCCCTCCGGGATCCGGCGATGGGAGCGGCGCGCTGCGTTGCGTCGCGCAACCGGTACGGAATTGAATCAGATTCAGCGTCTGCAGCAGCAACTCGAAGCAGAGCCGGCTTCTGAAACCAATCTTTCCGATCGGGTCCGCCTGGCTGAGATTTGGTACGACCTTCTCGACCGGGAGGGCTTCAGTTTCCATCCGGAAAGCGGAACGTGGATTCTCGGTCCCGGCGAGCTTGACCCATGGACGGCGCGGCATCGATTCAACGATGCGTTGGCGAATCGCGATATCGCCACGGCGTGCCGGATTCTCGATTCACTCCTCCGGCATTTCAATCGCGTTTCGCAATCGTGGTTCGCAGACGGCGCTCCGGGAGATGCGAGGGAGGACGCATGGACTCCAGTCGAAGCGATCGAGAGTGTGAGCAACACATCGGATCAAATTATTCTGCGTGCTCGAGCAGGCAAAAAAGAGTTTCTGCTGTATGTTTCGTTTCCATCCACCGGAGGCGTCCGGCTGCATGGGCCGGATACGGGTTTTTTCTCTTCGCCTTCCTCCCTGCCGGTCAAACTGACGGAAACAGCGGATGAGATTCACGCCACCTCAAAGAACTTAGCCGCCATGATCGAATTGCATGGGGATTGGCGCATCGATTTCTTCTCCGAGGGAGAGCGAAGAGCTTTCTGGAGTCTAAGCAAGGGCGATCTCCTTGTACACGAGAATGCTGACGGCCGAATGGAAGGCTTCGATTTGAGGGGCGGCCTGAGCTCCGGAGAAAACATCTTTGGATTGGGCGAGCGCTTCGATTCTTTCAATCAACGCGGCAAGACATTGACCCTTTGGCAGTTGGATGCATGGGATTCGCTGTACCGTGGAGGCCTGGAAAACCAGGCGTACAAACCGATTCCACTCTGGCATAGCAGCGCAGGCTACTCCGTGTTTTGGAATTCGAGTTATGAGATCAGAGCGGATTTTGGCAGTGCGCGAGAAGACCGGTACAGAGTCGTTGCGCACGGACCGATCTTCGATCTTTATCTCTGGCCGGGCGACTACAAGAACGTCCTGAAAGAATACACGTCTCTCACAGGTAAGCCTTTGCTGCCCCCGGTGTGGGCGTTCGAGCCGTGGATGGGCGGCGGCGGCGAACG
>JBEKXX010000042.1:0-22509 GCA_049511595.1 Occallatibacter sp. | reverse complement strand
CGGTATGCCGGCGCACCGACTATATCGAGAATCGTGTCGAGAGAAACGCCCGTGAAATTGGCGGTGACTTTGCCGTTCATCGGGATAGGGCCGACCGCGGCCCGCACGAGTACGTTGCGGGCGGCTCGCGATTCCTCAGAACCAGGAGCGGTGATGGGAGCAGTGACTTGCGCGGGCACAACTCTGGCGCCGGGAAGCCAGGGCTCAAGCGCGACCGTGCCTTCGACTTGGCCGCCCTGGCGCAGGCGGGCGACGATCTGCGTGATGAGCAGTTTTCCGGAATCGGCATCGATACGCGCATCGAGGTTGACGTCCGTGGCGTGGATACCGGCGCCGAGGTAGGAGCCTCCATCGACGTGCACGCTGCCAGCGATGTGAAAAGCGGGCACGATGCCGTTGGCGGCGAGATTGAGGTGGGCGATGCCCTCGGGCGCGTCGGGATAGCCAGTGATGGGATCGAGGAGCCGCATGTCGAGATCGCCTGCAAGTTTGGCCTGCCAGCGCGGGTGGGTGAAATCGTCCAACGCTCCGGAAACCTGGAGCGTGCGATCTTCGGCGCCGCGACTGCTGGCCGTGAGCTGAAGGCCGCGCAAGGAGACGCGATTGCGTTCGAGGTCGAGGTCGAGTTGCAACTTGCCGTGCACAGGCGGAGTTTGTTTTTGCGGGAGATCGCGGGTGAGCACGAGGTCAGTGGCGGCGCCTTCGATGCGATAGCGCTCGGGCGCGTCGAATGCGGCAGGCACGTAGTTCATGACCAGGGACACGTCGTCGGCCTTGAAATCCAGCGGCAGGTAGCGATGCCGATTGTCGAAGGCGGCGGCGCGATCGTCGTAGTCGAGGGTGCCCTGCTCGACCGCGATATGGTTCGCCTTGAGATCGAAGAGCGTGTCAATAGCGGACTTGCCGCGTTTTTCCGGCCTGCGTGGGTGCGGCTGATTGGTCGATCCGTCGGGATAGACGATGAGGTGCAGCCTGGGCCGGGCAATCTCGAGGCTGCGCAGCAGAATGCGGGGACTGAAGAAGCCCAATACGCTCACCTGCGCCCGCAGGCGACCGATTTGCGCGTAAGGCGCCTCGCCGGGGACTTCCGTGCCGTGAATCACGACTCCGTCCGCTTGAGCCTCGAGATGGAGAAGGCGCCAGTGGAAGGACCCGATCTCGGCGCGTCCTCCGGTCAACGTTTCGATCTGAGCGATGAGGCGCTTGCGGACAACATTTTCAAATGCGGCGGAACTGGCGGCGAAATAGAGAACGACGGTCGTGAGGGAGAGCAGAAGCGCAGCGGCAGCGATCGTGAGTGGGACGTGGCGGAGGAAGAACCTGCGCAGACGAGCGCGCGCGCCGCGCGGAGAAGGTTCCGGCGGGAGGGAAGGTTCCGGAGAGACGGGCGCAGTGTCGAATTGGCTCATGGGTCTCCTCTTCCCGCGCCTTGCTGAGATGCGGCGGATTCCAGTTCGGGATCAAGCACTTCGACATCGCCCTGCTGGCGCAGGTTCGTGAGCCAGTTGTCGAAGAGCACGTTGACTTGCTGTTGCAGCAGGATTTCCTGAATGCGCTGGGTCACCTGATCGAGCGGTGGAACGGCTTCGCCGGGCGCGAACTGCGGCACGAGCGTGTCGCGATAGTAGGTTTCGATCTGCTCCTGGGAGATTTGAATACCCTGCCGGAATCGCTCTTCGATGAAGCTCAGAATCTCAAGCCGGTAGCGGAGATAAGCCGCGACGCGCTCCGGCGTGAGTCCGTGCGACGCAAGAAATGCCTTCCATCCAGCATCGGAAGCACAGTCCCGATGCACGCAGGCGGGCAGTTGCCTGCGAAGATCGTCCAGCCTGGCATTCACTTGCGCCTGTGAAGGCTCGATGGCCGGTATGTCTTCCTGGCGGATTTGCTGCTCGATCAGGGTGCGGCTAATCAACTGCTCGAGCGCCCGCTGCGGCGTGAGCTGCCCCTGGCCCACTCCGTTGGGATCGAGAACAGAGAGGCGGATCTCGTCTTCGAGATCGCCGTCCAGGATGGCTTGCTTGTTGACCACCGCTACGACACGGTCGAGGACAACGGGCGCGGTCGAGTTTGTCTGTTGGGCGGGGGCCGACGCCAGAGCAGAAAAGAACAGCGCAAGAGCGAGCAGTTTCGACGCACCGGGCCTCGGAAAAGCAACCGCAGATCCTTCGGCTACGCGCGGCGCGACGGCGTGCCACGCTCTGCTCAGGATGACAGCCACTTTGCGGGCAAATTCGATTCGGATTGGGGTGCGCGCAGTCATCAGAAGGCCTGCCCCAGACTAAAGAAAAAGTTGATATGCGGGGATTGGCCCACGTACGGCGCCTGATAGGGACCGAGCGGAGTGGTGGACGAGATGGGGATCGAGTAGTTGATGTTGACCGGGTAGATGGGCGGATTCAGGTTGTAGCTGAAATCGAAACGGATTGGCCCTACCGGCGTGTGATAGCGCAAGCCCATTCCCAGCGCATGAGAAAAATCGTTGAAACTGCACTGACCTTGCACTCCGGTTGAAGTCGTGGCGCCGTTTGGCACGTAGGTCGAGGAATCGCCGACTGTAGCCAGTTTTCTACACGCGCTGCTGTCCGGCTGGCGAACGCGCAGGGCGCTGGCCCACGCATCCCCCGCGTTCGTAAAGACGTTACCCATATCGTGAAAGACGACAAAACTCACCGTATTGCCGAGCCAGGGCAGAGTGGGCGAAGGCAGGCGCAACTCGGTGCTGTTGGTAAGCGTTCCGGCACCGCCGATCTGATAGCCGGTCTCAGGATCGCGCGGGCCAGCGGCATTCTGCGAAAACCCACGCAGCGAAACAGCGCCGCCGGCGTAAAGCCGCTCAGGAAGCGGGATCAACTCGCTCGATCCGCCGCCGAAGGCGCGCACCTGGCCGTAGCGCGTATTCCGGGCCACAACGAAGCGGCCTTTATCAAAGCTGTAATAGCTCGAATTCGAAGTGTCGATGCGGTTGAACTCGGCCTGGGCGCCAATGAGCCGGCCGGATAGAAACTCCTGAAAGCTCGTGTAGGTGCCCCGGTGGGCGTCCATGGGCACGTCGCGCGTGTCGCGTATCCATGTGAAAGCCGGACCGCCCACGCGCATGGCCGTCGAGAGTTCGGAAATCTCGCCGGGATAAACCTGCAGACTGCTGGCGGCGACTTTGACTCTTCGGAAATCGAGCTCATAAATGAAGGTGTTGGCGCGGGAAAGCCACGACCCGGGATGATTGAAGTTTTCGGTCCAGCGGAAGGCGCCCTCCAGGCGCGAAGCCACGTAAGTGGAGACGTCTTCGCTGTTGGCGTAGCCGCCGGAAAAGGTGAGGCCGAAGTTTGGGTTGCCTTCAAAGTGCGGGACCTGGTAAGAAAGGCCGATGCTTTGCTCGAGCAATCCATACGTGGCTCGTACAGAAGCGGATTGCTCACGGCCGAAGAGATCGTTGCGGGTGATGTCGGCGAGCACGCGGGGGCTGACTCCTGTCTTGCCGTTGGGGCTGCATGCCACGCCTGCGGCGGTGGCGCCGGCGCAGTTGTTTTGCGGCTGGCCGGTTTGCGCCTCGAAGCCGAAACCGTAGGTTAAAGCCCAGCGCCTCGCCTCCGCCATCTGTAGAAGAACTGTCTTTTCGGGAGCGTCGCCGTTGGGATTCTCGACCGCCGCATTCACTTCGTTGAAGAGGGCGAAATCGTAGAGATTGCGCTGCGTATCGGAGAGCGCGGTTTGGTTGAGGGGATCGCCGGGGTGTATGACAATGGCCCGGGCTACCGTCTGCGGACGGGTGAATTCGAGGCCCGTCAATAGCACGTTGCGGACGAATATCTGCTCTCCTTCGTCGATGTGGAATACGACGTCGACTTTGCCGGAATCGGAGGGGTCAGGCTGCTGAGTGACGCTGACCGCAGCCTGGTCAAAACCGCGGCTGTAATACTCGGTCAGGATCGCGTCATGGTCCCCGGACAGGTTGCGGGGGGAGAGCATCTGGCCCTGCGCGGTGTTCATCAGGGCGGTGAGCGTCGCGGCGGGTATGTGCCCGTTACCTTCGATGCTTAGCGTGCCCACGCGCTGTTGCTGGCCTTCCACGATGTGGTAGGTCACCTCGAGCGGTGCGATTCGCGAGGCGGCAATCTGCGGACCGGCGGGCGGCGGGTTGTCGGCCGCGACAGTCTCCGGTGTGCTGGTTTCCGGAGTGACCTTCACGTCCGCGAAGCCGTTATTCCGATACACGGCTTCAAGCGCGCTACCGTCAGCCGAAACCAGCGCCTGGCTGTAAACGCCATGGCGGTCGAGGACATCGGCTGCGCGGACGCTGAGCAGATCCATGAGCGTCGCCTTGTCGAAGTAATGGTTTCCGGCGATGGAAACCTTTTCGACGCGGCGTCGCGGTCCCAGCCTTACCGTGTAGAGGATGTTCACTTCATCGCTGTTTGGCGATTGCCGCACGTGATCGACCTTGGCATCGAAGTAGCCCAGGCGCTGATAGTAGTCGCGCAGGCGGCGGTTGCCCTCGTTGAGCAGGTCCTCGTCGACGCTGCCTTCTTCAAAGATCGGAACCAGACGCTTGACGCGCCCCGGATCGATGCCGGCGCCCTGGACCTCAACCCTGACCACCGGCCCGCGATCGGCGGAGAACCGGTAGTTCACGGCCTTCGCGGCCGAATCGTACGCGGCGGATTCGAGCTTGACCTCGGCCTCGAGGCGATCCTGATTCTGGTACTCCTTGAGCACGCCGTCCAGGGCGCGATTGGCGGTATCGTGGTCCACGTAAGCGCCGGTGCGCAGATGGGCATGGCGGCGAAATGCCTCCAGGGTCATCCCGGAGCCGCCGGCGACCGTAACCGTGCCGACGCGCGCCCGCGGTCCCGAGACGACGCGAAAAGCGATGTCGGCAAGCTGTTGCCCGGGATGGGGGGTGACAGCCTGCGCGATCGCCGATTCGTAATAGCCATTCTGTTCGAGCGTGACGCGCATCTGCTCGACCGCACGAAGCATTTTGGCCTTCGTCAGGCGGGTTCCGGCCGTGAGCTGGCAGGCGCGCAGGAGCTGGTTGTTCATGGTTGCACCGGTTGCTCCGTATACGCTCACCGTCCCGATAAATGTCCGCGGGTTCCCGAGAAAAACCAACGCCACGCCGTCCGCCATGCGCGATGCCTCGACCTCGAGGGTGTCATAAAGACCGGAGGCATAGAGTTGGCGGAGGCTCTTTTGCAGATTTTCGGCGGTGAGCGGCGCTCCTTCGGCCTGAGCGAGGTGGCAGGGAAGCGGGGTGAGACGATCGGGCGGGACGCCTTCGAAGGAGATGCGCCGCACGGGCAAACCCTCCCACTCCCGGTAAGAATCTCGCGCCGGATCGGGACTCGGGGACTCCGGCAACTCCGTTGTGACAGATGCAGTCAGGCGGGCTCCATGAGCTACGGCCGGCCCCTGGGACCAGCCCGCAAGCGCCGCACCCGCCGCGCAAAGAAGAATCCACCCCAACCAAGCTCCTCGCCGCGCCGTATCGGATCGCCGGCGATCCTGCTCTTGCAGGGAACCGCGAGGATGGTTCGGGGAACGCTGCCGCCTGGCGCCCGGGCCGCCAAGACCTCTGAAGTGAACCTGCCGCCAAGAGCCCGGGGGAGCGCCGCATCTTTCTACCGGCTTTGTTCGCAAGACCATATTTTAAGTGCGGAGGAAGCGTATCCCCCATGCACAGCGGGAACGGCTCATCCTACCCTCTCGACGCGCATGGGCCTTCAACGTTATTCCTTCTAGCTCAGCCAACCTTAGCTGCTTAACCTTATACTAACGAGGAAGGAAGCTACGGCAAAACGGGAGAAACTCCGGCTCCCATCCGGGTTGCCGCCGGCCGCAATGCAACGGATGGGGAGCTGCGATGAGCGGTACAGGTTCTGGACTCTCCGGTTCGTGCGGGCGCGCCAGCCTCGACTTTGAATAGATGGCGCGGATTCGGAACAGATCGTCCCCGAGTTCGCAATCGCAAGTCAAGATCGGTTCGAGAGCAATCTCAAAAGGGGCCGCATGCCCAATTCTCCATCCCCGACGCAAGCTCCCCGCCGCATCCGGTCAAACCGCAGGGCGGACACTCCGCCTGTGGCCGCTGTGGGCCAATCCGCAAACAATGTCCCTCCGGGCTCGCTCAATCCGGGGGAAGCCGACGTGTTGGCTCGCGCCCAGGCCGGCGATCATCAGGCTTTTGCCCATCTTTACTCGCTGCACAAGCGGCGCATCTACTCGCTCTGCCTGCGCATGCTGGGCAATGTCGCGGAAGCCGAAGATTTGACGCAGGAGGCATTTTTGCAACTGCATCGCAAGATCGCCACCTTTCGCGGCGATTCAGCCTTTTCCACCTGGCTGCACCGGCTGACCGTAAATGTAGTGCTGATGCAACTGCGCAAGAAAGGCCTGACGCTGGTCTCGCTCGACGAAGCCATGGAACCGACGCGGGAGGAGGGTCCGGGCCGTAGTTTCGGCGCCCACGATATTGCTCTGGCTGGCGCGATCGACCGGCTGGCCCTGGAACGCGCCGTGGCGGAACTGCCCGCCGGCTACCGGCTTATCTTTATCCTTCACGATGTGGAGGGTTTTGAGCATAATGAGATTGCTTCCATGCTGGATTGTTCCATTGGCAACAGCAAGTCGCAATTGCACAAGGCGCGCTTGAAACTGCGCGATGCCTTGCGCGCACAAAAGAGACGGGAGGAGCGGTCATGACCGGCGACCCCAGCAAGCTGAGCTGCGCCGAATTCCAGGCCCAAATGCCAGAACTGATCGGCTTGGGAAAAGACGCCGCCACCCACCCCCATGTACAAAGCTGCGAGCTTTGCCGGGCCCTGCTGGCCGACCTGGAAACCATCGCCGAGGCGGCCCGCCAGTTATTTCCCAGCGTGGAGCCGCCGGATGAGGTGTGGGAGCACATCGACTCGGCCATCAAGCGGGAACAAGCAGACGGGATCGAGCCAGGACTGGCGCCCCATCGGTCATGATCCGGCAGGGATGAGCCTTCCAGCCGGATTAAAGAGAAGTCGGATCGGCGCCTGGAATGAGTCTGTTTGCCGCCGATTCGACGTATGGGATAGCCGGCTGACTGCTCTCACCTTCCGGCCATTTCCGCCGATAGACCCCACGGACGCCAGTGTGCCGTCCAGACGGGCCGCGCACGACGATTTCGGGCAAGATTGGGCAGGCCGCCGTTATCCTGTGCGTTTCCCTGCCTGACTCAGGCCGGTGCGCTAACAGATACAGAGACCCAAGGAACCATTTCGGAATCAGACACGTAGCCTGAAGCACTGCCAGCCAAGGAGCCGTAGGAAAAAGACAATCTTGCAACTTTTGTATTTCTGAGCTATCTAATTGAAGGAAAATTGATACGGGGACACTCAATGTCAAACAAGCCAGCCGAACCACCCCACGACCTGACTCCGACGAACACCCTGGTCCTGCGCACGATTCCAGTGTTGCCGGTGCGCGACACGGTCCTGTTTCCTCACGCCGTGCTCCCGTTGACGGTGGGACGGGAAAGCTCCATCCAGTTGATCGAATCGCTGGGGGAGGAGCGCGCGATTGTGGTGGCGGCGCAACTGGATCCCCGCCTGGATACTCCCAAGCCGGGCGACCTGCACTCGGTGGGAACTCTGGCTACGGTACACAAGGTAGTGCGGATGCCCAACCAGAGCCGGTTTGTCTTTACCGAGGGAGTGAGCCGGGTGCGGCTGGTGAGGTTCGTCCAGTCCGAGCCGTTCATGGTGGCTGAGATCGAGACATTGGAGGACGTGGAGCCGTCGTCCTCTGCGGGCTTTGAAGCCCTGGTGCGCAACGTAATCGCGCAGTTCCAGCAGATCGTCTCCGAATCGCCTACGCTCTCCGACGAACTGCGGACGATCGCCGAGAACATCGAGGAGCCGGCCCGGCTGGTGGATTTTGTTGCGTCCTCTCTGCCTTTCCTGACCACCGACGACAAGCAGCAGTTGCTTGAAACGCGCAACATCGCGGAACGGCTGGAGCAGTTGAACAAGCTTTTGGCCAAGGAGATCGAGGTGCAGCAGTTGCGCGCCAAGATCCAGACCGAGGTGCAGGACCAGGTGCAGCAATCGCAGCGCGACTACTACCTGCGCGAGCAGCTCAAGGCCATTCAGAAGGAACTGGGCGAGCAGGATGAAGGCCAGCGTGACGTGGAAGACCTGCGCCAGAAAATTGAAGCCGCGGGCATGCCCGAGGAAGTGAAGAAGGAGGCCATGAAGGAGTTGGCGCGCCTGCAGCGCATGTCGCCCATGGCCGCGGACTACTCGCTGACCCGGAACTACATCGAATGGCTGGCAGTCCTGCCCTGGGCCAAAAGCTCGGGCTCGAAGATCGACATCAACGTGGCCAAGCAGATTCTGGACGAGGATCACTACGAACTGAAAAAGGTGAAGGACCGGATCCTCGACTACTTAAGCGTTCTGGAATTGAAGCCGAACATGAAGGGGCCGATTCTGTGCTTTGTGGGGCCGCCGGGCGTGGGCAAAACCAGCCTGGGACGGTCGATTGCGCGCGCGCTGGGCCGCAAGTTCCAGCGCATCTCGCTGGGCGGCATGCACGACGAGGCGGAGATTCGCGGGCATCGGAGAACGTACATCGGCGCGCTGCCCGGACAGATCATCCAGAGCATCCGCCGGGCGGAAACCAACGACCCGGTGATGATGCTCGACGAGGTGGACAAGCTGGGCCGCGACTTCCGCGGCGATCCGGCCTCGGCACTGCTGGAAACGCTGGACCCGGAGCAGAACAACACGTTCCGGGACAACTACCTGGACGTGCCGTTCGATCTGTCGAAGGTGCTGTTCATCTGCACGGCGAACATGCTGGACACGGTGCCTCCGCCGCTGATTGACCGTATGGAGATCATTCCGTTGCAGGGTTACAGCGAAGAGGAGAAGGTGCACATCGCCAACCAGTACCTGATCCCGCGCCAGATCAAGGAAAACGGGATTACGGCAGAGCAGATCGAGTTCCCCGAGGATGCAGTGCGCTATATCATTCGCCATTACACGCGTGAGGCGGGCGTGCGCAAGCTGGAACAGACGATCGGGACGGTGTGCCGCAAGCAGGCGCGGCGCGTCGTGGAGGGGCACACGGAGAAGCTGGCGGTGACGCGCGATACCCTCAAAGAATTCCTCGGCGGCATCCAGGTACGCGTGGAGACCGAGGTGGCCGAGCGGGTAAAACGGCCGGGCGTGGCCGTGGGTCTGGCCTGGACGCCGGCCGGCGGCGACATCCTCTTCATCGAGGCCAACAAGATGAAGGGCAAGGGCGGCTTCACGATGACGGGGCAGATCGGCGAGGTGATGCAGGAGTCGATGCAGGCGGCGCTGACGTGGGTGCGCTCGAACGCCGCGCGGCTGGGGCTGGCAGAGGACTTCACCAAGGAGATGGACCTGCACATCCACGTGCCGGCCGGCGCCATTCCCAAGGACGGGCCCTCGGCCGGCGTGACCATGGCCACGGTGCTGGCATCGCTGCTGACGGATACGCCGGTGCGCCCGCTGACCGCGATGACCGGAGAGATCACGCTGAGCGGGAACGTGCTGCCGGTGGGCGGCATCAAGGAAAAGTTCCTGGCCGCGCGCCGCGCCGGCGTGGAGAATATCATTCTGCCCGCCGAAAACCGGCAGAACGTGGAGGAAGACCTGACTCCGGAGATGATGGAGGGCGTGACCGTGCACTACGCCGGCGAAATCGAGGACGTGCTGGCCGTGGCCTTGCCACAACTGGCGGCGCGGCCGCAACTGCGGCCTTCTCCGGTGGAAGTTACGGCGAGCGCGGCGGCGTAAGCGGCATTGAACATGAAATGAGGGCCGGCGAAACTGCCGGTCTTTTGGCTGACGCTAAATGGCGCTTGTGTATTCTGACAAAAAGAGAGCCACTTATGCCGCCGAAGCCTCTTGAGTACATCTATCCGGGCATTCTCGCCGCGCAGGCAATCCATGCGGCCGTCGAATTGCGCATCCCTGACCTCCTTTCCTCCGGCCCCAAATCCGCCGCAGAACTTGCTCCGGCGTGCGGCGCGCATGCGCCAACTCTGGAGCGGCTGCTGCGGGCGCTTACGAGCATTGAAGTCTTCCAGAAAACCACGGACGGCCGCTACCGCAACTCGCCGTTCGCCGAGGTCTTGCGCCGTGATCATCCCCAAACGCTGTGGGCCGAAACGATGTTTCTGCCGGCGCCTTTCCTCTGGAAACCGTTGGGAGAACTTTCCGAGTCGGTGCGCACTGGCAAGCCGGCCTTCGATCGTCTCTTTGGCCAGAACTTTTTTGCATACCTTTGCTCCCGCCCGGAAGAGGCCGCAGTCTTCAATCGCTTGATGACCCAGGAGATTTTGTGGACCACTCCGGCTCTGCTGAGGGCCTACGACTTCTCGCAGTTCAGGCGGCTGGTGGATGTGGGAGGCGGCCATGGCCTGTTCCTGAGCCATCTTCTTGCTGCCGTGCCGAAACTTGAGGGAATCCTGTTCGATCAGCCGCAAGTGGTGGCCGAAGCGAAAGATTCCTTCAAAGGCGAAGTTGCGGTTCGCGTAAAGATGGTGAGCGGCAGCTTCTTCGATACTGTTCCTGAGGGCGGCGATGCCTACGTGTTGAGGAGAATCATTCACGACTGGGAAGATGAGGAGGCGGTGAAGATTCTAGGCAATGTGCGCCGGGCGATGGGCGGCGGCGGCGCGCTGCTGCTGGTTGAGGGCCTGATCGACTCCGCGACGCACCCGGCGGGTCTTATGGATCTCTTGATGCCGGTGCTGGGCGGACGCGAACGCAGCGAGGCTGATTTCCGCGCGCTGGTTCAGACTGCCGGCTTCTCGCTCAAGAGGATCATTCCGACGGGGACTTATTCCCTGATTGAGTGTTCTCCGGCGTAGCGTGTCTTCATCTTCCGGCAAGTGTGGGCAAGGCACGAATCCGCAGCCGGCATGAATTGCGGCGAGGGAGAGAGCCAGCGCCTGGAACTCGGCTCGCCTGCTCAGGAACTTCCGTCTGCCGCGTCTAACTGGCAGGCAGTATCCTTTTTCGTGTGATGCGAGTGCAAGTGACCCCGTTTGGAGTATTGAAGGACTGGCTGGGCTCGCGGGCTGGGACGGTCGAGCTGCCGGATGGCGCGACGGTCGCCATGCTACTGGAGCGGCTGCGCACGACGTTGCCAACAAGCGCGCCGGAGCAAATGCTGCGCGGCATCGCGGTGAGCGTGAACGCGGAGTACGCCCAGGCAGGCCGGGTCCTCCACGACGGAGACGAGGTGGGGCTGCTGCCGCCGGTTTCGGGCGGGACTGCGCGTCCGGCGAATCTCTTGGACGAGAGCAGTGGTGAGTCAAATGTCGTTGTCGCGCTGACGCGCGAGGCGGTCGATGCTGACCAAATTGTTGCCGCGGCCAAGCGCCCCGAGGACGGCGCGGTGGTGGTCTTTGACGGAATCGTGCGCAATCATTCGCGTGGGCGCCGGACAATTCATCTGGACTACGAGGCTTATGAAGAGATGGCGATCCGGCAGATGCGGACGCTGGGCGAGAAGGCGAGCGAGCGCTTCGGCGTGCGCCAGGTGACGATGGTTCATCGCCTGGGCCATCTGGAGATCGGCGAGACCAGCGTGCTGATTGTTGTGGCCTCCGCGCACCGCACGGCGGCGTTCGAGGCTTGCCGCTGGCTCATTGACACCCTCAAACAGACCGTGCCCATCTGGAAGAAGGAGACCTTTGCCGACGGCCAGGTGTGGGCGCCGGGCGAGCCGTTCCCGGAGGGATTGGCGGTGGACCTGGAGACAGTGCAATCCCAGGTCTCAGAAGCGAGACCCTTCGGCAAGCTCAGGGCAGGCTCTGGGGCACCCATTGCGGAGGCTCCGCATGAAGGCTAGGTGCAGCGGTGGTCCCGGCTTGTGGGCCGCCGCGGGCCTCTGCGCGGTGCTGGCGCTGGCGCCTACGGCGTTAGCTGCGCAAGAGACCACGCTCCACGTGGACGTGAAGCTGGTAAACATCTTCGTGAACGTGACGGACCGGAATGGCGCCATTGTGGGCGGACTGACGCGCGACGATTTCGCCGTCTTCGAGGACGGGCGCCCGCAACAGATCGCAATCTTCGAGCGGCAGTCGGAGGCGCCGCTGAATCTGACCCTGGCCATCGACACCAGCGGCAGCGTGCAGAAAGACATGAGCGAAGAAGCAGCCGCGGCGCGCCGGTTCGCGCACGCCATTCTGCGCCCGCAGGACCAGATGAGCGTGCTGCAGTTTGCCACGACGGTGCGCCAGCTTACGCCCTTCACCAACAAGTTGCCCGTGATCGACCATGGGCTCGGCGAGTTGCGCGGCGATTGGGCGACCGCGCTCTACGACGCCATCTGCCTGGGATCGGAGCGCCTGGGCAAGAGAGAAGGACGCAAAGTGCTGGTGGTCGTCTCCGACGGCGACGACACGGCCAAGTCCTCGACTTACGCGCAGGCCCTGGAGGCGGCGCTGCGCAACGAGGTGATGATCTATTCGTTGATTGACGTGCCCATTGAAGCCAGCGCCGGACGCGACACAGGCGGCGAACACGCGCTGATTACCCTTTCGGAAGAGACGGGAGGAAAGCATTTCTACGTTGAGGAGGGCGGCCTCGACAAAGCGTTTGCCCAGGTGAGCGACGACCTGCGCACGCAGTATTTGATCGGGTATTATCCTCGGCGCCAGGTTCCCGGCACGGATTTTCATCGCGTGACGATCACCATTCCTCGCGCCGCTCCGGAGGAGTTCAATATTCGCAACAAGGCCGGCTACTACGGCGATTCGCCAGCCAGGGGGAACTGAGAAGATAGTCTCCGGTCAACGGCTTCGAAGGCGTTCGAACCCCTTCGAAGGAAGAATAACTCATTTGGGTTCTAGGTGTTAAGTATTTTTCTTCGGCCCGGTAGGCGGCCAAATGCTCCTTCGCGAGGCAAGGTTCTTTGGATGGAATATCTCCGGACCCTGTGAGCTGTACCCCGCACCCCACTCTGCATCTAGAATGGCAATATGACATCTCCCATATCGTCGCACCGCCGCTCCAAGACGCCTCCGCCGGGCGAAACCGGCCAGGAGGGGCTCTATCTGCGCTCCCTCAGCGAGCGCCAGGTGATTGTGAACATCAAGTTGCGCGACGGCGAGACGGTGCGCGGCTGGATCGAGTACTTCGACGACTCCATGCTGCGCCTGACGCGCGAGGGTCAGCCCAATCTCTTCATCTATAAGAATCAGATTCGCACCATCAGCGAGGCGGGCCGGCGGCGGACGCCGCGCTACGAGACGGCGGAGGGCCCTGGCCCCGGCGAGGCGGGCCAGTGAGCGGCGCGGCAGAGGCGGCGATTCCGCAAGATTTGGTTTACGTTCCCAAGGCCGCGGAGATCGCGCGCGAGGCTGGAGCTCGCCTGCGCGAGTTCTTCGCCCAGGGCGTGGAGACCGAGTACAAGGGCGACGTGGACCTGGTGACGGTGGCCGACCGCACGTCGGAAAAACTCATTCGCGCCCGTTTGAGCGAGGCCTTCCCGGAACACGGAATTTATGGCGAGGAAGGCACGCGCGAGCGGCTGGAGGGCGAGTTTCGCTGGTATGTGGACCCGCTGGACGGGACAACGAACTTCGCCCATGGGTTTCCGCAGTTCTGCGTGTCGATGGGGCTGGAGCGCCGGCCCGCGGGCACAAAGCCCGGCGAAGACGGAACACTGACGGCAGCGGTGATCTACGATCCCATGCGGGACGAGCTCTTTACGGCCGAGCGTGGGTGCGGGACCCGATTGAACGGAAAGCCGGCAAGAGTTTCCCGGACCCGGCAACTGGCTGAGGCGCTGCTTGCGACCGGCTTTCCCTGCCATAAGCGCCAGGCGAACCCCAACATCCACTTCTACCAGGAGTTCACGCTGCGCTCGCACGGGGTGCGCCGGGCGGGCTCGGCCGCGCTCGATCTGGCTTACGTGGCTTGCGGGCGCATGGACGCGTTTTGGGAGTTCAACCTGAATCCCTGGGATACGGCTGCCGGGATTTTGCTGGTGGAGGAGGCCGGCGGGCGCGTGACAGACTTCGCGGGCGCGCACGTTCGGCGTAAAAGCGATGAAGTTCTGGCCTCGAACGGATCGATCCACGAGGAGCTGATTGGGTTCTTCGGTGATATGTTCGCCGGGCGTGGCCTCTCGCCCATTCCCACACCCGAGGAGTTCGCCCGGGCGCGGAAGATCAGGGAGCAGGGAACAGGGAGTAGCCAATAGGGAGCAGGAGTCCCGTCACTCAGTCACTGTCATTTGGCCGCTTCTCTGTTCACTTCTTCACTTCTTCACTCGTTTTCTTGTTCCCTTGCTCCCTCGCTCCCTTGTTCCCTGCCTTTCGGGCCGTATGCTACTATCAGCGTCGTGAAGTTCAGCGCGGTCCGCATCTAAAGAGGCCGCCGAAATTCCCCGGAGAGAGTAGAGATGGCATACGTTATTGCAGAACCCTGTATCGGCACCAAGGACACCGCCTGCGTAGACGCCTGTCCCGTCGATTGCATCCACCCCAAGAAGGACGAAGCCGGTCACGGCGAGGCGGATCAGTTGTTCATCGACCCGGTCGAGTGCATCGACTGCGGCGCGTGCGTGCCCGTGTGCCCGGTGTCGGCCATCTTCGCACAGGACGACCTGCCGGAGAAGTGGGCGCACTTTGCCGAGAAGAATGCCAAGCACTACGGCCGCTAAGCGATAGCGGCTCGACCCAACACAACGGAGTTCCCCCACACGCGTGTCTTGCCGCAGGGCGGGACGCGCGTTTGCGTTTTAAGGCATTTCTCCCAATCCTCAAGAGTGCCCAATTCTCCAGAAGGCTGCCGCTCACTGGGGCGCGCGTCAACTTTGCGGTCTTGAATCCCTATACACCATGGGGAGAAATGCGTTAGTTGGATGCGCGTAAATCCGGATGGTGAAGCGCCTTCGAACGGCTCTACGCAAGCAATTCCATCCCCAAGTCACGCGCTGCGATCTCATCGAAGGTGACCATACGACTGCAGCCGGCAAGATTCGCTGTCACGGCAATTACGCAGTCCGCGAAGTCCGCTTTGCTGCTCTGGTATGCAAGGAGGGCCCGGCGCACAACATCGCGCTGCTCGAGCACCGTGTCATTGCTGCTAAGCAGTCTTTCGAGAACTCCGGCGATGGACGTCCGGTCTAGCTTGTAAACTCGCCTCAATGTCCAAACTAGCTCCGTCAAAACCAGAATGCTTATCCATCCCGGCTCTTCGGGTGAAAGTCCCTGAATCATTCGAACCGCTGCTGGAGCCTGAGTTGGATCGTCCTTAACGACAAAGCGGACGAGGACGTTTGTATCGATTCCGATCACGCAGCCTCGTCCTTCGACTCGCCGCTCTCAGAAACTGTGGGGCGAGCCACACTCCTCAGATAACTCTCAGCGGCGGCGGCGGCTACCGCCTCGTTGAGTTCTTCGATCGTCGGGACATGATCCAGCTTAGGAACACAACCTTCCAGATCTCGAATAGAGCCTGTTCGAGGCGATAGAACAAATCTGTGGTCCCTGTCCTGAAAGAAATCGATCCGGTCTCCTGGCTTCAAGTTCATAGCCTCTCTCACCTCGACAGGAATGGTGATTTGACCCTTCGACGTGATGGTAGCAGTTGGCATTGGAATTCCTTACAAATTGGATTATACCTTACATTTAAAATTTTGCCTTACATATTTAGAAATTTCCTTACTTCATAAAACGCCTATCTAACCCCTTCCATTTCAGAGGGAACGACGAATATGACGGGAAGAGAGGATAATAGCGCCATGCCCGTGCTTACGTCGGAAGCGGTGGTTCTGCGCACCTGGCCGGTGCATGAGGCCGACCTGATCGTCAGCTTTTTTACGCGCGACTACGGCCGGATGCGGGGCGTGGCCAAGGCGGCGCTGAAGAGCCGCAAGCGCTTTGGCGGCGCACTGGAGCCGATGACCCTGGCGCGCGCCTGGTTTGCGGAGCGGCCCAGACAGGAACTGGTGCGGCTGGATCAACTGGAGATTCTGCGCTCGCCGCTCTTGGCGCCGGTGGACCAGACGCGCATGGCGGTGCTGAGCTTCTATGCCGAGGTGATCGACGAGGCGCTGCCCGAGCGCGATCCACAGGCGACGGTGTTCCGGCTGCTTGCTTCGGTGCTGGAGCAGACCACGGCGGCCCAATCGGAGATTGTCCAGCCGTGGATGGCGCTGACGTATTTCTCGCTATGGATGACGCGGCTGATGGGCCTGCTGCCGGACATCGGCCGCTGCATCGTGTGCGGAGAGTCATTGCAGGCGGCGGAGGTTTCGTTCTCGAGCTACACGGATGGATTGTTCTGCGGGCTGCACCGGAATGGGAGTGCGAGCGCGCTGAGCGCCGATTCGTGGCAGATCGCGCAGAAGATGCTGCGGACGCCAGCGGCGGCATTTGCGGGCGAGGCGTGGACGAGGAGTCGCGGGCAGGATTTGCGGCGGTTTACACTGCAGACGCTGGAGCGGCACTTGGAGCGGAAGCTGAAGAGCGCGGAGGCGATTGCGAGGATGGGCGGGTGAACCCGGGCTTGATCGGTGTGGATGCAGTGTGTATTATAAAATCAGCTTCCGGGAGCAAGATCGATGGACAGCCGCGAAATCATCAGGAGATTGAGGGCCGATGGATGGTTCGAGGTTGCCCACGAAGGAAGCCATAAGCAGTTCAAACACGCGACGAAACCAGGCCGGGTGACGGTGCCGTTCCCGCGCAAGGACGTGCCGGCCGGGACCCTTCGCTCCATCGAGAAGCAAGCGTGTTTGAAGCTCGGCAAGTAGGAGGCACATGGAGTATATCGCGTATCTTCACAAGGACAAGAATTCGGATTACGGCGTTAGTTTTCCCGATTTTCCCGGTTGCATCACAGCGGGAACGTCGCTCGAAGAAGCACGCCGCATGGCCGCCGAAGCCCTTTCGCTCCACATTGCCGGGATCAGACAGGACGCAGAGCGCCTGCCGAGGCCTTCGACTCTCGATGAGCTCCGTAACGATCCCGCGATGAGGGGCGCAGTTGCATTCCTGGTGGAGGCTGCCGAGCCAGAGAGGACGGTCCGCATCAACATCACCGCGCGGGAGGGCCAGCTCGCCGAAATTGACAGCCGCGCCAGGGCGGCAAAGCTCACGCGGTCCGCGTATTTGGTGCACAGCGCCCTGGGAGAGAGACGAACCGGCGTGGTACGGCTATCGGTGTCTCGCAAAGTCCGCTTGCAGAAGAAGTCAGCTTAGGTTCCCGATACAGTCCTCGCCTGCATCGCGACACATACTGGAGCGGAAGTTGATGAGCGCGGAGGCGCTGGCGAGGCTGGGCGGGTGAGACCTGCACAGCGAGGTCTTTGTCACTGGGGTCGAGGTGCCCGTTCGGTAGGTTTGTAGTGCTCTCTTCTCTTGTATTCCAATTCCCATCGCTCGAAACCTGAAATGTGCGGCTCCAGCGCAATCGGGACTAGCCAGTACCGCATGGTCTGACGGTTACGCTTGATCGGGAAATCGCGATCGTTTCGCCGCGCAACATAAATAAGATAACCCGCCTTCACGGTTTGGCATTGCTTGCAATAATCCTGCAACTTCTGCCAGTCGTCCTTGGCCTTCTTCAGATTGAATCTCCTACTGTCCTTCAATTCAATCCAAATGCGTGGATGCCCGCCCTTCCAAATTAGTACATCTGGAACGATCTGCACGTCAGGAAGACGAAGGCGTGCTTCGCACGTGACGCGATAAACCTCCGAGGGGTGGCCAAGCGTTTGAATCTTCGCGCGGAGTAGATTCGCGACTGCGGTGCGCAATCCGCCCTCGCTCAGAATCTCGAAGTGCGTGTACTGCTGAACTAGCTCATCGCGAAACTCGACAATATGCAGGTATCTCTTAAGCTCACTTGTCACGCCCATGTGATTCTCCGGTTCCAGACAACACGAAATCGTACCACTTGAAGCCAATTTGGAGGCCTCCGGTTCTTTTTCAAGCAATGCGGATCTCGGCCAGTGTCTTCGCGGGATTGCATGCGGTTTGGCTGATAGAATCGTGTGGAGTCCCGATGAGAGAGAGTCACCCGTGCCAGCAGCCCTAGCCGTACCGCGCGTGAAGCCGAGTTCCCTCACCTTTCAGGAGTTGTTGTTCCGCCTGCAGGCGTTCTGGGCGGAACGCGGATGCGTGATCCAACAGCCCTACGACTTGGAAGTGGGCGCGGGGACCATGTGCCCGGAGACCTTTCTGCGCGTGCTGGGGCCGAAGCCCTACAAGGTGGGCTACGCGCAGCCCTCGCGGCGGCCGGCCGACGGGCGCTACGGCGAGAATCCCAACCGGCTGTTCAAGCACACACAGTTCCAACTGATCCTGAAGCCGCCTCCGGTGAACGTGCAGGAGCTGTATCTGGAATCGCTGGAGGCGATGGGGATCGACCTGAAGCACCACGACCTGAAGTTCGAGGAGGACAACTGGGAGTGGCCCGCGGGCGGCGCGTGGGGCGTGGGCTGGCAGGTGATGCTCGACGGCCTGGAGATCACGCAGTTCACTTACTTCCAGCAGTGCGGGGGGATGGATCTGGACCCCATTTGCGCGGAGCTGACGTACGGCATGGAGCGCATCGCGGCGTTCCTGCAGGACGCGGACTCGATTTACGACATTGTGTGGGCGCGCGACCCCCACACAGACGGATCTGGGACGGGCGCGGCGGTGACCTACGGCGACGTGCGGCTGGCCGAAGAGCTGCAATTTTCCGTGTACAACTTCGAGATGGCCGACGTGCCGAGGCTGTGGGAGCACTTCAATTCGTATGAAGCCGAGGCGCAGGCGCTTCTCGAAAAGGCGGGCGCCGTCCTTAGTGACGGAAACGCCAGCCCAAAGGTAAAGAAAAGATTTCCGCTGCTGGCGACGTATGAACTGGCGCTGAAGTGCTCGAACCTGTTTAACCTGCTGGACGCGCGTGGGGCGATCAGCGTGACCGAGCGCGTGGGCGTGATCGGGCGGATTCGCGCGCTGGCGGTAGGCGTGGCGAAGGCGTGGGCGGAACAGCAGGAAACAGCTTCTAGCTACTAGCTTCTAGCTTTTCTTTGCTGGACTGGGGATTTCGACCAAGCGCAATTCTCGGGCGGGGATGGATTAGGCGGAATGTCGCACGAAAAAACTAGCAGCTAGCAGCTAGAGGCTAGGAGCTTGAAAGTAACGACTGTATGGCTGAATTTTTGTTAGAGATCGGGCTCGAAGAGGTTCCGGCGCGGATGATTGCCGGGGCGGAGGCAGAGCTGGGCAAGCGCGTGGGCGATCTGCTCAGGCGCGAGCGGCTGGTGGGCGCCGAGGGCAAGGTCGCCACGTATTCCACGCCGCGGCGGCTGGCGGTGCTGGCCGAGGGCGTGCTCGCCAGGCAGGCCGATACCGAGGAGCAGTTGACAGGCCCGTCGTGGAAGGTGGCGTTCAAGGACGGCGCACCGACGGCGGCGGCCGAGGCGTTTGCGAAGAAGGCCGGCGTGGCCGTTGCGGACCTCAAGAAAGTTGACACGCCGAAGGGCGAGTATCTGGGCGCGACGGTGAAGCGTGCGGGGCGGACGGCAGCGGAGATCCTGGCAGCGGAATTGCCGAAGGAAGTGCTGGCAATTTACTGGGCCAAGAACATGTACTGGCGCGCGGGCAAACCGGAGCGCTTTGTGCGGCCGGTGCGCTGGATCGTGGCGATGCTCGATTCGAGCGTCGTTCCGCTGGAGATTGCCGGGATCGCGGCCGGCAACGCGAGCCGCGGGCATCGCGTGCTGCACGGAGAAGCGCCTGTCGCGATCGATGCGGCTAAGGAGTATAAAGAGGCGCTGCGCAGGGCATACGCCGTTGTGGATGTGGCGGAGCGGAGACAGATCGTCCGTAAGGCGCTTGACGCGGCGACGAGGACGGTTGCCGGCGCGCGCTGGCGCGAGGACGAGGGGCTTTTGAAGACCGTGGTGCACCTGACCGAGTGGCCGACGGTGATTCTGGGCGACTTCGAGCCAGAGTATCTCGAGCTGCCGGAAGAAGTTCTGGTTACGGTGATGCGCGACCACCAGAAGTACTTCGCGGTGGAAGACGCGCAGGGCAAGCTGGCGCCGCATTTTCTGGCCGTGCTGAACACGCAGGCGGACGAAGAGGGCGCGGCGATTATCCGCCACGGCAATGCGCGCGTGCTGAGGGCGCGGTTCAAGGATGCGCGGTTCTTCTGGGACGTGGACCAGAAGACGCCGCTTGCGGAGCGCGTGGAGAGCCTGAAGCATGTGACCTTCCAGAAGGAGTTGGGAAGCTATGCCTGGAAGAGCGAGCAAAACCATTTGGTCGCCCTCAGACTGGGTCTGCTTGTTGCAGCGAAGGCCGGCAGTGCGCTTCAACTCGACCAGGCGGCGTTAAGGCGCGCGACGGAATTGGCTAAAACCGATCTCACCACTGAGCTAGTCAAAGAATTCACTGAATTGCAGGGTATTATCGGCGGGCTGTATGCGCGGGCGCAGGGACTGGGCGAGACGGTTGCGAAGGCCATCTACGACCAGTACACGCCGGCGTCGATTGAGGATGCGATTCCTTCGACGGTTGAGGGGCAGTTGCTTGGGATTGCCGACCGCATACACACGATCTTTGCCATGTTCCAGATCGGCAATGCGCCGACTGGATCGAAGGATCCGTTTGCACTGCGGCGCGCGGCAAACGCAATCGTAAAGATTCTGGCTGAGTCTGAGGTTCCGTTGTATCTCAGTGATGTCGTCGAGGCGACTGCATCTCTCGATAGCAAGACGACAGAGGCAGTTCGCGCTTTTCTGCGCGAGCGGTTGCAGTTCTATCTCAAGGACGTGCGCGGCTTCGCCTACGACGTGGTAAACGCAGTGCTGGCCGCAGGTGCGGACGACGTTCGCGACGCGATGGCGCGCGCCGAGGCGCTAACGGCGGCGCGCGGCTCCGACGATTTCCTTGCGGTTTCGGCGGCGTTCAAGCGCATCAAGAACATTCTGCGGCAGGCCGAAGAGAAGGGCTTCGCGATTGGCTCGCCGGCGAGCGTGAAGCTCGCGCCCGAGGCGCAACGGCTTGCCGATGCCACGGCAGTGCTTGCGCCGCAGGTGGCGAGGTTGCGAGAGCAGCGGAACTACGGCGAGGCGCTGGGGCTGATCGCCACGCTGCGGCCGACGGTGGATGGCTTCTTCGACAAGGTGATGGTGCTCGATCCCAATGCCGCTGTGCGCGGCGCGCATCTGGGACTGATTGCCGAGGTGCTGCGGAACTTCTCGACGATCGCTGACTTCAGCGAAATCGTGACGGCATAGAACTCCTCCGGCGGTTTGTGCGGCGTGGGCAGAGCTAGCCCTGTGCGGCTGCGGGCCGAATACGCCGCTAGACTCAACCGACAAGGCTCTCACTTATACTGGCTAAACGAAGGGGGCAGCTTACCAGAACTCGGGCCTGAAACCTTATGGCCGAAAGCGCACAGGATGACCACGCCGGAGTGGACCCATAGGTTTGCCGGGAGTATGCTGGGGCTCGTGAGTTTTGCGCCATAATGGGGATTGTGACAGCTGGAGATCGAATTCTTTCATGGTCCGCACGAAATTCACGGTGCGGGGGCTTTCCAACTCCCTAAGAAGCACCTTCAGCTTTTACCGGAATCGAATCTGTCACGATGAGTACTCGACCGATTTCAGTTCCGCGCGGAACCGTTTTGCAATGCCAAGCGACTAAAGTGGGTGAGGAGGTCAAAGTGATTATGATACGTGTCTTCGGATTCTTCCAGATCAAGAGGATTCTTTACGGCATCGGGATTTTGCTGCTAGCCGCAAACCTGGCTCCGGCCGGACGGGCCGCAGCGGAAAAAAATCCATCGGGCCCGGAGAAGCCGGCTTTTCCGTTGAAGCTCAGCGCAAACCACCGCTACCTTGTCGACCGGAACAACAAGCCTTTTTTGATGGTTGGCGATACTCCCCAGGGGCTCATGGGGCAACTGACCGAAAAACAAATGGACGAGTACTTCGCCGACCGCGAGGCTCATGGATTCAATACTGTCGGGTGGGTCGATGTTGCCTGTGCCGGACAGGATTATCCAGACAACAAGACGGGCAGCACGGTGGACGGTATTTTGCCGTTTACAGGATATGTTGCGGGAGGCAACGACTTCACGCACTATGACCTCTCGAAGCCCAATGAGGCATACTTTGCACGGCTCGACTATGCAGTGGAATCGGCGGCGAAGCATGGCATTCTGGTATTCATCGATCCCATTGAGACGATCGGATGGCTGCCAACGCTTCGCAACAACGGTCTTGACGCGGCCTTTGCATATGGGCAATTTCTTGGCAAGCGATACAGGAAATACGCAAACGTTGCATGGTTGAGCGGGAACGATTTCAATAAGTGGCGGATACCGTCAGACGACGAGCTGGTTCTAGCGGTCGCGAAGGGAATCAAGGCGGAGTCTCCGGACCAACTGCAAACTGTCGAACTCAACTACAACGCGAGTTCGTCCCTGGACGATCCGAAATGGGCGCCGATCATTTCGCTGAACGGCACTTACA
>JBEKXX010000041.1:0-22906 GCA_049511595.1 Occallatibacter sp. | reverse complement strand
AGCGGAAGGAGTCGAAAGATCTGCGGTTGCTTTTAAACGAACCCGCGAGCCTGCGAAGCCGCTGCCTTGCAGGCTTCTTTGTAGCGCCGGTCTCCAGACCGGCTGTCGTGCGGGTCTCCAGACCCGCACCCGCGAGACACCACACCGGACAGACCGACTCGGAACCCACGTTTCCTGCAACACTTTGATCGAAACAGGTCTAACATAATCCCATCTGCATGAAGAAACCAATTCCTAAGTTCAGGAGCGAATCCGAGGAGTTCGAATTCTGGTCTTCGACCGGGCCGGGAGCGGACTCAACGAAATATATCGACTGGTCCCAAACCAAGCGCGCGAAATTTCCCAATCTTCGGCCCACACTGCGCACCATCTCCGTCCGCTTGCCGGTGACAATGATCGAAGATCTGAAAATCATTGCCAACCAGCGCGATGTGCCCTATCAGTCGCTGCTCAAGGTGTTTCTAGCTGAGAGGCTGGCAGCGGAGCGAAGGCTGAAGCGGGCCGGATAGAACCGGCCTTTGGGGTTCGTGCTATCCCAGGTCCGATAATCCGGACCTGGGGCATCCGGCTAGCAGCTAGGAGCTAGTAGCTGGAAGCTGCTTTTCTACCGCGTCTTCGCCACTTCCTCCACCGTCACCGGATCGAGGAACGGCATCTGCGCGCGTAGTTGCTTGCCGACGATCTCGACCGGATGCTTCGCTTCTGCCTCGCGGAAGGCGAGAAACTCCTTCTTCCCGGAGCTCTGGTCGGCGAGGAACTTCTTGGCGAATGTCCCATCCTGAATCTCCGCGAGAATCTGCTTCATGGCCTTGCGGCTCTCGGCGCCGATCACGCGCGGTCCACTAACGTAGTCGCCATATTCGGCGGTATCGCTGATGGAGTAGCGCATGTAGGCGAGGCCGCCGCGATAGATCAGGTCCACGATCAGCTTGAGCTCGTGCAGCACCTCGAAGTAGGCGCTTTCGGGCTGATAGCCGGCCTCGACCAGCGTTTCATAGCCCGCCTTGATGAGCGCGCTGATGCCGCCGCACAGCACCGCCTGCTCGCCGAAGAGATCGGTCTCGGTCTCTTCCTTGAACGTCGTCTCCAGAACCCCGGCGCGGGTGCAGCCGATGCCCTTCAGATAGCTGAGCACCAGCGCGTGCGCCTTGCCGGTCGCGTCCTGGTGTACGGCAATCAGGCCGGGCACGCCGCCGCCCTCTATAAAGATCTCGCGCACGCGATGGCCGGGCGCCTTGGGCGCGGCCATGCCCACGTCGATCCCCGCCGCGGGGACGATGGTCTTGAAGTGGATGTTGAATCCGTGCGCGAACATCAGCAGCTTACCCGGCGCCAGGTTCGGCCCGATGTCTTCGGCGTAGACCTTGGCCTGAACCTGGTCGGGAGCCAGGATCATCACCACGTCGGCCCACTTCGCGGCCTCGGCCGGCGGAACGACATCGAAGCCCGCCTTCTTCGCCTTGGCAATGGACTCCGCTTCCACGGCGGGCAGGCCGACCTTCACCTGCACACCTGAGTCCTTGAGGTTGAGAGCGTGGGCATGCCCCTGCGAGCCGTACCCGATGATGGCCACCTTTTTGGCCTGGATCAATGCGAGATCGGCATCGTGATCGTAGAAAGTCTTCGCCATGTTGTTCCTCGTTTCTCCTTTTTTCTTGTCAGATACTGATGTTGAAAAACCCGTCCGCCGCATGTTGCGCGCGGGACCCTTTGCGCGTCATTCTCCGGTGAGGACGCGAGCCGAATCCGCTACTGTACCTCGTCCGCCGCGCCTTCGTCCGCGGACACGTCTTCCTCGACGGCCGCCTCGCCCACGCCCATGGCCTTGACCACGCTGCTCACGTGATGGCCGCGCCGCATGGTCATCTTGCCGCTGCGGCAAATCTCCAGGATCCGTCCATCGTCCTCGCGCAGAATTTCGATGAGCCCTTCGATCTTGCTTTCGACGCCCGTCATCTCGATAATGAGCGATTCCGAAGTGAGATCGACGATACGCGCGCGGAAGACCTCGGCCAGGTCGAAGATCTGCGCGCGGTTGCGCGGCGACGCGGCCACCTTGATCAACGCCAGTTCGCGCGTGACGCTCGGCGCCTGGGCGATGTCGTCCACATCCACGACATTCTCCAGTTTAAACAGGCTGGCGCGGATGCGATGTCCGGCTTCGGCCGACGCCTCGCACACCAGCGTGAGCCGCGACAGCCCCGGCCGCTCGCTGCGCCCTACGGTCAGCGAGTTGATGTTGATGTTCAGCCGCCGGAACAGCGACGCCACGCGCGTCAGCACGCCCGGCCGGTCTTCAACGTATGCAACGAATGTATGCAGCATAAAAACAAGCTCCTAGCCTCTAGCTTCTAGCCTCTAGCGTTGCCGGTGAGGTTCCGATACAGCCCATAACTCCATGAAAATAGCCAGGAGCTGGAAGCTGGCAGCTAGAAGCTGTCTTTCTCACTTGTCGTCCGCCCGCTCTTCCAGCGGATCCTTCTCCGGCCGCCGGATCATCTCGTGCAGCGCGCTGCCGGCGGGAATCATCGGGTACACCGAGTCTTCCTTCTCCACCATAAAGTTGAGCAAGTACGCGCCCGTCGCCGACCGCGCCGCATTCACGGCTTCTTCCACTTCGCCGCGCTTGCGCACCGCGCGCCCCGGAATGCCGTGCGCATCGGCCAGCTTTACAAAGTCCGGGCTCACCAGCGGCGTGGCTTCGTAGTTCCGCTCGTAGAAGAACTCCTGCCACTGTCGCACCATGCCCAGATAGCCGTTGTTGATGATGGCGATGTTGATCTTGATCTTTTCCTGCACAATGGTCGCCAGCTCCGCCGCCGTCATCTGGAACCCGCCGTCGCCCACCACCACCCAGACCTCTTTCTCGGGACAAGCCACCTTGGCGCCGATGGCCGCGGGCAGCGCGAATCCCATCGTGCCCAGTCCGCCCGACGTAATGAGCGTGCGCGGCTGCTCATGGCGGAAGTACTGCGCCTCCCACATCTGGTGCTGGCCCACGTCGGTAACGATGATGGCGTTGCCGCCGGTCATGCGCCACAGGTCGTGGATCACGTGCGCCGCGTACAGATGGCCGGAGTCGGGCAGATTCTTGATATCGTGCACGGCCACAGCGCCCTTTTTCGCCTCGATGGATTTGAGCCACATCGAACCGTCGCGGCCGGAAATCCGCGGCAGCAATTGATCGAGCACTTCGCGCAGGTCGCCCACCAGCGCCACGTCCACCTTCACGTTCTTGTTGATCTCCGAGGGATCAACTTCGATGTGTATCTTCTTCGCATTGAGAGCGTATTCCGTTAGCTTGCCCGTCACGCGATCGTCGAATCTCATGCCGCAGGCGATCAGCAGGTCGGCGTCCTGAATTGCGGAATTCACCCACGACTCGCCGTGCATGCCCATCATGCCCAGGCACAGCGGATGCGACGCCGGAAATCCGCCCAGCCCCAGCAGCGTAAGCCCCACGGGAATCTGCGCGCGCTCGGCCAGCGTGCGCACCTGTTCCATCGCGCCGGACTCCATCACCCCGTGGCCGGCCAGAATTACCGGCCGCTTCGAATTGCGAATCAGCTCTGCCGCCTGCGCCAGCCCCAAGTCGTCCACGTGCAGCATGGGATGCGGACGGTAGGGCCGCGGCTTGGCCGCCTCGAAATCGAACTCCGTCGTCGCCTGCTCTGCGTCCTTGGTAATGTCCACCAGTACTGGACCGGGACGGCCCGAACGTGCGATCTGAAAAGCATGGCGCAGCGTCGGCGCGATGTCCTCCGCGCGATTCACCAGAAAATTATGCTTGGTCACCGGCAGCGTAATGCCGGTAATGTCCACTTCCTGAAACGCGTCGGTGCCCAGCAGCTTGCTCGACACGTTGGCCGTGATGCAAACAATGGGAATCGAGTCGAGCATCGCCGTCGCAATCCCGGTAACCAGGTTGGTCGAGCCGGGGCCGCTGGTGGCGATGGCCACGCCCACACCGCCCGACGCGCGCGCGTAGCCGTCGGCCATGTGTGCCGCCCCTTGCTCGTGGCGAACCAGTATGTGCCGCACGGGAAACTTGCGCAGAGCGTCGTACGCCGGAAGAATCGTCCCTCCGGGGTAACCGAAGACGGTGTCCACGCCCTCGCCGACCAGCGTAGCCCAGATGATCTCCGCGCCCGTCAACTTCGCCGGCGGCGTCAGATGCGCATGCGAACCCGATGCGCTTGCGCTCGGCGCAGTTGTGTTCGGCGCAGTTGTGCTTCCGTTCGATGCGTTTGCGTTCGCTTTCGTGTTGGCGTTTCCCTTGTGTCCCATAGGTCAACTCCTTGAGCGCTGATGTCGCCGATTGCCTCTAGTCCCTACGTCCCTAGTCCCTTAGTCCCTGCTTCTTACGTCGTTGCCCCTTCGGCCGCCGAGCTCACCCGATCCACGTACTTGCGGAACACGCCCTTCGGCCAGCGCAGCGCCGGCGGCTTGAAGTTCTTGAGCCGCACGGCCATCTCTTCTTTGCTGATCTCGACGTCGAGCGTCCGTTTGGCAACGTCAAAATGAATGATGTCGCCTTCGCGCACCGCCGCAATCGGTCCGCCGACAAACGCCTCGGGCGCCACGTGACCCGCGGTGAATCCGCGCGTCGCGCCGCTGAATCGCCCGTCGGTAAGCAGCGCCACCTGCGCGCTCAGCTCCGCATTCGAGCTGATCGCCGCGGTCACCTGCAGCATCTCGCGCATGCCGGGCCCGCCCTTCGGCCCTTCGTAGCGAATCACCACCACGTCGCCGGGCTTGATGCCGCCTGCCTGGACAACTTTGAAGCAATCCTCTTCGCAATCGAAAACGCGCGCCGGGCCGCGATGATCGTACTTGCCCGCCGCGGCGATTTTCATCACGCAGCCTTCCGGCGCCAGATTGCCTTTCAAAATCACCAGCCCGCCGTTCGGCTTGATGGGCTTTTCGAAAGTGGCTATGACGTCCTGTCCCGGTGTCTCTTTGGCGAGCGCGGCCTCTTCGGCCAGCGTTTTACCGCTGATGGTTAGCGCAGATCCGTCCGCGTGCCCAGCATCGATCATGCGCTTCGCCAGCAGCCGCGATCCGCCTGCTGCCTGATAGTGCCATGCCAGGTACTTGCCTGCCGGCGTCAGGCTACAGATATACGGCGTGCGCTTCGAGATGGCGTCAAAATCGTCGATGCTCAGCTCGATGCCCAACTCGCGCGCGATAGCCAGCAGATGCAGCACGGCATTGGTCGAGCCGCCGCTTGCGGCCACGCTGGCAATGGTGTTTTCGATGGATTTGCGGGTGATGATCTGGGAGGGTTTGCGGTTGGCGCGCACCGCATCCATCAACATGCGGCCCGCCGCGCGTGTCGCGTCGAGTTTGCCGGGGGCGGTGGCAGGCACGCCCGAAAGCTCGATCGGCGAGATGCCCAGAATTTCGCCGCTCATGGCCATGGTGTTGGCCGTGAACTGGCCGCCGCATGCGCCCGCGCCGGGACAGGCGTTGGCTTCGAGGGCTTCCAATCCGGCATCGTCGATGCGCCCCGCGGCGTGTGCGCCGATGCCTTCGAATACATCCTGAATCGAAATGTCCATGCCGTTCAGCTTGCCCGGCGCGATCGATCCACCGTAAAGCATCATGCCGGGAATGTCGAGCCGGCACAGCGCCATGATGATGCCCGGCATATTCTTGTCGCAGCCGCCGATGCCCACGAGGCCGTCGAAGAGATTGCCGCGCGCGACCAGTTCGATGGAGTCGGCGATCACCTCCCGGCTCACCAGCGACGCCTTCATGCCCTGCGTGCCCATGGTGAGGCCGTCGTGAATGGTGATGGTGTTGAACTCCATCGGCGTGCCGCCGGCCTCGCGAATGCCCTCCTTCAGCGCCTCCGCGATCCCGCGCAGGTGTACGTTGCAGGTGCCGATCTCCGTCCACGTGTTCGCGACCCCGATGATCGGCTTGTGCAGATCTTCTTTCTTGAACCCTGCTCCGCGAAAATACGACCGCGCCGCCGCGCGGCTCGGCCCTTCGGTCAACGGAATGCTCTGTCGCTTGCCTTCTGTAGTCATTGTTCCCCTTGCTTTCTTTTTGTTCGAATTCGGTTACTTCGCTTTTAACCATGTCGCCGCATCGTGCGCGGCTTCAAACTTGTCCAGCGCCGCGGCGTGCCGCAGCGTCAGGCCGATATCGTCCAGTCCCTCGAGCAGGCAAAACTTCCTGAAGGCATCGATCTCGAACTTCGCCGTGAATCCGCGCCCGTCGGTCACCGTCTGCGCCTCGAGCGAAACCGTGAGCTGATAATTCGGAATTTCCTGCGCGTTTTCGAGCAGCGCGGCAACCTCTTCCTCGCTCAGCCGCGCCAGTACGATGCCGTTTTTGCCCGCATTCGAGAAGAAGATGTCCGCAAAAGTCGGGGCAATCACCGCGCGGAAGCCGTAGTCGCTCAGCGCCCATGCGGCGTGCTCGCGGCTCGACCCGCAGCCAAAGTTCTTGCCCGCGATCAAAATCTTCGCGCCCTTGTAGCGCGGGTCGTTGAGAACAAACCCAGCGATCGGCTTGCCCTCGGGCGTTTGCCGCCAGTCAAAAAATAAAAAATCGCCGTAGCCCGTGCGCTCGATGCGCTTCAAAAACTGCTTGGGAATGATCTGGTCGGTATCCACGTTGGCGCGGTCCAGCGGCGCGGCCAGCGCGGTCAATGTGCGAAACGGTTCCATCAGGCCGTTACCTCCTCGCGGGCAGATTCACGAACTGGCCAGTTACGAATGTCCACAAAGTGTCCGGCAATCGCTGCCGCCGCGGCCATCTCCGGCGACACCAGGTGCGTGCGCCCGCCGCGCCCCTGCCGGCCTTCGAAGTTGCGGTTGCTCGTCGAAGCGCAGCGCTCGCCCGGCAATAGAATGTCGGGATTCATGCCCAGGCACATCGAGCATCCCGGCTCGCGCCATTCGAACCCCGCCACGCGAAAAACGCGATCCAGGCCTTCCGCCTCAGCCTGCGCCTTCACCTGTTGCGAGCCGGGAACCACCATCGCATTCACCCTCGCCGAAACCTTGTAGCCGCGCGCGATCCTCGCCGCCGCCCGCAGATCCTCGATGCGCCCGTTAGTGCAGGAGCCGATGAAAACGCGATCGATGGCAATCTCTTCAAGACGTGTTCCAGCCCTCAGCCCCATGTATTCGAGTGCACGCTCGAAGCCCTTGCGCTCGATCTCCGTCTCCGCCGCCGCCGGATTGGGCACCGTGTCCGTGACCGGCGCAACCATTCCCGGGCTCGTTCCCCAACTCACATATGGAACCAGTGTCGCCGCGTCGATCTTGAGCTCGCGGTCGAACTTCGCTCCGGGATCGGACGGCAGCTTGCTCCACTCGGCCACTGCTTTGTCCCAGTCCGCCCCCGCAGGCGAGAAGCGGCGGCCCTTCAGGTACGCAAACGTCGTCTCGTCCGGTGCGATCATGCCCGCGCGCGCGCCTGCTTCGATGCTCATGTTGCAGACGGTCATGCGGCCTTCCATCGACAATGATCGAACCGCAGAGCCCGCGTACTCGATCACGCAGCCCGTCGCTCCATCGGTGCCGATCTTGCCGATGATGGCCAGGATCACGTCCTTCGCCGTCACGCCCAGCGGCAGCTTGCCCTCGACGGCGATACGGAAAGTCTTCGGCTTCGACTGCGGCAGCGTCTGCGTAGCCAGCACGTGCTCCACCTCGCTGGTGCCGATGCCGAACGCCAGCGCGCCAAATGCTCCGTGTGTCGAAGTGTGCGAGTCGCCGCACACAATCGTCATTCCCGGCTTGGTCAGCCCCAGCTCCGGCCCGATCACGTGCACGATTCCCTGCTCGCGCGAGTTCACGTCGTAAAGCTCAACGCCGAAGTCCGCGCAGTTCTTGCGCAGCGTGGCAATTTGCGTCGCCGAAATCGGGTCCACGATGTTCAGCCGGCCTTCGATGGTCGTGGGCACGTTGTGATCTACGGTAGCAATGGTGCGATCCGGCCGCCGCACCTTGCGCCCCGTCAGCCGCAGCCCCTCAAACGCCTGCGGCGAGGTCACCTCGTGCACCAGCTGCAGGTCGATGTAGAGCAGCGTCGGTTCGCCCTTCGGCTCGACCACCACATGCTGCTCCCACACCTTCTCGAATAATGTTTTCGGTTCGCTGCTCATGAAGCTCCTAAAAACAGCTATTAGCTTTTAGCTGTTAGCCATCAGCTTTGTCCGGCCGATGGAGGCTCTTGTGATTTCCAAAACCGCTTTCCATGTTCGCGCATGTCAATGCTGCTCGCGCCGGCGCGAAAGAACTAAAAGCTAAGAGCTAACAGCTAATAGCTGCTCTTTCACCGTCTCCCGCACCTTCGCGCCCATCTCGCGGGTTCCCAGCACGGTCAATCCCTCCGGATTGGTGCGCGCCAGGTCCTGCGTGCGGAAGCCCTGCTCCAGCACCTTGCGCACAGCCTTCACAATCGCATCGGCCTCCGCGTCCAGCCCGAAGGAGTGGCGCAAAAGCATCGCGCCGGTCAGGATCGTGGCCAGAGGATTGGCGATGTTCTTTCCCGCATGTTTCGGCGCGGAGCCGTGGGCCGGCTCATACAAATTGATCTTGCCGCCGACGGTCGCCGAAGGCAACATGCCCAGCGAGCCGGTAATCACCGAGGCCTCGTCGGTCAGAATGTCGCCAAACGTGTTCTCCGTTACGATCACGTCGAAGTCGCGCGGCCGCTTCATCAGGTGCATCGACATGGCGTCGACGAACTGGTGATCCAGCGTCACGTCGGGGAACTCCTTGGCTACCTCGATCACCGTGTCGCGCCAAAGCTGCGAAACCTCGAGCACGTTGGCCTTGTCCACGCTGGTGACCAGCTTGCGGCGCTTCTGCGCCAATTGAAAGGAGACGCGGGCTACGCGCGCCACTTCGTCGCGGGTGTAGTACATCGTGTTGAAGGCTTCGCCCTTTTCCTTGTTCCACTCCCGCGGCTTGCCATAATAGAGGCCGCCGAGCAGCTCGCGGACAAACAGGATGTCGGTTCCGTCGATGATCTCGGGCCGCAAGGGGCTGTTGACCGTCAGCTCTTTAAAGGCGAAGACGGGCCGCAGATTGGCGAAGCCGCCCAGCGCGGCGCGCAGTCCGAGCAGGCCCGCCTCGGGGCGCTTGCTCGTGGGGAGAGCATTGAACTTGTCGTCACCCACGGCGCCCAAAAAAACCGCCTCGGAATCCAAAGCGGCAGCAAGGGTGTCGGCGGGCAGAGGTGTGCCATCCTGCTCAATCGCCACGCCGCCAATCCGCTTGTAGTCGAGCTCCAGTGTGTGGCCGCTCGCAGCCGCCGCTTCCTGCAATACCGCGATGGCCTGCTCGGTGATTTCCGGGCCGATGCCGTCGCCGGGGGTAACCAGAATCTTCAGCTTCATTCATGCTCTCCTTGTTCTTCGGGTATAAATTTTCTTTTGCCGCTGGCCCTTCCCGTGGGACCGCACAGGAACCCGCTCAATCCAGTTCCGACACCGGCTCGCTACGCCGTTCGCGAATGTTGTCCGGCAGCAGTCCGATCAAATCCTGATCGTAAATATTCTTCTTGCGGTCGGCCAGGGCCACAAAACGGTAGTAGACGTGCTGCAGCTCGTCGCGGCTCACCGTGAAGCCGAGCTGCTCCAGGCGATGGCGAAGCGCTGCGCGGCCGGAGTGCTTGCCCAGCACCAGGTGCGTCTTGGCCACGCCCACCAGTTGCGGCGTCATGATCTCATAGCACAGGGGGTTGGCCAGCATACCGTGCTGATGAATGCCCGACTCGTGCGCGAACGCATTGGCGCCCACAACGGCCTTGTTCGGAGAAGGACGGAAGGTGATGAGCTGGCCCAGCACCTCGCTGGTGGGATAAAGCTGATCGAGTTTTATGCTTGTCGATACGCCGAAGTGGTCTCCGCGCACGTAAAGTGCCGCGGCAATCTCCTCCAGCGCCGCGTTGCCCGCCCGCTCGCCGATTCCGTTGATGGTGCACTCTACCTGCCGCACGCCGGCCTGGATGGCCGCCAGCGAGTTAGCCACGGCCAGTCCCAGATCGTCGTGGCAGTGCGCCGAAAGCACCACGCCCTTCTCGTCGATCGCGGAAACCCGCTCGCGCACCTCGCGGAACATCTGCCCATACTCCTCCGGCGTGACGTAGCCGACGGTGTCAGGCATGTTGATTGTGGTGGCGCCCGCCTCGACCGCAATGCGCACCATCTCCACCAGGAAGTCGCGGTCCGATCGTGTCGCATCCTCGGGTGAAAACTCTACGTCGTCGGCCAGCGACCGCGCCAGCCGCACCGACTCACCGCACTGCTCCAGCGCCTCCGCGCGGCTCATCTTCAATTTGTATTCCAGATGCAGGTCGCTCGACGCCAGAAACACATGGATGCGCGCCCGATCGGCAAACTGCAGCGCCCGCGCCGCCATCTCGATGTCCTCGGTCTTGGCGCGAGCCAATGACGCGATGCGCGGCTTGCGAATGGCCTGCGTGATGGTCGCTATGGCCGCAAAGTCGCCCTCCGACGCCATGGCAAAGCCGGCTTCGATGATGTCCACTCCCAGGTCCTCGAGGGCGTGGGCCATAGTGAGCTTCTCCTGCGTGGTCATGCTGCAACCGGGCGACTGCTCGCCGTCGCGCAGGGTGGTGTCGAAGAAAACTACACGATCGCTGCTCATCTGTGTGCCTGCTGGAAAAACTTGCCTCGTCCAGTCATTTCATTGTCGCCTATCCGGTCCGTATAAGGCAAAGTTATAATTCTTTTAGAATTGATTAGAATTGCTTATACTAAAATAGCTTCTAGCCCCTAGCCTTGCTCTGCGAATGGCGTTCGATGTTGCGGCCCATTCGAATCCGTTTATCGCTCGCAAATTGAGATTTCGTGCTGAGAAGCGGGCTGAGGCGCGGTGAAGCTAGGAGCTAGAAGCTAAAAGCTAGGAGCTTACTCATGGAACTCAGCCAGCTCGAAACCTTTCTTGCCGTGGCCGAAGAGCGCAGCTTCTCCCGCGCCGCCCAGCGCCTGCATCGCACGCAGCCCGCCGTCAGCCAGGTCATCCGCAAGCTTGAAGAAGCGGTAGGCGAAACCCTTCTTGACCGGGCCGCGCGCGACGGCTCGCTCACCGCCGCCGGCGCTCTGCTGCGCGACTACGCGTTGCGCCTCCTGGCCCTGCGGCGCGAGGCCTCCAGCGCCCTCGACGAGCTGAAGAACCGGGAGCGCGGCCAGCTGCAACTGGGCGCTAACGAATACACCTGCATGGTCCTGTTGCCGGCCATCGACGCCTTCCGGCGCGAGTTCCCTAACGTGGGCGTCACCGTGCAGCGCATGTTGGCCTCGCGTATTCCCGAGGAACTCAATCTGCGCACCTTCGAGCTGGGCGTCATCTCCTTCCGTCCCGACCCCGCGCAGATCCGCACCATTGCCGTCTATAACGACAGCCTGGCCTTCATTGTGGGGCCGAGCCATCCGCTGGCCGGGGCAAAACGCGTCTCCATCCGCGACCTCGGCAACGAGACCTTCATCGCTCACAACGTAGCCTCGCCGCTGCGCCGCAAGGTCATTGAGGCCTTCCAGCGCTACCGCACTCCGCTGCGCATGGGCATTGAACTGCCCACCATTGAGGCCATCAAGCGTTTTGTGGCCATGGGCAACGGCGTCGCACTGGTTCCTCACCTCACGGTGGCGCGCGAGCTGGAAATCGGAGACTTGGTGCGCGTGCCGGTCGATGAGCTGGACGTGCGTCGCGTGCTCCGCCTGGCTCACCGCCGCCAGGCCAAGCTCTCCTACGCCGCCAAGGCCTTTTTGCACACGCTCAGAACTCTGGCCAAAGAACTGGGACCGCCGTTTTACTACCACGTCGAGCGTGTCGGGGGGTAATGCCAGGGAGTAGCCAGTAGGGAATAGGGAGTAGAGCGTGTTTCAAAAACCCGCTTTGTAGCAGGGCACGAGTTCACTCGTGCCGAAAAGCTCAGGGAACTTGTAGCCCGTAGCTCCTGGCTCCCGGCTACTGGCTATTCCCTACTGGCTACTCCCTTCTCCCTCTCTTCTTTCCCTCCCATCCGTCTATAGCTTTAGAAGTTTCCCTGCACGCCTTAACCCGCCCCGGCCAGTTACAATGCTGAGAGCGGGGCCCGGAACCATCCGGCGCGCCGGACCAGTGCGCGGAAATCGCTAAGCTTTTGCCAGCCGCACGGTTGTGCAGTCATGAGGATCAGGATCGAATGAAGAAGATCGCTTTTTTAATACTTCTGCTGGCCGTTGGTGTAGCCGCAGGCCGCGCTCAGGAAAGCCGCCAGGACATCAGCCTGAGCGGTATTGGGCTGGTTGAGCCGTTCATGGCTTCTTCCACCACCGTACAGGTGCATTCCACCACCGCCTATGGCGCCATGCTCAGCTACCGCTTCATGCTCACGCCCACGAGCGCCGTTGAGGCCAACTACGGCATAACCTACCAGAACAGCCTCGGCTATTATGTTAACCCAAATCACTACAAGGTCTTGACTCGCACCCAGGAGATCTCCGCCGCTTACGTCCGCTCCTTCGTATTCAAAAACTACAATCCCTTTGTGGAAGGGGGAGCCGGGGGGTTCGTCTTCTTGCCCATTCGCAACTCCGGCACCACCAATCAAGACGTTAAGCAGCAGACGCAGGTTGGCGCCATCTTCGGCGCCGGGATCGCCTACGAGATCAGCCCCAGCTTCGATATCCGCGCGGAGTATCGTGGATTGGTCACCAAGGTGCCCACCTTCGGCGACACCCAATTCACCACCAACCGCTGGTACAAGCCCTGGATCAGCAGCCCGGTCATCGGAGTCGCCTACCACTTCTAAACGCCCGCTTCCGGCTTAAGCTCAAAGCAAGGGGACCAGCCAACGCCGGTCCCCTTTTTCCTGCTCCGGGATTCCACCACCACTCGATCCCCATCACGGGTTTCCTGTCTCCACGCTGCGCGCCTCGCGGTACCGGCCCAGCTCTTTCACCATGCCGCAGTGCGCGCCCAGCGCCTCGAGAGCCCGCGTTCCCTCCTCGTTTGAGCCAATCTGGTAATCCGCATAGAAAATGTACTCCCACGGCTTGCCCTGCACCGGCCGAGACTCGATTTTGGTCAGGTTGGTGCCCATCGCGCTCAGAGCGCTCAGCGCCGCCACCAGCGAGCCCGCCCGATGCTCCAGCGTAAAGGCCACGCTCATCTTGTTCGATGCAGGATCGGTCTCGGCCTCGCCGCTGCGCCGCACCAGAAAGAACCGCGTGTAGTTCTCCGGATCGTCCTCAATGCCGCGGGCAAGAATCTCCGCGCCGTAGTACGCCGCCGCCGCCTCGCTCGCAATCGCCGCCGCATGTTGATCGCCCAGACCCACCAACTGCTTCACGCTGCCCGCTGTGTCGTAAAACGCGATGGGCTTCATGCGCGGATGCTCGGCCAGAAAGCGCCGGCACTGCGCCAGCGCTACGGAATGCGAATACACGCGGTCGATTTCGTCGATTTTGCTGCCCGCGACGGCGATCAGATTGTGACGAATGCGAATCAGCGTCTCCCGCACCACACTCACGTCGTGATGGAGCAGCAAGTCAAAATGCTCCAGCACCGACCCTGCCAGGCTGTTCTCAATGGGTATCGCCGCGGCATCGGCTGCGCCCTCGTCCAGCCTGGCAAACACCTCCGCCGAAAGCGCGCACGGGACAATCTCCGCGCCCGGCACGAGCTTCAGCGCCGCCTCGTGGCTGAACGAGCCCGGTTCACCCTGAATTGCGATCTTCATGCAGTTTCTTCCTCTACATCTACAGACTGCCCGCACCCGGCTGCACCCGAAGGATTAAATCTTATCTTGGATGTCATCCTGAGCGAATCCACCGCAGGCGGATGAGTCGAAAGCCTGCCCTGAGCGAAGATCGCCCGCCTCGGCGGACGATCGGAGTCGAACCGGGATCTGCGGTTGCCTTTTCCATCTCGCACCATACCACAAGCGAGCAGCCGCGATCCCACCACGCCGAGCCCTATTGTGCTGCGGTGGCGGCGGCTTCACGTTCCACCTGCTTCACAACCACCGGGCCGGAAATCGCGATTTCCCTGAAGCGGCTGGCAATTCGGAAGCGTCGCCAGATGATGATGAGCGATTCGTGCACCGTGAATCGTGGTCGTCACCCGGCCCTCACAGGCATTTTCCTGTTCCCTACTCCCTGTTCCCTACTCCCTGTTCCCTACTCCCTGTTCCCTACTCCCTGTTCCCTGCCTTTTCACCGCCGCATCCACACGTCCGCCGACACAAACCCCAGAAACACCATCGCAATCACGCCGTTCATCGTGAAGAACGCCGCATTCAGCCGGCGCAGGTCGCGCGGCGAGACGATAGCGTGTTCGTAACCCAGCAGCAGCCCCACGGCGCCCACGCCCAACCAGCCGGCCAGGCCAAAATCGAAGAGCCGCCCGAACCACGCCAGCAGCCCCAGCATGGCCAGGTGCATCCCGCGCGCCGTCCAGAAAGCCGCCGCCAGCCCATTCGCCTGCGGCAGGCTATGCAGCCCTGCAACGCGGTCGTGCTCGTAGTCCTGGCAGGCATACAGCACGTCGAAGCCCCCGGCCCACAGCGTCACCGCCGCAGTCAGAACCAGGATGCGCGCGTCCAGGCTGCCGCGCACTGCAATCCACGCCGCCGTAGGCGCCAGGCCGAGCGCCAGTCCCAGCCCCAGATGCGACCACTGCGTCACTCGCTTCAGATAGCTGTATCCCAGCAGCACCGCCAGCGCCACTGGCGCCAATTCCAGCGTCAGCCGGTTCAGCTCCGCGGCCGCCACCAGGAACACCGCCAGCGCAACGCACGTAAACCCCAGCACGAATCGCTTCGTCAGCAGCCCCGCCGGAATCGCCCGGTTCCGCGTCCTCGGATTCTCGGCGTCCAGATCCGCGTCGGCCCAGCGGTTAAAAGCCATCGCCGCCGAACGCGCCGTGACCATGGCCACTACGATCCACGCCGCTGTACGCCACCCCGGCAGCCCTCCCGCCGCCAGCAGCATCGCCGTCAGCGCAAAGGGCAGCGCAAAGATCGAGTGCTCCCACTTGATCATCTCCAGCGTCGTCCCGATCTCGTTCAGAATGCCTGCCATGCGCTCTTCCCGTTCCCAGTCTAGCGGAGCCGGACACCCTCTCCGGCGTCACCGCTCCAGCCAGGATTGCCCCGCAGTCTCGCCCATTTCGTGCACCGCTCCGTTCTGTTGACCCGGCTAGCGTGACGCAGATCACACAATCCCGTATTTCTTCAGTGTCATCATGATCTCGACGCTCGTTACCGGCGCACCTTCATGAAGGTTTCATCTCAATCCGGAAGGTATTACGTGCAACTTGATTCAACCGCATTTGTCGGCGATCAGGAGTTGATTGAGGCGCTCGACGCGCATTCCACTCCTGTTTCGTGCGGCTCTGACTACGTTCTTTTCCGCCAGGGCGACCCGGCCGCCGGACTCTACATCGTCCGCCAGGGCGTGGTCACGCTGAGCATGATTTCGCAAGACGGCAAATCGCTCTTTGCCGTGCATGCGCTTCCCGGCTCCCTGCTCGGACTCCCCGGCGTCATTAGCGGCCAGCCCTACTCGCTCAGCGCAACCGCCCGCTCCGGCGCGCAGATCGGCTTCGTCGGCCGCGATGAATTCACCGCGCTCATGAATACGCATCCGCGCCTGTCGCTCAAAATGCTCAAAGTCCTCGCCGCGGAGGTCCGCAGCGCCCGCAAAGCCCTCTATTAATCTGGAAGCATGTTTGCACTCGCCGTCGCGCCCTACATCACGGGAATGCCCGGCTCGCGAGCGGCCCACGTAGCGCGGCAGCGCCCCGTCGCCGCGCACCCTCACCTGCTACACTCTCTCGTTGTGCTCCTTGCCGGTCTCGCCATCGCTGCCGCCGCCTATCTGCTCGGGTCCATCCCCGTGGGATACCTGCTCGTCCGGCTCTTCCGCCGCCAGGACATTCGCTCCCTGGGCAGCGGCAATATCGGCGCCACCAACGTCCTGCGCGCCGGCGGCAAAGGTCTGGGCGCCGCCACCTTTGTCCTGGATGTCCTCAAAGGCTCTGCCTCCGTCTGGCTCGGCGGCGTGCTCGGCGCGCTCCTCATGCCCTCTGTTCCATTGCGTTCCGCCCAGGCCATCGCGGCTCTCTGCGCCGTGCTCGGACACATGTTCCCTGTCTGGCTGCGTTTTCGCGGAGGCAAGGGAGTGGCCACCGGCTTTGGCGTTTTTCTCGTCGCCGCCCCCTCGGCTGCTCTGGCTGCCATCGGCGTCTTTGCCGTCATGTTTGCCCTTACCCGCTACGTCTCGATCTCGTCCATCGTCGGCGCGGCCAGCTTTCCCGTCTTCGCCTGGTTCCTTGTCTCTGGGCCGCGCCCGCGTGTTTTCTTCGCCGTCCAATGCATTGTTGCCCTGCTCATCGTTGCCCGGCACCACCAGAACGTCCGCCGCCTACTCGCCGGCACGGAATCCCGATTCGGAGCAAAAGAGCCAGCATGAGCCGCATCGCCATCTTAGGTTCCGGCGCCTGGGGAACAGCCATCGCGCTCTCCCTCCACCGCCGCGGCGGCCACCAGATCATTCTCTGGGCCCACACCCCCGAGCTCGCCCGCCAGATCATTGACGCCGGCCAAAACGCGCAATTTCTTCCCGGCTTTCCCATCCCCTCCGCGATCGCCGTCACCGCCGGCTTCGAAGCCATCGCCGCCGCCGATATTCTGGTCTCCGCCATCCCCTCGGAGTTCCTGCGTCCCACCCTCCTGCGCATCCGCGCGCATCTGCGCAACGGCCAAATCGTCCTCAGCGCCACCAAAGGCGTCGAAGACCGCACCTTCCTCCGCATGACCGAAGTCCTCGCCGACTGCCTCGGTCAACAGCAATCGTCGCGTCAGGGCGCGACGCGGCCCCCTCTGGACCTCGTGCCGCAACCGGACGGGGAGAATTCGGGGACTTCAGCCCCCGTCGCGCTAACTCCGCGTTCTAGTCCCTCGTCCCTAGTCCCTAGTCCCTGTCTTTTCCCTATCGGCGCCCTCTCCGGCCCCAGCTTCGCTCTCGAGGTCGCGCAGGGCCAGCCCACCGCCGTCACCGTGGCCTTCAGTGACCCGCAAGTCGCCGCGCTCGTCCAGCAGGAGTTCTCCTCCGAATCCCTCCGCCTCTACACGTCCACTGACGTCATCGGCGTCGAGCTCGGCGGCGCGCTCAAAAACGTCATCGCCATCGCTGCCGGCATCGCCGCGGGCGTGGGACTGGGCCATAACTCCGCCGCCGCCCTCATCACCCGCGGCATCGTCGAGATCACGCGCCTCGCCGTGGCCTGCGGCGCGCGCGGCGAAACCCTCGCCGGCCTCTCCGGCGTTGGTGATCTGGTGCTCACCTGTACCGGTAGCTTGAGCCGCAACCGCACCGTCGGAGAGCAACTCGGCCAGGGCCGCAAACTGCCCGAGATTCTCGAATCTCTCGGCGGCAAGGTGGCGGAAGGCGTCCTCACCACCCGCGCCGCTCTCGGCCTCGCCCACAAACATGGCGTGGAAATGCCCATCGCCGAGCAGATGGAGCTCATTCTGAATCGGGGCAAGAACCCCCGCGAGGCCATCCGCGACCTCATGCTCCGCCCCGGCAAAGAAGAGCGCTAAACCGTCCCCGGCAGATCCCGCGCTGAACCGCCCACACGCCGCACGGCGCCAAGATCGCTGCGCGGTCAGAAATGCAATACTTGGTAAGCCACGCCGAGGTTAAAGCCGTTGGGCGCGAGGTGGTGGTTGGGTTCATTCGCAAAGCCGGGAGAGTTCAACCAGATCTGGTACTCGTATTCAGCGCGAACTGTCAGGCGCCGGGCAACGCGATAGTTTAAGCCTCCGCCGGGAGCAAGAGCGAAATACGTACGATTGCCGATCTGGTAGGGATAGTGGATGGAGCCTTCACCGAGCAGAAACTTACCGTAAGGCTGGAATTTTCCAAGGCGATTGAACATGTAACGCGGCCCGGCCAGATAGCTGCTTTCAGTGGATCCGGCAAACCCGCCGGCCGGAAGCCAACGTGCGTCTCCTTCCACATCGAGGTGAGGAGCCCAGCGCAAATCGGCGAAGGCTCCGCAGCCGTAGATGCGCTGGCCGCTCTGGTAGGGAAACGACGCGGAGAAGGTTGAACATTCGCCGCCAACCCAAACGGCATGACGGCTCTCGAAACCGGAAGGAACAACCTGCGCCTGGGCAGGCACTGGCAAAAGCGCGGCGCAGAACGTGGCCAGCATTGCATTGCAGCAGAACTTTCTCAACACATTCATTCAGCGCCTCAGAACAGGGATTTGACGGTAACGGTGACGACGGCCGAATGTGCAAGCGCCGTGTCTGTTCCCGTCGTGGTTGCCGTCACCGAAACCTGGTAGGTGCCGGGTGGAGTGCCGCCAGTGATTGGATTCGCTGACCCGCATCCGGCCATTCCCATCGCAACGCCAATCGCCAGCAACACGGCAGACAATCCAGCCAGGAAGCCGCGACGACGCCTCCATCCCGGCAGCAGGAGCAAGGTGAGCGCTCCAAGCACGGCCGCGGAGGCGGAGACTGAGGCAGCTTCGGTCTCATGCGGAGCCGCCGTCTGGATCACAAGTTTCGCGGCGCCCTGCCCGTTAGCCAAAGTCGCCGGATTGAAACTACAGGTCGCGTCCGCAGGCAAACCGGAACAGGTCAGCGCGAGCGGCTGGTTGAAACCCTGCAGGCTGGTCACGCCAACCTCAACCGTAGCCGGCTCGCCCATGTACACACTCGCCGTTCCAGGCGTTGCGCTGATCGAGAAATCTCCCGCCACGATCGTCTCACTGAGTTCGGCTGACGTGCTGGTGGAGAAGTCCGCATTGCCATCGTAGACGGCGGTCAGGCTATAAACTCCCACGGCGGAAAAGCTTGTTGTGATGCTTGCCGTGCCGCCTGCCGACACCGCGGACGTGCCGAGCGAGGCCGTGCCGTTGTAGTAGGTGACATTGCCGCTGCCCACCGCAGTTGACCCCGACGAAACTGTCGCGGTCAATGTGACCGGCTGGTTCACGTCCCCAGGATTGGGCGCGCCGGTGAGGTTTGTCGAGGTGGAAGCCGCGGTGATGACCTCCGTGAGCGCCGCGGAACTGGCCAGCAGATTGCTGGTTCCCGCGAAGCGGGCTGTGACCGCATAGCTGCCGGGTTGCAGCGTGCCGATGGCGTAGCTGGCTGACCCGGTGGCATCCGTCGTGAGACTCGTGGCCTGGCCGTTGATGCTGAGAAGGATCGTGTTGCCTGCTCCGGCAGATTGTCCGCTAACTGTTAGGCGAACGGTAAGAGTAACAGGGCTAAGATAGGTTGCGGGATTATTGCTCGAGCTAAGGGCGAGCGCAGTTGGTGCGGCATTGATGATTACAGGGACGGAATTGCAGTTGCTTGTGGCGTAAATCGAGCTTCCGCCATACGTGCAGGTCAGGTTGTAACTTCCGGCGGGAAGATAGACAGGTGCAACGGTTGCAACTCCACCTACGAGAGTTCCTGTCCCAATGATTGAAGCCCCGTTGTAGAAAGTAACAACGCCGGTCGGTGTGCTCGGCCCGGGCGGCGTGGCTGGTGAGACGGTCGCAGTGAGTGTGACCGGCGCGCCGTAGGTGGCAGTTGCGGGGGCAGCCGTCATGGTCGACGTTGTTGGCAGTGCGTTTACGGCTTCAGAGCACGTGGCCGAGCTCGCGGCGAAGGAACCGGTTGGTATGTAGGTCGCGACAATGCTGTGCGTCCCGGCCACCGTCCCTGTATAAGTAAAACTCGTTGTGCCGCTGAGAAGAGGGTTTGTCGCCAGTAAGGCTCCGTTGTCGGTGTATGAGATCGAACCCGTGGGCGTTCCGTCGGCCGACGTAACGGTCGCGGTAAGCTGCGCTGTTCCGGAGATGTCGATGGGGTTGGGCAGGCACGTCAGAGCAGTGCTTGTCGTATCGCCGGTAACCACTTCGATCAGCGAAGCGGTGCTTGCGCCGAAGGTTCCCGTGGGCTGATAGTTCGCTCTGATAGTGTGACTGCCGACAGTGAGCGCATTGGTGACGAAACTAGCGGACCCTGTGCCGGAAACCGGCTGCGTCGAGAGCAGGTTGGCGCCGTCGAGGAATTCAATCGTACCTGTGGGCGTCCCCGAAGCCGTGCTCAGTTGAGCCGTAAAAGTCACGCTCTGCCCGGCCATCGCGGGATTGAGAGAACTGGCTAACGTCTCGGAGACACCACAATCGCTGACTGTGCCTGTGTATTCGTAGGCGCCAATATCGATGATGCAGCCCTTGCCGGTAGCATCCTGCACTCGCGGGTGCCCGCCCGCGTCCTTTGTCCATTCCAGCCCTGTCATGGTCGTAAATGTTTCGAGCACGCTGTTCTGTCCGCTATCGATTGCCGGCGATGTGCTCTCGAGGTGATAGTCGCCCGAAGAATTGACAAGCTGTGGATCGGAGGCAATGTTGTTGTATTTGTCCAAAACATCCACGCAGTACGATCCAAAGAAAGGGCCTCCGGCGTTGTAGAGGATGTTGTTTTCGAATGTCGGCTGGATCGACTCGCTGGGCGGCTCGTACCACGAGCAGTTGACAGCAGGATAAGATGTCGACCCGCTGATGATGTTGTTGATGAAGACGACGCCCGGACCGCTCAATCCATAGGAATAGGCGCTAGGGTATATCTGCGAGATAAAGGCGCAATTCGATATGCCCTCAAGCGTCTGGGTCATTACATTATTCACGATGGTGTTGTTCGCAACTAGGACGACCGGATTGCTGGCTGATGAGCCTGAATCTTCAAATTGAAGTGCTCCACCACAACCGGAGGTATTGTCGTAGATCAGGTTCTGGACAACGACAGTACCACTGCTGTTGGCCGAGGTAATGGCGCTCCCGGGGCTGGGAGAGGTGTTGTTGCGGATCGAGTTGTTCATGATGAGCACATTTTGCGCGGCCCACAGATTAATTCCCGATTCGGTGTTGTTGTCGATAAGATTGCCGATGACGGTAGAACCGAGGCCAGTTAAGAAATTGGGCGTCCCTCCCAGGTTGATTCCGCTGCCAAAGGCGCAGTAGCTTTCATCCGGGCCGCTATCCACGTTGCTTTCGAGGACTCCCGAGACCCCGTTATAGAGGATCGTCGCGACGCCGTCTTCCACGTCGATATTGTGGCAGTAGTTGGCGGTGATGTTATTACCTTGGATAGTAGGGGATGCTCCGCCTACCCAGATACCACCGTTGCTGCTCCCGCTGAAGATGCTGTCGCCGCCGCCCGTAATGGTGAACCCTGAGATAACGCTCGCGCTCGTTTCTCCGTTGGCGAAGACGACGGTGGCGAGCCCGGGTTTGTTGCCTCCGTTGATGGTGGTGACGGTTTCGCCGCCGGAACTCGTGACGGTAATGGCTTTGCCATTGAAGTTAATGTTTTCGTTGTATGTGCCCGGAGCCACCAGGACGGTATCTCCATTGACGGCTGCGTTGATGCCGGACTGGATGGTCGTATAGGTCTGGCCGGGACCCACCTGGATCGTCGTCTGCGCCAGGGACACAGTGGCTAGCAGCGGTAGAGTGCCGGCCAGAGCGTGGCGCCCTATGGAGAGCAGCTTAGAGAGCATTCGGAGCCTTAGTTAATGTGGTGACGGGATTATATCTTACGTCTTAGATCAAAGTATGAAGCTGGCGACGGACTTCTAGCCGTGTCGGCGCCTCCCAACATTGGCCGCCCAAGCTCTCCATACTTGCCCACCTCAAACTGGACCATCCTAAACAGAAAACTGCGCCAGCCCAGCCAACCCCGCTGCCCCGCCTTCCGTTCCCTTGGTCCCTTGGCCCCTTGGTCCCTGCTTTTTGTCAAGTCCCCCTCCCCCAAAATCGCCCAGCACACTACACCCTAAGTCGTTGTTTTTCTGGTCCCTACGTCCCTAGTCCCTATGTCCCTAAGTTTGCATATCATTTCCCCACTCCGGCGCATACTCATTCCATAAGCGTTCAACCAGGTCTCCTCACCGGCTATTGGCTACTGGCTATTGGCTATTGGCTACGTCGCCGTTTCGGAGGTCCGAAAATAAATAATAAAAATTTTTCATACCCCTAGGATATAAAACTTAGCTTAACTCGCATGGAATCAACAACCAGACCTAAAAACCGTGGACAAAAGCGGTGGAAATTAGCGGGTTTCTCGAGACCAAACCGGCCCCTTTTCGACCCAAAGCTGCCCTCCGGTATTGTCTTCCTACTCCCTATTGGCTGCTCCCTGTCTTTCTGTTCCCTGTTCCCTGAGGCGGGGCTGAAAAATGAGAGACACTGGGGCGCTTCACAGGTCCTATGCTCTGAACGAGGCTCAACCTATGCTCAGTGAGTGCATTGGCCTGTTCGCATCAACTGAGCCCACCACCGGCCTTGTCACTTCAGGACTTGCGCGCGCTCAACGCCATTACATCGAGATGCTGATCGCAATTCCGATGCCGGGATACCTGTCGTCGTACAGGTAGTAACCGTCGTTCTCGTAAACCACGTAGACGTCGTCGGTGTCATACCAGTCATTCGACCAGTATCCCGGCCATGGGTCGAGAAGCGTAATCCAATAGCCGTCGTACTGGAAACGCGGGTATCCATTAAAGACCGTGAAGGGAAGGCCGTAGATCCGAAACACATTCCGCTGCCCAAAGTAGACGCTGTACCGGGCGTCAGGGACACGGTAGCCGTTATAGCCGCCCCGTTGTTGCCAGTTGCGGTGGTCTGACTGCCAGTTCCCTGCGCGGTGATTTTGCCAGGTGGTCTGCTCCTCACGCTGCTGCGCGTCAGTGCGCTGCGGTTGCTGTTGTTGCTGCTGCGCCTGCTGCCTGTTCTGGTTCTGCTGTTGCTGAGCGCGCTGCTGTTGCTGCTGCTGTTGCTGCGCCTGCCTCTGGTTGTTCTGGTTCTGCTGTTGCTGGGCGCGCTGCTGTTGCTGCTGCTGTTGCTGCGCCTGT
>JBEKXX010000040.1:0-23097 GCA_049511595.1 Occallatibacter sp. | reverse complement strand
CCTTCCGCTGCGCTCCAGTCGCTCAAGATGACATGCGATTGTGGCAGAAGTGAACTCGCGTCCTGACACGAAACGAAGAGCAACCGCAGATCTTTCGACTCCTTCCGCTGCGCTCCAGTCGCTCAAGATGACATCCGGTTGTGGCAGAAGTGAACTTGCGTCCTGACACGAAACGAAGAGCAACCGCAGATCCTTCGGCTCCTTCGCTGCGCCGTACCGGCTTGCTCGGTCGCTCAGGATGACAGATGTGTTTTTGGCGCGTAGCGGTGCACGCGGCTGGAAGTGAATCGAGTTCGTCACGTGGCTCGCCGCTCGGCCAACCCCCTAAGCCTGTAGAATCAAGCTGAAACTCCGCCTCAACCCGGCTTGGGAGGCAACTTGCTTTACTGGCTGCTGTACGAAAAGCTGTTTCCGTTCTTCCACCCGTTCCGGATCTTCCGCTACCTCACGTTTCGCACCGCGTTTGCCTCGCTCACGGCGCTGCTGATTGCGCTCTTCATCGGGCCGTACGTGATTCAGAAGCTGAGGGAGTTCCAGATCGGGCAGTTTGTGCGCGAGGACGGGCCGCAATCGCACCTGAAGAAGACGGGGACACCGACGATGGGCGGCGTGCTCATTTGCATCGCCATTCTGCTGCCCACGGTGCTGTGGTCCGACCCGGCGAATCCGTTTGTGTGGATCGTGGTCTTCTCCACGCTGGCGTTCGGGGCGATCGGCTTTGCCGATGACTACATCAAGGTGGTGCAGCGGCGCAGCCTGGGCTTGACGGCGCGGGCCAAGCTGCTTTGGCAGGGGCTGGCCGGAGCGATGGTGGCAGTAACGCTGGTGGTGCTGGACGAGTTCAAGGTATTTTCGACGCGGCTTTCCGTGCCGTTTATCAAGAGCCTGCGGCCCGATCTGCTGTGGCATGGGTGGCCTAGTACGGTTCCACACCTGGCCCTGTTTGCGTTTGTGCCGTTCGTGTTGTGGGTGGTGCTATGGCTGGTGGGCACGTCGAACGCCGTGAACCTGACCGACGGACTGGACGGTCTGGCGATCGGCTGCACCATCATCGCCGCCGGGGCGCTGGCGGTGCTCACTTACATCAGCGGCCACGTGGTCTTCGCCGACTACCTGGAACTGCAGCGAATGCCCATGGTGGGCGAGTTGACGGTGTTTTGCGGGTCGATGGTCGGCGCATCGATTGGATTTCTCTGGTACAACGCGCACCCGGCGGAGATCTTCATGGGCGACGTGGGCTCGCTGGCGCTAGGCGGGGCCATCGGCACGGTGGCCATCACGATCCGGCAGGAATTGCTGCTGCCGTTCATCGGCGGCGTGTTTATCCTTGAAGCGGCTTCGGTGGTCCTGCAGGTGGGCAGCTACAAACTGCGCAAGAAGCGTATCTTCAAGATGGCGCCGCTGCACCACCACTTCGAGCAGTTGGGCTGGAGCGAGTCAAAGGTGATCGCGCGCTTCTGGATCGGCGCCCTGGTGTTTGCATTGTTTGCACTCACCACTTTGAAATTGCGCTAGAGACAGCCCGCACCAGAGGGCGCGCGGTGCACAATAAAGGTTGTTGCTCGAAGCCGCTAACAGCCGGTGGTGAGAGTCATTTGGACGAGAAAGGCATCCCTCAGGGGCTAAAGCCAGATCGGTTTGAATGACTGTACGGCACCCTTCGACTGCGCTCAGGGCAGGCTTTGAAGTCGTGCCCTTTCAACACACGACTCTCACCTCAGGCTGTAAGGATCGGTCGAAATGGTGGAATTGAAGGGCAAGAAGGTTCTGGTTGTAGGCCTGGGGAAGTCAGGGCTTGCGGCGGCGCTGTTTTTGCGCCACAAAGGCGCGCAGGTGACGGTTTCCGATATCCGGAGCGCCGAGTCGCTGGCCAAGGAGATTCCGGCGCTGCTCGAGGAAGGGATCATGGTGGAGGCCGGCGGGCACGGACTGCTGACCTTCCGCAAGCAGGATCTGATCGTGGTGAGCCCCGGCGTGCCGCTGGATACGCCGGAGCTGGTGCAGGCGAGGAACTTCGGCCGCCCGGTGATCGGCGAGCTGGAATTGGCGGCGCGATTCCTGAAGGGCAAGATTCTGGCGATCACGGGGTCGAACGGGAAGACGACAACGACGACTCTCGCGGGCGAGATTCTGAAGGAGGCCGGATATCCGACACTGGTTGCCGGCAACATCGGCGTGGCGGTTGCGGGCCTGATCGAAGAGAGCACGGACTACACATGGTCGGTGCTGGAGGTGTCGAGCTTCCAGCTTGAGAGTACGGAGCAGTTCCACCCGAGGATTGCGGTGATTCTGAACATTACGCCCGATCACCTGGACCGCCATGGCACCTTCGAGGACTATGCGCTGGCCAAGGAGCGCATCTTCGCCGCGCAGGACGCAAGCGACAGCCTGGTGCTGAACGCCGACAACGCTCGCGCCGCCCAGGCCGCGGCGCGGTCGAAAGCTCCGGTCTACTGGTTTTCGGCCAGGCACGAGGTCGAGCAGGGCGCGTGGGTGGAGAACGAATATGTGGTCTATCGCTCCGCGCCGGGGGTGGCGATCGAGACGATTCTGCCGCTGGCGAAGATTTCGCTGAAGGGCGAACACAACGTGGAGAACGTGCTGGCTGCTGTGTGCTCGGCGCGGCTAGCCGGCGCACCCGGCGAGGCGATTGCCCGCGCCATCGAGAAGTTCCAGGCGGTGGAGCATCGCCTGGAGTACGTGGCCACCATCCATGACGTCGAGTTCTACAACGACTCGAAGGCCACCAACGTGGACGCGACGGCAAAGGCCATTGCAGCGTTTTCCGGCGGCATTCATCTGATTATGGGCGGCAAGGACAAAGGCGCGCCCTATACGCCACTCTCGCCGCTGCTGCGTGAGCGGGTGCGCGCCGTGTACACCATCGGCTCGGCGGCGGCCAAGATTGAGACGGATCTGCGCGGGGTGGTTCCCATTCACTCCTGCGAGACTTTGGCCAAGGCGGTGAGCGCGGCCACCGCCGCGGCGCGGCCCGGTGACGTGGTGCTGCTGGCGCCGGCCTGCTCCAGCTACGATCAGTTTGAGAATTACGAACACCGCGGCCGTGTGTTCAAGCAGCTTGTGGCGGAACAGCAGGATTGGAAGGCAAAGCAGAGCGCGTAGAGATCTATGGCGAAGCGAGTCGGCGTCGACAAATGGCTGTTCTTCACCACGCTGGTGCTGGTGGTCACCGGGCTGGTGATGGTCTTCTCCGCTTCGGCCGTGGTCGATCAGGAAAGGTACCACTCGGCGTACACGTTTATCCTGACGCAGGCCGTGTGGGCCGCGGTGGGCGTGCTCACACTGCTGGTGCTCATGCACGTGGACGTGAGCCGCTACAATTCGCCGCGGTTCATCTATCCCGCGCTGTGCGTTACCACGGTGCTGCTGGTGCTGGTTTTCCTGATGCCCGGCTCGCACCACACGCATCGCTGGATTCGCTTTGGCGATTTCTTCACTTTTCAGCCCTCGGAGATTGCGAAACCGGTGCTGGTGCTTTTTCTGGCGTGGTTTTTGCACACGCGGCTGGGCGCCATGCGCGACTGGAAGCATACGCTCGTGCCGGCGGCGCTCATTCCGGGGCTGTTCATCGTGCTCGTGGTGGTCCAGCCCGACCTGGGCACGGCGCTGGTGCTGGCGGGCGTGACCGCCATGGTGCTGGTGCTGGCGGGGATGGAGTGGAAGGCTCTGCTGGGCGCCGCGGCGGTGGCGGCGCCTGCGCTGGCCGCGCTGCTCTTCTGGGTTCCGTGGCGGCGCGCGCGCATGCTGGTTTTTCTCAATCCCGAATCCGATCCATTGGGCGCCGGCTATCACATTTACCAATCGCTGATCGCCGTGGGCACCGGAGGGCTGACCGGCCGCGGCTATATGGAAGGGATGCAGAAGCTGTTTTATCTGCCCGAGGCCTCGACGGACTTCATCTTTGCCAACATCGCCGAAGAACTGGGCTTCATCGGCGCCATGTTCATCGTGGTGCTGTTTGTCGTGTTTGGCGTGCGCGGGCTGCGCACCGCGTTTCGCTGTACCGATCCCTTCGCACGGCTGGCAGCGTTTGGCATCACGACCACGATTCTGTTGCAGGCCTTCTTCAACATCAGCGTGGTGCTGTCGCTGGTTCCCAACAAAGGCATTCCGCTGCCGCTGATCTCGCACGGAGGCACGTCGCTTTTCTGCACGCTGGCGAGCATCGGGATTCTGCTGAATATCAGCCGGCGGGCGGAGTGAAAAAGACAGGGATCAGGGGTCAGGGATCAGGGATCAGGGCAAGCGCATGGCTGAACTACGAATTCTGATTGCCGGCGGGGGAACGGGCGGGCACATCATTCCCGCGCTGGCCGTGGCGCGTGCGCTGGTCGAGCGGCACGGGGCTGAAATTCTGCTGGTCGGCACGGCTCGCGGGTTGGAGTCGCGGCTTGTGCCGGAGGCGGGTTTCGCGCTGCGGCTGATCGATGTGGGCCCGCTGAAAAGCGTCTCGTTGATGACCCGGCTGCGGACTCTTTCGCGGCTGCCAGGCAGTGTCTTCGATTGCAGGCGGATGATGCGCGAGTTCCGGCCGGGCGCGGTGCTGGGCGTCGGGGGCTACGCCTCCGGTCCGGCAATGATTGCGGCGCTGTGGCAAAGGATTCCCGCCATGGCCTTCGAGCCGAATGCTATGCCCGGCCTGGCCAACCGGCTGGTAGGCAAGCGGGTGCAGGCGGCGGCTATCAACTTTCCTGTCGCTGCCAAATGGTTCCGCAACGCCGAGGTCACGGGCGTTCCGGTGCGGCCGGAGTTCTTCGCGCTTGAGCCGCCCACTGGCGCTCCGCACCTGCTGGTCTTCGGAGGATCGCAGGGCGCGCGGATCTTCAACATCCATCTGCCGCAAATCATCAAGCCGTTGCTCGATGCGGTCCCGGGACTGACGGTCATGCATCAATGCGGAACGCGCCACAGCGAGGCGACCGAAGCGGCCTATGCGGCGAGTTGCGCGGACCCCTCGCGCTGGCAGGTGCGGCCGTTCCTCGACGATATGGCGGCGTGCGTTGGCCGGGCGAATCTGGCGATGTCGCGCAGCGGAGCTTCGACCGTGGCCGAGGAGGCGGCGGCCGGCAAGCCCGCGCTGCTGGTTCCCTTTGCGGCCGCAACCGACGAGCACCAGCGGCGCAACGCCGAGGCCATGGTTCAAGCTGGAGCGGCCGTGATGCTTGAGGAGACGGACCTCGACATTCCCGGCGTGCTGCTTGAAACGCTCATCCATCTGCTGAACGATCCCGCGCGGCTGGCCGTGATGGCCGTTGCGGCACGCACACAGGCGCATCCGGGCGCGGCGGAGAGGATAGCGGATCGGCTGGCGGAGATGGCGGGGCTGGGAGTTGGCGAGTCAGTGAGTTAGGCACGTAGCGGAAAAAGCTGAGTCATCCCACCCTTGGCGTAAAAGCAAAGACGCGCCAAGGATGGGGCACCCCTGGCGTGGTCGTTCAATTGACGGAACAGGTCCAGATGCGGGACGCAAAAAAGCCCGCCTGCCGAAGCAAGCGGGCCTTTTGTCATGAATGAGCGGAATTTCAAGCTTCCGCCGTAAGCCGGGATTAGCGGTGTCCACCACCGCCGTGGCCGCCGCCTCCACCACCGCTGTGGCCGCCTCCGCCACCGCCTCCACCGTGGAAGCCACCACCACCGCCGCCACTGAATCCGCCGCGCGCGCCGCCAGCATATCCGCGAGCACCGCCACCGCCGGCGTATCCGCGCGCGCCGCCGCTATATCCGCGAGCACCACCACCACCGGCGTATCCGTGCGCGCCGCCAGCATATCCGCGCGCTCCGCCACCGCCGGCATAGCCGCGGCCGGCATAGGCGCCACGGCCGCCGTAGCCGTATCCGCCACGCCCACCATAGCCGTATCCGCCGCGTCCACCGTAGGCATATCTGCCGCGTCCACCGTAGCCATATCCGCCGCGGCCCCAGCCGTGACGACCCCACCCGTACCAAGGCCCAGCGCCGATGAAGACACCGCTATAGAACCAGTCAGGTCCGTAGTAGCCGTAAGGCGCACAGGCGTAAGGGTAATACGAGTAGTAGCCCCATTCGCAATCCGGGGGGCCGTAATCGCCGTAATATCCGGGATCCACCACTGCGGGGCCTACGCCGATTCCTACCCCGATCTGGGCGTTCGCTTGCGATACAAAGGCGAACGGCAGAACCACAAGCATTGCCAGCAAAACCAAACGGAGTTGCTTCATAACACCCTCCTTGTGCTGCCCGATCCTTGCCTTGCCCGGATTGGGCCCCGGAGCCGCCTCCGGCCTCAGCACCACCCGGCCTCTCTCATTTCCTCTTGCGGCCGGCTTACAACTCGTTAAACAGCATTTTCGCCCATTTGTTGCGGTCCGGTGAAAGAATCCGTCACCCCGCCCAAAAGAGCAAGAACTTTCCTCTTTGCATTGCCTTGGCCATTACCCCAAAGGGAGTTACGCCACACTCTAAGAGACGTTTCAAATCGCGAAACTGCCCAAAAAAGCGGCCCCTCCAGTTTGGAGAGGCCGCATGGTGCAGGCAGCAGAAGGCGAAACTACCTGCGAAAACGCTCAGGGGCAGGATGCCGGTCAAAACCGCGGTGAGAGACGACCGGCCCGCGGTCCCAGCCAAACCCGCCGCGAACGGCTAGGCGAGGGCCAATGCCCACGTAGTTCCAGTAGCCGGGTATCCAGTAGCCGTTATTCCAGTAGCCGGCCACCCACACATAGCCCGCTCCGGGGCATGGGGGAATGTAGGCTGCCGGCGCGCCGACGTAGATTCCTACGCGAGCTGCCTGGGCGGGCGCCGCGCTCAAGCCCAAAGCTCCGGCTGCCAATGCCGCTCCCAACATCCACTGCTTCATGCCGCCCATAAAACCTCCAATCCAGGCGGACCCGCTTGCTCGTCCACCCCGGCTACCACCCCACGGACCCCAGCTCCTCGAGCCACCCGTCCGTGGGAACCCCGGCTGGCCCACCACCTTGGGGCTGGCCGGTTCTGTCCAATGCAAACACCAGCGGCTCAAAAGGTTGCGGCGTCGGCGCGCAAATAAAATGGCGCAACTTTTCGTGGGAATCGGGTTCATGACGCCTGCTTCCGGAGCGAAAGTGTTGCTTCGGGAGATCCGAAATACGGCTTCCGGGGAACCACCACGAAGTTTCCACCGTCCACGGGCTGTTCTTCGCTGCTACAGTGGAGATTCACCTTCCATGTTTGCAACCTCGCAGCACGCGCACTTTATCGGGATCGGCGGCATCGGCATGAGCGGCATTGCCGAGATCCTGCTTAACCTGGGCATGAAGGTCTCGGGCTCCGATCTCAGACGCAGCGCGGTGACCGACCGGCTGGCGCGACTGGGCGCGACGGTTTATGAGGGGCACAACGCGGCAAATGTTACAGGAGCGACGGTCGTCGTCACCAGTTCGGCAGTGAACACGACCAATCCCGAAGTAATGGAGGCGCACGCGCGCAAGATTCCCGTGATTCAGCGCGCGGAGATGCTGGCTGAGCTGATGCGGCTCAAGTATGGCATCGCCATCGCCGGCATGCACGGCAAGACGACGACCACTTCGATGGTCGCTGCGGTGCTGGCGGCAGGCGGACTCGATCCCACGGTCGTCGTGGGCGGGCGCGTGGACGCGCTGGGCTCGAACGCGCGCCTGGGCACCTCGCAATATCTGGTGGCCGAAGCCGACGAAAGCGACCGCTCGTTTCTCAAGCTCTCGCCCATCCTGGCCGTGGTCACGAATCTCGATCGCGAGCACATGGACTGCTACCACGACATGGCCGACGTGGAACGCGCCTTTGTGGAGTTCATAAACCGCGTGCCGTTCTACGGAGCGGTAACGGCCTGCGTGGACAACCCGCTGCTCAAAGGAATTCTGCCGCGAGCGCGGCGGCGAGTGCTGACTTACGGCGTGGCTGCCGAGGCTGACTACCGTCTGGAGCCGGTCGATTCCGGACAACCGCCGAGCCAGGAGTCAGGGCAGGGAAGCAGCTTCTCGCGTTTTCAGGTGCACACGGCCGCGGGGCCGTTGGGGCCGTTCGAGCTGCACGTACCAGGGCGGCACAATGTGCTCAACGCAACTGCAGCCGTGGCCATCGCGCGCCAACTCGAGATTCCGCAGGGAAAGATCGCCGAGGGGCTCGCGCACTTTCGCGGTGTCGACCGGCGATTCCAGCAGCGCGGCCAGGCACGCGGCGTCAGTGTGGTCGATGACTACGGCCACCACCCGACTGAAATTCAGGCCACGTTGGCTGCTGCGCGCGAGTGCGGCCACGGCCGGATCCACGTGATCTTTCAGCCGCACCGGTACTCCCGAACGCTTGATCTTTTGGACGAGTTCTCAGGCGCATTCAAAGACGCCGACACGGTGATTGTCCTGCCCATTTACGCAGCCAGCGAGGAGCCGATTCCGGGCGTCACGGCGGAGCGGCTTGTGGAGCGCATAAAAAATGGACCAGGGGGGCCGCGCGTTGCGTTCGCGCCCGAGTTTGGCGAGGCCATCGCCGCGGTTGCGGCCGCTGCACGCGAAGGCGACCTGATTCTGACGCTGGGCGCGGGGAGCGTAAGCCAATTGGCGCCACAGATTCTGGCGGCGCTGGAGGGGGTTTAACCGAATCGTGAGGAGGGGGATTTTTTCTCGTCAACTCACGCACAAGGATCAAGCGCCTGCGTAGGCCTCCACGTCGCGCTCTATCGTCTTCTTCAATTCGAGGCGGGCCTTTGAAAGATCGTGCATCTGCTGAAGGTTCAGCCAGAACTCCGGGCTATTGCCGAAGAAGCGCGCCAGGCGCAACGCGGTGTCCGGAGTAATCGCTCGCTTGGCGTGGACAATCTCGCCGATGCGCGTCGCAGGCACGCGGATCTTCAGAGCCAAGGCATTCTGCGTAATGCCGAGCGGGACCAGGAACTCCTCGAGCAACATCTCGCCGGGGTGCGTGCTAACCCTCTGAAGGTTCCATCCTGAGGTTGGTCTTTTGATAGCCATACTTTGCCACTCCATTGGCAATACATCTAGTGGTAATCCGTGATCTCGACCTCGTGCGCCCCGTCGACCCTCCACAAGAAACAGATGCGGTATCGATCATTGATCCGGATACTGTGTTGGCCGATACGATCCCCCTTTAAAGCCTCCAAACGGTTGCCCGGAGGGATGCGCAAATCGCTCAGGTCGATCGACGCTTCAATCTGATCCAGCTTGCGCCGAGCAACGGCCCTGATCGCGCTCCAGCGCTTATTTGAGCCCGTGTCGTAGAGCTCCTTTGTATCCGTGTCCTTGAAGCTCTGGATCATTCTTCATAAGAATATAACGAAATACGTTATATGTAAAGCGTTCTACAGGGGCTACCTGATCTCTGTTCTCCGATCTCTGTCTTCACCCCGTAACCCCACGGATACCCCCGGCCATCTCACTAAAAACTCACATCTCAGCGCGGGCTATAGTGAAATCTGGCGATTGCCACGACCCTGCTCAGGCGTGACGAATCAAGGGAACACCACAAACCGGCCCCTGTTGTGGGAAGACGAACCGCCCGTGGAGATTCGCGCGCGGCGTCTGCGAGAAGATTCGTCCCTGCCGGGGCAATTCCGCCCCGCAACGGCGGGCAGGCGCAGCCCGGGCATGCCGCTGGAGTTTGACGATCCGGACGATGATGGCGTGCCGCGTTCCACCGCGGGGCGCTTTGGCGCGCCGAAGCGGCCCTGGTGGCGGCCGGCGAGCACCGTTGGCCGCGTGTTCCTCACCGCCGGCGTAGTCCTGGTGCTCGGCGGCTTCACGACGGCCGGCCTGACGCTCAAACACTACCTGGAGCGCGATGCGCGTTTCCGCATTGCGGGAACCGAGAATATTCAAGCCACCGGCCTCACCGAAGTGAGCCGCGCCGAGATGCTGCCCGTCTTCGGCGAAGACATCGGGCGCAATATTTTTTTTGTTTCACTGAGCGAAAGACGGAAACAACTCGAACAGATCCCCTGGATCGAGCGGGCGACGGTGATGCGTTTACTGCCCGATCAGATTCGCGTTGCAGTTGTCGAGAGGCAGCCTGTGGCGTTCACGCGGCACGGACAGCAGATCGGACTGGTGGACGCGAGCGGCGTCTTGCTCTCCATGGCGCCGGCGACGATGGCCAAGCGCCACTACTCGTTTCCGGTGTTGACGGGCATCGATCCCGGCGACCCGGCGGGCTCCCGCCAAGCGCGTATCGCGTTGTATCTGCGGCTGATGACGGAGCTCGACGCCGATGGGAAGCACAACTCCGAGCAGATCTCGGAGATTGACCTGACCGATCCCGAAGATGCGCGCGTGCTGATGCCTGAGCAGGGCGCCGACATTCTGGCGCATTTTGGCGAGGATCATTTCCTGGAGCGTTACCAGCGATACAAGGCGCACATTGCGGGGTGGCGCCAGCAATATCCAAACCTGGCGGCAGTGGATCTGCGCTACGACAGCCAGGTGGTGCTGGAGATGGCGTCGGGGAAGGAGGCCTCGGAACCGTCAGCGAGCGATGCTGCAAGCCCAAGCGCGGCGAAGCAGGCCGCCGGCGATACAGCGGCTCCGAGCGCGCATGGGAATAAAGCGGCGAAGCCATCTGCACATGCTTCCGGTTCCGGCGCGCCCACAGCGGGGAAGAACAAGCCCGCGGAAGGCAAGAAGCACGCGGCTCCCGCTAAAAGGACGGCTGCGCAGAACACAACACGGCGGAATTCCGCCACAACATCCCGTCCGGCCGCAGACAACACGCTAAGAAGTAAAGACCGCTTCCTAAGAATCCAGGCTGCCGGCGCACAGGGCGGGTGAAAAAGAATGGGCCAGAGACAGGACAACCCGATTGTGGTGCTCGACATCGGCAGCGCGTGGACACGCGTGCTGGCAGCCGATGTGAACGATGGAGTGCTGCGCTATCTCGGCCATGGCGCGGCGCCGTCGGCCGGGATGCGCAAGGGTCTCGTGGGGGAGCTCGCGCCCGCGGCAAAGGCGGTGCGCGCGGCCAACGAGCAGGCCGAGCGAGTGGCCCACATCAATATCGATGGGTGCGTTGCGGGGGTGGGCGGGCCGCACATACGCGGGCTGAACAGCAACGGCGGGTTCCAGTTGAGCCGAGGCATGCGCGAGATTACCGGCGAGGACGTGCGTGCCGCCATTGGCCGGGCACGAGCCATCGAGCTCCCCGCAGACCGCGAGATTCTGCACCTGCTGCCGCGGCAGTTCATCCTCGACGAACAGCCGGGGATATTCGATCCGGTGGGAATGGTGGGCGCGCGGCTGGAAGTGGAGCTGCACATCGCCACGTGCTCGGGCAGCGCTCTGCAAAGTACGGTCACCTGCGCCAACCGCGCGGGGCTGGAGGTTTCGGAAGCGGTGCTGGAGCCGCTGGCTGCAGCCGAGTGCACGCTCTCAGCCGACGAGCGCGAGTTGGGCGTGTGCCTGCTCGATATTGGCGCGCACTCGAGCGATCTGGCGGTGTTTTTCGAGGGTGCGGTTGCATATACCGCGTCGGTTCCCATCGGCGGAGCGCACTTCACCAACGACCTCGCCATTGGACTGCAATTACCCGTGTCACAGGCGGAAGAGCTGAAGCGGCAGTATGGGAATGCAGTGGTGACGGCGGTTCCGCAATTGGCGGAGATCGAAATCACCACACAGCAGGGCGCGCCGGCCGCGCTGCCGCTGCGCACTATGGCGGAGATCCTGGAGCCGCGGGCGCGCGAGCTGATGTACTACGTGAAAGAAAGCCTGCGCTATGGCGGGGTGGTGGATGCGCTGGGCGCTGGCTGCGTGCTCACCGGCGGCGGCGCCATGCTGCCCGGCATGCTCGACGTTGCAGAGAGCCAGTTGCGCGCACCGGCGCGCATGGGTTTGCCCGTGCGCCTGTCGCACATGCCGCAGGAACTGAATCACCCGGCCTGGGCCGTGGCCATCGGCATAGTTCTTTATGCGAACCGAACCAGAATGACGCGCGCGGCCGAGGAGAACAACAGCAGTTTGCGCAACAAGTTGCGCGCAGTGTTTGCAGCGAGCTTCTAAAAACAGGGATTAGGGACTAGGGACTAGGGAGTAGGAGAACAAGAAAGACGAAGCGAGTTTTTCAAACGTTGAACGAAGAACGTTCGATCGGGACATCGGAAGACGAGGAGGGCGGAGCCCCAATGGAACAGCCGAAGAATGAAGCCGGAGAGATGCGCATTCAATTCCACGAAGAGACGATGCGCGACGCACATATCAAGGTGATCGGCGTGGGCGGCGGCGGCAGCAATGCCGTGAACCGCATGATCCAGGCGCACCTGGAAGGCGTGGAGTTTATCGCCGCCAATACCGATGTGCAGGCGCTGAAGCTTTCGCAGGCGCCGGTGAAGCTGCAACTGGGAGTGCGGCTCACTTCGGGGCTGGGTGCGGGCTCGAATCCAGACATAGGCCGCCGCGCCGCGCTGGAGGACTCGGAGAAGATCATCGAAGCGCTCGAAGGCGCCGACATGGTGTTTGTGACGGCAGGCCTGGGCGGCGGCACGGGCACCGGGGCTGCGCCGGTGATTGCCTCGCTGGCCAGCGAGATGGGCATATTGACCGTGGCCGTGGTCACGCGGCCGTTTGCGTTTGAGGGCAAGCGCCGCCTCACGCAGGCCGAGCGCGGGCTGAAAGAGCTGGTAGAGAGCGTGGACACGATGATCGTGATCCCCAACGAAAAACTGCTGGTCGTGGCCAAGGATGCGGGATTCTTCGAGAGCTTCCGCATCGCCGACGATGTGCTGCGGCAGGGAGTGCAGGGAATCAGCGACATCATCACCATCCCCGGCATCATCAATCGCGACTTTGCCGACGTGAAGACAACCATGGCAGGAATGGGCCACGCAGTGATGGGCACGGCGGTGCGCTCGGGCGCCAACCGCGCCGTGGAAGCGGCGCAGGCGGCGATGGCTTCGCCTTTGCTGGAAGCGGGCGCTATCGACGGGGCGCGGGGCATCCTCATCAACATCACCGGATCGACTTCGCTGAAGCTTTCGGAGGTGAATGAAGCATCGTCGCTGATTCAATCGGCCGCGCACGAAGACGCCAACATCATCTTCGGCGCCGTGCTCGACGAAAAGATGAATGAAGAGGTGAAGATCACCGTGATCGCCACCGGCTTCCGCGACCAGATGCCGGAGCGCCGCGCGCGCATGCTGAACGTGGAGGAGACGCCGGTGGTATCAGTGCGGGTGGTCGCGCCCAACAACTGGATGCGCGAAAGCGAACCGGAGCCCGCCCCTGCGCCGGCGCGCTTTCTAAGCGAGGAAGAGGAAGCGGCGACAGAGAGCGCGGATAACGGGTTCTTTTTTGCCTCGGCTGCTCCAGGCGTTGCGACCACAGTAACTGTAGCCGCTCCGCAGGAGAAAGCGGCAGCGGATCATGCGGGGGAGTCTGGATCGAAACGCGAGAGCGTGGCCGCTGCGCCGGAGCTGCGATTCGAGGGGGTAGAGACGGGAACCCAGCCTCCGCCCAGGGACTATGCCGGGGATTTCGCAGAGGCTCCGCAGGGCGTAATGGAAACAGTGGAGGCCGGTACGCAGCAGTCAGCGTCGCTCTACACCGAGCCCAACGAGCAACCTGAGCGCGATCTGGATGTGCCCACGTTTCTGCGCCGGCTGAAGTTTTAGATTCTCATCTCGTTCACCAGCCTGGGCTTGGGCGGGAACGGTTCCAAAATGGGCGCTGAGGGGTTATAGTAAACAGAACGCCCCGAAAGTTGTATGTGGTGCGCTCGCTGAGCGAGAGAGAATACTGGCTCAAGGCTGTTGTGGAAGCGGGCAACAGCCGGTGGGTGAGTTAGTTTTCGATTGCGCAGTTGGGTTGTCGGTTGACGCGGGTACGGTAAGAGAATGCTGCCGGACCTGCAACTAAAAAAAGTTTGGCGTGTTATCGCTTGAAAAGCACGATGTGCGCCGTTTACGAGCGAAAGCGTGGCGCGGAATCCATGTGGAGAGGATGTTGGCTGGATGAAGCTGTCCCACGTTGCATCGCTAGTTTCGATATTGATTCTTTTCGGCATCGGCGCCGCATGCGCGGGAGCTTTCGACACTCCGCAAAGCACGCTGCATCATTCGAAATCGAAGCCGGCATCGCATATCTCGGAAACACATCGTACGGCCGCGCATCGCGGCGCAGCGCACATGGCTGCCGCAACCGCGACCCACTCTGCCGCTGGACACACAGCCGCATCCGCCACTGCGAATACGCAAACGCCTGCTTCCCGCACATCCGCGGCGCACACCACACCGCATCGTGCTTCCAGGGCGCGTTCCGAGTCCGCGCATGGGTCCACGCATGGGTCCACGACGCGCGTCACGGCGAAAGCCACCGCGTCGAGGCGCACCTCAACCACGTCGAGCACGCGCGTACGACGGACCTCCTATCACCGCCGCCATCGGTACTACGAGCGGTTCACATCTAGTTCGTATCTTCAGGGCGAGATCGGCGCGGGCGACGTAACAGCCGGCGAGGATCCGGTGGTGCGGCAGGCCGCCATCGACGCGCTGGGCGACATGAACGGCACTGCCGTGGCGATCGATCCCTCGAACGGGCGCATTCTTGCCATGGTGAACCAGAAGCTGGCGCTTTCGCCGGGCGCCGAACCCTGCTCGACGATCAAGCTCACGGTGGCGCTGGCCGCACTCTCAGAAAATCTGGTGACCAGCGACACCATGGTTCGGCTCCCCGGCTTCCGCATGAACATGACCCAGGCGCTGGCCAAGAGCAACAACCTCTACTTTGAAGAGATGGGCCGGGAGCTTGGCTTCGATCGCGTGCGCCACTACGCCACGCAGTTCGGCCTGGGCGAGCTGGCCGGCTACAACATTCCCGGCGAGCAGTTGGGCGTCTATCCCGATCAGCCGATTCCCGAGTCAGAGGGAGGCGTGGGCCGCATGTGCAGCTTCGGCCAGGGCGTGTCGCTCACTCCGCTGCAACTGGGCGCGTTTGTCGCGGCCATCGCCAACGGCGGAACGCTCTACTATCTGCAGCATCCCGCCACGCCGGAGGAAGCCGCCGCATTCCAGCCGAAGATCAAGCGCACGCTCGATATCGCCAAGTTTATTCCCGACCTCGAGGACGGGATGGCCGGCGCCGTGGAGTACGGAACCGCGCGCAGCCTGCGCGCCAACTTCCGCGAGCTTCCGGTCTTCGGCAAGACCGGGACCTGCTCCGACAGCGGCACTCGTTTCGGCTGGTTCGCCTCCTATTCCGAGTCGCCGCAGGGCGGACTGGTGACAGTCTTTTTCCTCGAGGGAGGCAGGGCCACCTTCGGCCCGCGCGCCGCCGAGCTGACGGGCGCGTTCTACCAGGATTTGTGGGACCACGACTATTTCACGGTGAAGAACCAGGAGGCCCAATCGTCTCCGGCTCGAGTCCCTGCACAAGGTACTATGTCTCCATCGACGCCTACGTACGATTCAGTAGCCCCCGAGCAATAACCCCGCAGCCCTCCCACATTCAAAGCACATTGAAGCCGCCTCGGGGCTGCTTTTTTGCGCCGGGGCAATAAAAGCAATTTATTCTGGCGGAAGCATGAACACTGTCAACTGGGTTGTCGCAGGAATCGGCGACGTCGCGCGAAAGCGAGCGATTCCCGCCATTCAAGCCGAACCGCGAAGCCTGCTATGCGGCTTTGTCACGCGCGATCCGGCCAAGGCCGCGGCGTATCCTGGCACGCGGACGTGGCCGACAGTCGAACAAGCGGTTGCCGATCCGGCAGTCGGTGCCGTCTACATCGCATTGCCCGTGGCACTCCATGCTGATGCTGTGATTACGGCGCTGCGCGCGGGCAAGCACGTGCTCTGCGAGAAACCGATGGCCATGAACTTTGCCGAGGCTCGGCGCATGGTCGCGGAGGGCCGAGCGTCCGAGCGCCTGTTCGGCGTCTCGTACTATCGCCGGCTCTATCCCAAGCTCATCCGCGCCAAACAACTCATCGCCGAGGGCGCCATTGGCCGCCCACTGCTGGCGGGGGTCAATTGCCACAGTGGGCTTGAGATCGAGGGGCGCGAATGGCTCAGCGATCCGGCGTTGTCCGGCGGCGGCCCGCTCTACGACATCGCCTCGCATCGCATCGACGCATTGAACTTTCTCTTCGGCAAGCCGGAGCGCGCCTGCGGCCTGCTGTCGAACGCCGTGCATCGTATCGCCGTGGAGGACTCCGCGACCGTGTTGATGCAGTTTGCCGGCGGCGTCCACGCGGTTGTGGATGTGCGCTGGAACTCGCGCGTGGCGCGCGACCAATTTCGCATTACCGGCGAGGACGGCGAGATCGACCTCGATCCGCTGAACGGGCCGGAGCTGCGTGTTGCCGGCCGCGTGGAGATGCTGCCTCCGCACGCGAATCTTCACTATCCCATCGTGGAGAACTTCGTCGATTCCGTGCTGGCTAATGACCCAGGCCGGCTGACCTGCCCAGCAGAGCAGGGCAGTTGGGTCGACTGGACCATCGAGCAGGTGGTTTCTTCGCAGACCAGGCCCGCCTGACCCCCGCCGACTGCATTTTTCTCCGCGCCTTTGCAACGAATTTCGCCGAGCTTCATCCCATAAGATGAAGCCGTCTTTTCTTCCAAGTAAAAGCCTGAACCAGGCGGCCTGATTTCCCACGCCGGCACACAGGACCTCCCATGGCGCTGCCAACCGACATTCTGTTGATGTACGGCTACCTACTGCTCTTTGCCTGGGTCCTGGTGGAGCAGCTTGGCATCCCCTTGCCGGCTACGCCGGTGCTGCTGGCCGCCGGAGCGCTTTCGGCCGAGAGGCAGATCAGTTTTCCCCTGGCGCTGGCAGTTGGGGTGGCTGCCGCGCTTACCGCCGATAGCGTATGGTTCCTTATCGGGCGCAGGCACGGGCACCACGTGCTGCGCCTGCTCTGCAAACTTTCGCTGGAGCCGACCACCTGCGTCCGCCGCACCCAGGACTCGTTCGGCCGGCGCCGCGGAACCATGCTCCTGTTTGCCAAGTTCGTGCCCGGCCTGTCTACTCTGGCGCCGCCCGTTGCGGGCCAGAATGGCATGAAGTTTGGCCCGTTTCTGCTCTACGACGCCATCGGCTCGTCGCTCTGGGTGGGCGTGCTGCTGGCCTGCGGCAGATGTTTTGGCGACCTGCTGAAGCGCGATCCCAGCCTGCTCGACTGGGCGGGCCGATTTTCCGGCGCACTGCTCATTCTGGGGGTCGTGGGATTCCTCGTGGCGCGCATTGTTCGCCGCCGCGTGGTGCTGAAAAAGCTCGCCGCCTCGCGCCTGGAGCCGGAAGAACTGAAGCGGCAGCTCGAGGCCGGCGAGGAGTTCTTTATCGTGGACCTGCGCCACCCGCTCGAACTCGTGCCCGACCCGTTCACGTTGCCCGGCGCTGTGCACCTTTCGCCCGACGCTCTGGCTGCGCGCCACCACGAGATTCCCCGCGACCGCGACGTGGTGCTCTACTGTACCTGCCCCAGCGAGGCCACCGCAGCCAAAACCGCCATGGAGCTGCACAAGCTGGGCATCGATCGCGTGCGCCCGCTGCGCGGCGGCTTCGACGAGTGGAAGCGGCTGGGCTTCCCGCTGGACGCGATTCCGCCGGCGGATTCCGCGCCAACGGCCGCAGCGACGCTATAAGCTAAAGGGTTGAAGGCGGTCATTACCGCCGGGGAGCATGCCCTTGGCAACCGACGATCTGCGCGACTGGATCGAAACACTCGAAAAACATGGCGAGCTCCGCCGCATCCGCGAAGAGGTTTCGCCGGAGCTCGAAATCACCGAGATTACCGACCGCGTGTCGAAGACAGGTTCGCGCTCCCACCCTTTCCGCAAAGAGCGCGGAAAGGATGGGGCACCCGCGACGCAGGAGAAATATGCTCCCGGCGGGCCGGCGCTGCTGTTTGAAAACGTCAAAGGTCATCCCGGCCACAAAATTCTGATCAACCAGTTCGGCAGCGAGCGGCGCATGGCGCTGGCATTAGGTGTCAACCGGCTCGACGAGATCGCCGCGCGCATCAGCGGCCTGATGAACGTGAAGGCGCCCGAAGGCCTGCTCGACAAGCTGAAGATGCTGCCGCAACTTGGCGAGCTCTCGAATGCATTTCCCAAAATTGTGAACGCCAAAGACGCCCCGTGCAAGGAAATGATCCGGCGCGAGCGCTTCGACCTTAACTATTTCCCGATTCTCAAGTGCTGGCCGCAGGACGGCGGACATTTTATCACGCTACCCTGCGTGCACACGCGCGATCCGCGTACCGGCAAGCGCAACATAGGCATGTATCGCATGCAGGTCTACGACGGCCAGACCACGGGCATGCACTGGCAGCGGCAGAAAGTCGCCGCCGAGCATTATCGCGAGGCGCTGCGCAACGCCGCTGCCGCGTCGGCCGATCTCACGCAGAGCGCCGAAGCCGCGCGCGTGGCCATCATGGCCGACTCGGCCGGCGGCGCGGTCACCATTCCCGATGGTCCTCTGGCCGGCACGCCGCAGGTGTCGATTGGTGCGTTGAAAGGCTCGCGGCTTGAAGTCGCCGTGGCCATTGGCACCGATCCGGCAACGACCTTCGCCGCCATCGTTCCCGCGCCGCCAGAGGTCGAGGAGTTCCTCATCGCCGGCTTTCTGCGCGGCAAGCCCGTCGAAATCGTCAAGTGCGAGACCGTCGATCTCGAGGTCCCGGCGCACGCGGAGATTGTTCTTGAGGGATACGTAGAGCTTGGCGAGCTGCGCGCCGAAGGTCCCTTCGGCGACCACACGGGCTTCTACACGCTTGAGGACGAGTATCCGGTCTTTCACCTGACTTGCGTTACCCATCGCAAGGATCCGATCTACGCCGCGACCATCGTGGGCAAGCCGCCCATGGAGGACGCATGGATGGGCAAGGCCGTCGAGCGCATTTTTCTGCCCGCGATGAAGATGACCATCCCCGAGCTGGTGGACATTCATCTGCCCGTCGAGGCCGTCTTCCACAACCTGATGATCGTGTCGATCCGCAAGAGCTATCCCGGCCATGCGCGCAAGGTGATGCACGGCATCTGGTCGCTGGGCCAGGCCATGTTTACCAAGTGCATCGTGGTGGTGGACGAGGATTGCGACGTGCAGAATATTCCCGAGGTTGTGCTGCGCGTGGCCAACAATATCGATCCCGAGCGCGACATTCAATTTACTCTTGGCCCCATCGATTCGCTCGACCATGCGAGCCGCCTGCCCAACTACGGATCGAAGATGGGAGTAGACGCCACGCGCAAGTGGAAGGCCGAAGGCTTCGAGCGGCCGTGGCCGGCGATGATCGAGATGGACCGCGCGACGAAGGCCAAAGTTGATGCGATGTGGGCGAAGCTGGGGCTCTGACGCGAAGTGTCGGGACAACCAAGCCAGTGCAATTTCTACCACTTGCTCATCGGGTGAGGTACTAACAGATGAACAACCCCGCACAACCCCTCGTCCTTTCTGACCGATTCACCCGCGCCGTCGACTACGCGCGCAAGCTCCACACGGAAACCCGCAAGGGAACGCAGATTCCGTACATGGCTCATCTGCTTGGAGTCGCGTCGCTGGTGATGGGCGAGGCCGGCGGCGCGGTTCCAGTCACAGAAGACATGGTGATCGCCGCAATCCTGCATGACACCGTTGAAGACCACGGCGGCAAGCCGCGGCTCGACGACGTCGAGAAGGAATTCGGCGCCAATGTCGCGCGCATGGTGGAAGGCCTCTCCGACACGCTCGCCGAGGATCACGACAAGAAGGAAGGCTGGGAGGAACGCAAGGACGCGTATCTCGCGCGCCTGTGCAAGGAGCCTGAAGACGTCCTGCTTATCTCCGCCGCCGATAAGCTCTACAACGCGAAGGCCATTCTCGATGACTTGAGGGAGATCGGCCCGGCGGTGTGGGACAGGTTTAAGCGCGGCCCAAAGGAACAGCTTTGGTACTTCCATTCGCTGCTTGAGATCTTTCAAGCTCGCCTGAAAGTTCGTATGGTCGGCGAACTGAAGCGCGTCGTAGACGAGGTTTCGTATCTGGCCGCAACCGGGTGGCCCGGAGACGAGGCTGCGCCGGAGCCGCGCGAAGGCTGAACCAAAATCGACAAGAAAAGACTCGACGCGGTAGTATCTCAGTTTGATGCCGCGTTCCCTCAGGGGCTAAAGCCCCGATTCATTTGGCGCAATTCACGGCACGGCTAAAGCCGTGCCCTTTCAAGGCGCAGTCAAACTGAGACACTACGCTCGACGAGGGCCTTCCAGCCGTTCTCTTCGCATGTGCTACGCTTCCCTTGTGCACAGCCTGCGATTCCATCTCGCCCGCCGCCCGCTCTGCGCGCTCGCTCTGCTTCTGACTCTCGCCGCGGCCGCGCAGCAACCGCCGTCGGGGCAAAAGATCATCAAGGATCCAGCGGAATACAACGCCTACATAGCTGCTCTGAACACGCAGGATGCCAGCGCGCGGGCAGCGGCACTTGAATCTTTTGTGCAGCAGTACCCGCGAAGCGTGGTCTTGGTCGATGCACAGGAACAGGAGATGTCGGCGTGGCAGGCGGCCGGCGATTCGGCTCAGGTTGGAAAGGTGGCCAAGCGCCTGCTAGCCGTGGATTCCGGCAACGTTCGCCTGCTGGGCATTGTCGTGGCGCTGGATCGTGTGAGCGCGGAGAAGGGCGACACCGAGGCGCTCAACGAGATGTGCATCGACGCCACCGGCGGCATGCGCGCGGTTCCCATGTGGCGCAAGCCGGCGAACATGACAGACGCCGAGTTCGCCTCATTGAGCAAGCTGATGAGCGATATCTTCGTCGGCGCGGAGGGTTATTGCGCGGTTGAGGAGAAGAACTACTCGCAGGCGAAGGACTGGCTGACGCGGGCGATCCAGATCGATCCCGCGAATGTGCAGGACTTGTATGAGCTTGCCGTTGCCGACCTGGAGACGACCCCGGCTGACGCCAACGGTTTCTGGTACTGCGCACGAGCGATTCATCTCGCTCAAACCGCTGCCGTGCCGCAGAACGCGAGCGACATGGTGAGCTTTTGCAAGGCAAAGTATGCGAGTTACCACAGCGCCGACGATGGCTGGGATGCGATTGTAGCGGCGACGGCGGCGCAGGACACGTTGCCACGGGATTTCGCGCGAGACATCAAGCCCGCGCCCAAAGCGCCTGTCATGCCGCAAAAATAGACTCGCTCGCGGCGAGTGCGATTGAAGGCGCGAAAGGGAGCGTTTGGCCGCTCGCCAATTCGAGCGCAGCCAGCCTGCGTGAACCGTACATGCCATGCGGCAGCATGGTCTGCTCTGCTATATCTAGACCCATGCAGGTTGACCTTTCCAGGCGCCTCATCGCTGTTTTTGCAGCGCTGGCCCTTTCCGCTTCCCTAGGCGCCCAACAGACTTCGGGCTCCTTTCGCTGGATCGATTTTCACAACCCAAAGGATCAGAATATCGTCGCCTGGGTCACGCGCTCGCTGCAGGTTGAGAAATGGACGGCGATTCGCGAAATCGGCGTGGTCTACGACGCGGCGCTGGTTGTTACGGCCGATCGCTCCGGGCCGCAATCGCCGCCCAGCGATGACACGTTCACGATCTGGAACGTCTCGCTCACCAGCCACGTGGTGGCGCCGCTGCTCAGCGGCGTGAACCTGCGCTGGTTCGACTGGGAGCACTTTGCCGAGAATGCGCCCGAGGAACTGACCGTTCTCTACGACAGTTGCCACGACTGTTCGGCGAGTACCTACTTTACCTCTTTCCATTACGATGTCTCGCATCACATGTGGGCGGCGCGCTGGGTGCGCGGCGGCCAGGGAGTTCTGGTGTGGAATGCGGCCGGGCCCAGCGCACCCGGCATCGCCTGGACGCAACTTTACGCTGAAATGGCAGGCCCCGATGGCCGCGCCTTTCTCGTCACATGGAACCACTTCGAATACGGAAAGGTGAGAGGGCCCAGCGACACGCTCTTCCGCTACGACGTGGACCCTGCCAGCGGGCTGGAGCGAACGGTCGAACTGACTCGCGACGATGCCGACGCCATGGAGCTGCGCATGTGCCGCGGTCAGGATGCCGTGCAGGGCCTGGCTCGGGGGCAGGACTCGGCGCTCTGCCAGCAAATGCTGAATGAGCAGCCGCAGCGCAAGCCAGTGACTACGCCGCCAGCCAACAACCGCGGCCGGTCCGTGCCGCCCGCCGTCCGGCATTGACGACTGTCGCCGGGCAGGTACGCACCTCCCGGTTTTTTGCACACAGATCTCGGGCTTGGAATAGCTTTTCTCACCCGGCTGCGCTAGACTTGTGAGCCTCGGATTATATCCGATGACTAGGAGTGTGCTATGAACCGTATTCCTCGGGTTGCGCCGTGGATCGTGTTCGCCCTTGCAGCTGCCGTTTTTGCGGCAGTCTGTCACCAGCGTCTGATCCCCATCGTCCCCACCGTCAGCGCCGCGGTCGCGAGCGCGCAGGACCAGGCCCCCCCGGACCAGGGCCCCCCGGACCAAGGGTCCGACCCCGCCGACGCTAACCTGGCTCCCTCTGGTCCGTCGTACACAACTCAAACTGCGCCGCCTCCCGACCAGTCGGCCGCGCCGGGCCAGCCTCCCGATGACGCGGGCTACTCTGAGCTGCCGACAGAGCAGGCGTCGGAGCCGCCGCCACCGCTGCCCGACTACGATCAGCCGCCCGCGCCTGGCGATGGCTACATTTGGACACCGGGCTATTGGGCCTGGGGCCCGAACGGCTATTACTGGGTGCCGGGTGCATGGGTCGAGCCACCCTACATGGGCGCTCTCTGGACGCCGGGCTATTGGGGCTTCTACGGCAGCCGCTACCTGTTCTATCCCGGCCACTGGGGCATGCACATAGGCTTCTACGGCGGCATCAACTACGGCTTTGGTTATGTCGGCTTCGGCTACGAGGGTGGCTATTGGAATTCCGGCCACTTCTTTTACAACCGCGTGTACAACCACCTGAACACGCGCGTCGTGCGCAACGTGTACAGCTATAACGCCGGCAATCGCGGATCCGACAATCGCGGCTCCTCAAATCGCGGAGGCAACAACTACAACAACAACCGCAACAACAACAACAACAACAACAACAATTCTCGCCCCAGCTTCCGTGGCGGAGCGGGCGTGCAATACCGGCCTCAGCCAGCGGAGAGGGAGGC
>JBEKXX010000039.1:0-32293 GCA_049511595.1 Occallatibacter sp. | reverse complement strand
TTGCGATACAGAATCGCGAGGTTGTTGAGCGTCGCGGCGACATCGGGCAGATACGCCTCGGGGTTGGCCTCGGTGAGCTTGCGGCGGAGGTCGAGCGCTTCTACGTATGCCTGCTCGGCCTCCTTCATGCGTTGCGTGTCGCTGTACAGATTCGCGAGGTTGTTCAGCGTCATTGCGACGTCGGGCAGATAAGCGTCGGGGTTGGCCTCGGCGAGCTTGCGGCGCAAGGCGAGCGCCTCGGCGTACGCCTGCTCGGCCTCCTTCATGCGCTGCGTGTTGCTGTAGAGATTCGCGAGGTTGTTCAGCGTCATGCCGACGTCGGGCAGATACGCGTCCGGGTTGGCCTCGGCGAGCTTGCGATAGGTGGCGAGCGCCTCGGCGTATGCCTGCTCGGCCTCTTTCATCCGCTGCGTGTTGCGATACAGAATCGCGAGGTTGTTCAGCGTCGTGGCCCGGGATGGCTCATCCATCTGCATCTCGCAGAGCGCCTCATATACTCCAATCGCCTCAGACAAACGGTTCTGGCGCTGCGCCAAGCTGGAGTACTTGAATCCGAATTCGGCTGTGCGCCCGAGCTGCCACGCTTCGCGATAGGCTGCGAGGGCTTCTGGGAAGTCGAATCTCAGTTCGTGAATTATACCGAGTTCGAAAAGCTTGCGTGGCAGCTCTTTAGCCTTCTCGCGTCGGAATTTGATTTCTTCGGACTTGAGGCGAAGAGCACCCTCAAAGTCGCCCGCGCCGAGGAGCTCAGACAACTTAGCTTCAGCCGGCTCGGATGCTCGCTCAGCGAGTCGCTGCTGAAGTCTGTGGAACTCATCGGCGACCCGGGCCACCTCAGCCTCCCTCTCAGTAGCACTTAGACTCGGGTCGCGGCGCTCCGCTAGATCAACCGCTGCCGCAAGCAGTTCCTTGAGCCTTTCGCTCTCGTCGGCCAGGTGCGCAATCTCGGCGTCGTTCTCATGAACCCTGAGCTCAGCGATCCTTCGCTTCCTCTCGGCCTCCGAGTATGGGGTTTGGTAGAGATCTCTTGGGGACATCGTCACCTCCTGTCTTCCGGGACATGGAGCACTTTCAAAGCAAGCTCAATCCGCTCGCCGTTTCGGAGATTCTCCGCGCGGAGGCGCACAATTTCGGCATCCTGCGCCCGGATCCTCACCTCCGCAATTTCGGCTTTCTCCTCGGCGACCTCGGCCCTCCTCTCGGCCGCAGCAGTTTTAACCTGGAGAATCTCAAGGATTCGATCGTTTTTCACCCCGGAGCCGACGATCTCCTCGCGGATGGCGACCGTTTGTTCGACAATCCCCGGCAGGAGTTGCGTTTGTTCATCGACGCGGGCGAGCGTAGCGTCTGCGTCTAGGTCGCTCTTGGATGTGAAATGCTGCCAGAGTGCCACAGCGATCATGGCCAAAACGACTGCGGTTAGGCTCGCCGCCAGGATCCAAACGGAATATCGTGGACTGGCGTTGACCCAGTTCGTGAACCACGGGTGGCCCGTGAGCATGCCCGACAGCAGGCCGAGTATTGCCGCGAGGACGATCCCAAGCACGATCTGCACGACGACGGCAATCGACTTGGCTGATTTGCGTGCCACGGATGAGCGACTGACGGTGCAGACCAGTGTACCACCCGCGCTCTTTGGCGAAGATTGCCCCGCCCCCGCTCCACACCTCGGCGTGTGGCCCGGATGCTTGGAAGCCAATCTATTCACTACCGATGCGGTGCCCCCGGTCCCTCGCAGTTGGGGACCGGGGAGACCACCCGTCTCCGCGAGCCCCCGTTCAATTTCCCGCAAGCGCCTCCGCATTAGGACCGAAAAACCCTTCGCAACAACTCCGATTCGACGAAATCACCCATTTCCATCGACCCGCAGATCACAATTTCCCCGGATTACTCCACCTGTAGGTCTTATTTCACGCACGCTCGCGATGCGACGATTTTCCCTCTCGCGCCGCGTTGCGGTTTCGACGACCTCCAGGTCGTCGGTTTTTCTGCGCTGGAAGGTCGCCGCAAATGCTGCCTTCTCACCATGAGCTGAAACCTGATCCCTGATCCCTGACCACTGACCACTGTCTCCTGACCCCTGATCACTGATCACTGACCACTGATCACTGTCCCTCGGCCCCCATCAGCCGCTCGACCTCCTCGTGCAGCCGCGCGGTGATGGCGGCCTCAGTCTCCTCGGGGCCGAACCGGATCGCCTCGCCCACGTGCACCTCGAGGATGCCGGAGCGGAACCAGCGCCGCTGGCCGGTTTTCATCTCGCCCAGTCCTCTGATGCCTACTGGCACCACGGGCGCGCCGCATTGCTTCGCCAGCAGGCCGATTCCAGGCCGGAAGCGCGCCAACTGTCCCTCGGCCGAGCGCGTGCCCTCGGGGAAGACCATCACGTTGTAGCCGTGGTCCATAGCTTTGCCGGCGTGGGCGAAGCTCGCCTGGAAATCGCGCTGGCGGGGCAGCGGAAACACGTTAAAGAGCGCCGTCACCAGCCAGTAAGCCGGCGGCCCCAGGACATAGAAGCCCTTGTGTCCCGGCGGCCATTCGGGATTGCGCCAGTGCCGGTAGTCGTCGAGCATCTCGCCCATCATGGCCGCGGCCACGCGCCGCCGCCATGGTCCGGCCAGAGCGTATAGGATGAGCGGCCCGTCGTACGCGGTCACGTGGTTGCCCACGATGAGCAGCGGACCCTCCGGCAGCGGCTGGTTCGGCCCCGCCACGCGCGGCGCGGCCAGCAGCCACGTCAGCGGCCGCATCACGGCCTCAATGAAGGCCACGCGGATCCAGTGGAACGGCTTCCACCACGGCCACGTGGGATAAACGAACTTCCTTCGCCTCAGTCCGGCCGGCGCATCAGCCTCGCTCTCCGCTCCCTGCTCCCTGCTCCCTGCTCCCTGACCCCTGTTTTTTGCTCCCTGATCCCTGTTCCCTGTTCCCTGTTTTTTGATCCCTGATCCCTGACCCCTGACCCCTGTTTCCGTCTCTCCTCCTCCGGCCACGAGCCTGCGCAACTCTCCCAGCGTTTGCGCCTCTTCCAGCAGTCCGCTGCTGGAGACGATGCCCAGCCGCTCCTCGATCTCCGCGGCCAGTTGGACGCGCCCCAGGCTGTCGAGGTGCAGATCCTCGGTAAGGCGCAGCTCGTCTCCCACCCCTGGATTGGCCTCGCCGGTGACCTGCGCGATGAGCGCCAGCAGCCAGTCCGCGGAGGGTCCGAAGGCGGCGCCGGCGGCCGTGCCGGGAGCGCCGGTGTGGGCCGTGGAGGCCGCGGTCTGAATCCGGGCCAGCCACGCCGCGACGGGCTTGCGCCTCACCTTGCCGGTGGAGGTGCGGGGCAGGTCCGGCTCCGGCCAGAGCACCCAGCGGCTCAGGCGCTGGAACTCGGGCAGTAGGGCATTGGCGCGCTCGATCGCGGCGAGGGCCCGGTCGCCCGATCCGCGGCAGGCAAGCACCGCGCAAGGTTCCGGCCCGGCAGCGGTCTCCATAGCGACGACCGCGCAGGCTGCAACCCCGGGCTGTTCCTCGATGACCGCTTCTATGTCCTCGGGATGAACATTGAGTCCTGAGGCGGTGACAATGATTTCACTTTTGCGGCCAAGAAAGCGTAGCTCTCCGGAGTCCAGCCGCTCCGCCAGATCCCCCGTAGCCAGCCACTCGCCATGGCGGGGCCGCACAGCGCCGCCCTGCCAGGTAGCGCCGGAGATCACCGCGCCGCGCACCAGCACCTCGCCGTCCGGGCCCAGCTTGACCTCGCGGCCGGGCATCGGCTTGCCGATGGTCCCCCTGGCCACGTGGAAGGGATGGTTAAGTGTGATGAGCGCAGTGCTCTCGGTCATGCCATAGCCCTGAATCAGCACGAACCCCAGAGCGTTCCAGAACTGCTCGATGCGGCCGGGCAGCGCGCCGCCGCCGGAGACGAAGGCCCAGAACTTGAGCCCCAACTCGCGGTGCACGGCGCGGAAGCGCCACCACCGCCTCCAGGAACCCATCGTTTGCGAGCTGGCAATCTGTTCCACTAGACCTGCATGTCTCATCTCCAGATGAGTCTTCAGCAGCGCCAGAACCCTGGGCACCGCAGCCACCACGGAAATGCGCTCGCTGTGGATGAGCTCGATGAGGCGCGGCGCTGCCAGGCGGCTTTCGAAATGCAGCTCGGCAGTGAAGATGGGTGGGACCCACAGGCCCATGGTTTGGCCAAAGACGTGGCTCAAAGGCAGCGTGTGCAGAATGCGCAGTGGATGGATGAGCCACTCGTAGCGCATATACGGTTTGGCGCCGTCTTCGATGGGCCCCACGCTGGCCAGCACATTGCCGTGCGTAATGACGATGCCCTTGGGATCACCGGTGGTGCCGGAGGTGAAGAGGATTTGCATCGGGGTTTGATGCGAAAGGCCGGAGATCGCGCCCATCTCCATGGCGGGCAGCTCGGCAAGCCAATCCTCGAAGGCAAGCGTGGGAATGGCTGGCGAGCCGGGCGCTGCGGCCAACTTGCCCAGTAGAAGCGTATCGCCGACGGCCAGCTTCGGGCTCACATCCTTGGCCACGCGCGCCACAAATTCAACGGTTCCAAAGGCATCCAGCGGCACGGCCAACACGCCGCGCAGCAGGCAGCCGTGAAACGCGGCAATCCACTCCGCGCTGTTTTCGGCCCACAGCAGGATGCGGTCGCCTTGCGCGATGCCTCGCGCGGCGAGGAGCGCCGCAAAACGGCCGGCCAGCCGCGCCAGTTCGCCATAGCTCGTGATCCGCCGCCGGTTGCCCTGATAGCGCACCACGGCAATTTCGCAGTCCAGGCGCCGAAAATCATCGATGAGTGTGGCTAGATGATCGCGCATATTTCTTGCGGCAAGTTCATGGTAGCAGCGCGAGGCGAAGGGAGCGCGTCCGGGATTTTCTGCCTCTTGGCCTGAAAAAAGGCGAAAGGAAGGGCACGAAGCAGGCTGGATTTCTGACGCGGCGTAAGTTTCGCCTGCGCGCGACTGCAGAGCCAGCGCCCTGTACACTGGAGTGGTCAGGATTTCCCCATGAAAAAACTCGCCATCGGGCTCTATGTTTTGATTACGGTTGCTTTGCTGGGCTGGGCCTTCTACCAGGCCATTTATGTAGCTCCCAACGACGCTATGCAGGGCGAAATCTTCCGCATTATCTACTACCACGTACCCTCGGCCTCGGTTGCGTTCGTTTTCTTTGCCATCAACCTGGCGGGTTCGGTCGGGTACCTCGCTTCACGGCACGATCATGGCGAGCGGGCGCAGGTCTTCGACGCCTGGGCGCTGTCAGCGGCTGAGGTGGGTGTGGTCTTTTGCACCGTGGTGCTGACCACGGGCCCCATTTGGGGCCGAAGGGCCTGGGGCATCTGGTGGACGTGGGACGCGCGGCTGACGACCACGCTGGTGTTGTGGCTGATCTACGTGAGCTACCTTCTGTTGCGGCGCTTTGCCGCCGGGCCTCAGGTGCAGACGCTGGCCGCCGTGTTGGGCATCTTCGGAGCGCTCGACGTGCCCATCGTGTACATGTCGAACCGCTGGTGGCGCACGCAACACCCGGCGCCGGTCTTCGGCGGCGCTCCAGGCTCCGGCATGGCCCCATCCATGGTGGGCGCGCTGCTCTGGAACATGCTCGCCTGGTTTGCCTGGGGCATTCTCATTCTGGCCTTCCGCTACCACATCGAACGCCGGAAACAGAAGATCGCGGCGGCAGAGGCCGAAGCCGCGATCAACGCTTGATTGCGTAAGAAACCATTCCAGAACGAGGGAAAAGATGGATCAGGCAGCGATTCTCGACCACCAATTCCGGATTGCCGCGTACGTCGTCACCTGGGTCATCCAGCTCGGCTATCTGTCGTGGCTGGGCCTCCAATGGCTGTCGTTAAAGCGGAGATCGATGCGATAACGGCCGTCTCAGGCCGAATCGATCCAAAGCGTTGTGCGCGGCCTCACCAACAGAAGATCTTCGCTCGTGGCGTGAAGTCTCATGCCCTTCGTTACTCTCCAAAGTGACAGGCGAATGAACACTCCCGCATCCCCTGTACACGTTCGTGGTATTCCAAGATTCCACTCATCTTGTCGATGATGCATTGGTAGATCGGCTGCAGAACGGTTCTCCGGCTTCGGTTTGAGCCTTGGGCTCTCGCGTTGCGGTGTCTCTTCCTCATCGGGAGGCAAGAGCGACGCCGAGGCTTTCGCCGGACGCGGCTGAAGAACCGCTCTGTGCTGAATGGAGACCTCTATCATGCACGACTTCTTGATCGCTCTTGCCTTTATCGGTATGGTGATTGCTCCTGCCATTGTTGCTGCCCGTTGCACTACCGAAGTCACGGACGAACCCAAAACCAAGTGAGCGGCGCGCCTCCTGCACCGGGAGGCGCCAGCTCCGATATGCACTGCTACAGCACTCGATAATCCTTCGCACCAGCGGGCCTTCCAGCCGGCTTTTCCTTCATCGCCCCGCGGAAATTGCCCTCCGCTCTCCCAGCCGTTAGACTGGGGGATCGGGGGCACCCATGTTGGTCGTCATGAAAGCGCAGGCTACGCCGGAGGAGATTCGGGCGGTCTGCGACCATATTGAGCAGCTGGGATTCCGTGCCCATCCTCTTCCCGGGGCACAGCGCACCGCCATCGGCATCACCGGCAACCAGGGCGAAGTCAACCGCGGAAACCTGGAATCGCTCTCCGGCGTTGCGGAAGTGATTCGCGTCTCCAAAGCCTACAAACTCGCCAGCCGCGACGCGAAAGAAGAGAACACCGTGATCCGTTTTGCAGGCTGCAGCGCTGCGATCGGCGGCCGCGACCTGGCGGTAATCGCCGGCCCCTGCTCCATCGAGAGCCGCGAGCAGGCCTTTGCCATTGCTGCTAAGGTGGCGGCGGGCGGGGCGCGGTTTTTCCGCGGCGGCGCTTACAAGCCGCGCACTTCTCCCTACGCCTTTCAGGGCTTGGGACTTGAAGCGCTGCGCATCATGGCTGAGATCCGGGAACAATTCGGCCTGCGCATCGTGACCGAGGCGCTCGACACCGAGACCCTTGATCTGGTGGCCGAATGGGCCGATGTCGTCCAGATCGGCGCGCGCAACATGCAGAACTTCTCGCTGCTGAAAAAGGCGGGACGGTTGCGAAAGCCGGTGTTGATCAAGCGCGGCATGAGCGCCACGATGGAAGAGCTCCTGATGGCCGCCGAATATGTGATGAGCGAGGGCAACTACGACGTGATTCTCTGTGAGCGGGGCGTGCGCACCTTTGCCGACCACGCCCGCAATACGCTCGACCTGAGCATCGTACCCGCGCTGCGGCACGTGAGCCACCTGCCGATCCTCGTCGATCCCAGCCACGGAACCGGCCGCCGCGACAGCGTGCTGCCCATGGCGAGGGCGGCCGTGGCCGCGGGAGCCGACGGAGTGATGGTCGAAGTTCACGATCACCCCGAGAACGCGCTCTCCGATGGCCCTCAGTCGATATATCCCGCGCAGTTCGCAACCATGATGGACGAGATCGAAAAGATCGCGCCCGTCGTCGGACGCCATCTCATTCGCGGCGTATCCGTTCCCGCTGCCGCGGAAGCAAAATGAACGCGCGGCTCAGGCGCAGTGCACGGCGAGCCGTGAACCGTGGAAAGTGGTCAGCGATGAGCACGCGTGGTTCGAGGATGGTCGTCCTGGCCTGGCTTACTGCCGGCCTGCTTGCGCTGTGCCTCGCCGGATGCCGTCCCAACGACTTTCCCCAATATCCGCCGAACTACCGCGAGTACGTCTACGTGACCAACGGAGACAGCGGCACGGTCACGGTATTGGACGTAGTGGATGTTCGCGTGGACCGCGAACTGCCCGTGGGAAGCGATCCGGTTGCCGTCGCCGCCAGCCTCACGCGCAATGAAGTCTATGTTGTAAACTCCGGTGCGCCCGGCGCCAACGGCTCGCTGTCGGTAATCGATGCGGAACACAACGCCGTCGTGGCCACCATTCCCCTTCACCGCCAGCCCGTGTCGATCGATGTCAACGCCGCTGGTTCGCTCGCGTATGTAGCCAACTCCGGCTCAAACTCGGTTTCCATCGTCGATCTCCAGGCCCGCCGTGAAATCGCGCAGATCGCTGCCGGCGACGAGCCCGTTGCCGCGCGCCTTGCCCCCGATGGCAATAGTCTCGTCGTGGCCGACCGCCATGGAGAATCGGCGACCATCCTCGATCCGGCCAGCGGCAAGGTGCGCGCCGTGTTCGCCGGATGCTCCGGAGCGGCGGATGTGGTCATTCTTCCCGACTCTTCAAAGGCGTTTGTGCCGTGCTCGGCCGGTCACCAGGTGATGGTCGTTGGGCTGGCGCAGCCCGGCGCACATCCCCCTCTACCCGATCGCCTGGAAACGCTGATGGATGTAGGCCGCGCGCCCTTCGACTTGGCGCTGAAGCCCGACGGCGGCGAGATCTTTGCCTCCAATTCGCTTTCCGACTCTGTCTCCGAGATCTACAACACCACGGACGAGGTCGGCGACACGTACATGATCGGCGATGAACCTGTCCGCGGCCTCGTGTCACGCGACAATTCCCTCCTCTACGTGGCCAATCGGCATTCACAGGAGGTGACTGTGTACTCGATCGACGACGGCAAGCGCACCGGCGCGATTCACGTTGGCGACGGGCCGTCGGCGCTCGCGTTCTCGGCCGCCGGACACCTGCTGTTTGTGGTTGATAGCCGCTCCGGCGACGTGGCCGTGGTGCGCACTTCAACGGATTCGCTCTTTACGTTGCTGCCTGCCGGCCGCGAACCTAACGCGATCGTAGACAAGGCGTTCAAGGTGCAGTGAGGGAGCGGCGCAGCGAGCCAGCGAGAGCTTCCCGTTTGCAGGACTGGCGGAGATCGGAGCCCGTCCAAGCGGCGCCTGGTCCTGAGGGCAGGGATAAGGCGTGGGCGGCGGTCTGGTGCGTTTTATGGCCAGATCTCCCACAAAAACCAACAAAATTTAACGACGATTTCGAGATCGATTCATTGAAAACAAAAGAGTTAACATTGGAAATATGCCCAATGTGGGTATAAAAATTTTTCTTTTATTTATTTTCTCCGCAGATCCAGGTTCGCAGAGTGAATTCGTGCGGAGGGATTCAGCTCGCATGGAATGATTGTGCGGCAAAGCGGGGAAATTTTCTGCAAAGGAGATGATGGTTTTCGGGCTGTGATTTCAGTGGTTTATGGCGGACGGGAAGAGCGGGGGGCTTGACGGGGGAGGGGGTGCACCTTGCGGTCCCACGAGCACGCCATCGTCGAGCGAAGCAGCCACCAGGCGATCGCCTGCCCCCCGGACCTGAACGATCTGGTAGCCGGTCTGCCACCAGTCCCACTTCATCGTTTTGGGGTCAATGGCGTAGACCTGATCGCTGGAGCGAGAGCTGACCAGGATTCTTTTCAGAGTCGCGTCATAGCTGAGGTCGTCGACATCGCGGAACGGCAAGCGATGAAGCCACAGCCAGTTCTTGCCCAGATCGCGAGTGTAGTAGACGCCCTCGCGCGCGCCCAGCCAGAGCGTACCGTCCGGGGAGAAGGCCACGCGGTGGATGCGCGTGAGCATCGTCGGGACCCCCATCGGCCACCAGCTCTGCCCTGCGTCCTTCGACAGAACCACGCCGCCGGCGCGAGCCGCGGCCATGGTGTCGCCGTGAACGGTTACGGAAAGGTAGTCGCCCTCGCCCATCACCGGCCCGCCCTGCCAACTGGCGCCCTGGTCGCGGCTGGTGAGCAGCCCGTAGCTTGTGGCTGCCACCCACACGTCCCCCGAAACGTCGAGCGCGTACACGGGACTCTGCAACTCGATCACCGGCGCTTGCACCTGCTTCTCCATGTTGACGCGCGTGCCACGGTGCGTCTCGCTGATCGTTTTCACAATGGTGTTGGCGATATCGTTCCGCGCCTGCCAGGTCTGGCCCGGTTGCAGCGCGGCAGCCGATCCATCCGGCGGAGCCTGCGCCGGATCGCCGCCGGCCGCGTCATGCAACACAAAGATACCGTGGCCGGTTCCCGCCACCACCGCTCCGTCCTTTGTCTGCGCCAGCGCCAAGACGTCGCGACCGTCTAGTCCTGCGTCGAGCTGTTCCCAATGCGCGCCGCCGTCGCCGGAGCGGAAGACGCCGCCGTAGTTCTTGTCGTTGACCACGCCCGCGTACAGGCGCTCGGGATCGTCGCGATCGACCAGCAGAGCCGCCACCTTGCGCTCGGAGATTCCCTGGTTCGACGGCGTAAATGTGACGCCCGCGTCCTGGCTCGCCAGCACGCCCCCGCGATCTGTGGCCAGCAACACACGGTTGGAATCCCCGGGATCGACGTAGACGCCGTTGACCACGACGTCAGCGTCCGTCATGCGCTCAAAGGATTTGCCTCCATTCACGGTCTTGTAGAGGCCCTCTGTAGTTCCGGCGTACACCACTTCGCGGTTCTCCTGATCCTGCATGAGGCTTCGCGTCCTTCTTGCTTCCGAGGGGATGCCCTGAATCTTGTGGAAGAGGATGCCCGCATTCTCGCTCTTGTAGATTCCGCTGCACGCGCTCAGATAAACGACGTGAGTGTTCCGGGGATCGACAATGATGGAAAACACATCCGAGTCGACAATCAGTCCCTGCTTGATGTTGTGCCAGGTCTTGCCGCCGTCGGTGGTCTTCCATGGCAGGTGCCAGGTTCCGGCGTACACAGTGTCCAAACGAGCGGGGTCCACCGCCAGCGACTCGATCTCGTGAATCTCCCGGCTGCCGGAGGGGCTGATCTGGGTCCATGTCGCGCCGCCGTCGCTCGACCGGAAGACTCCTGCCAGTGTTCCGGCGTACAGGATGCGCGGATCGGAAGGCGCCTGCGCCAGCGCGTGAACCGGCTGCCCCTTGAATGGCGCGGGCTCGATCCAGGTCCGGCCGCGGTCGTGGCTGATCCACAATCCGCCGCCGTCGCTGTCCTTCCATGCGCCCACGTAGATCGTGGAGGAGCCGGCGGAGTCGACCACAATGCTGTCGAGAACGAAGCCATCGGCGCTGCCCAGCTTCGCCAGCCGATGCCAGCTTGCGCCCTCGTCCATCGATTCGTAGAGCCAGCTATTGGTCGTGCCCAGCAGCAGGTGCTTCGGCTGCCCCGGAAACGATGCAAAAGCCCGTGCATCGCCGCCGGCGGGGCCCACGATGGTCCACGCGGTTTGCGCCTGCAGTTTCGGGACACAAAGGAAAAACGTAAGAAATAAAAGGATCTGGGCCGGAACCCCAACCCGGTGCGATTTCTTAAGAAAACACCGCAAACGGCTCATTCAGACGGAAAACTCCCTTACATCTCTATCAAGAATAGACAAAATGGGGCCCAAAAAGCGAAGAGGCTGGCCGGTTGGCTCACCGGGCAGCCTCTCCGCACTCAAGAAGGGACGGATAGAGTCTAGCTTGTGCGAGCCTCACCTCTTTGCGGCAAGGCCCGCCGATTGCCTCGTGAACAGCCGCGCCCCGCAGCTTACATCGCAGCCTTCTTCTTCGCGTGGCGCTCCGCCAGCGGCTTGCGCATCTCCGGCTTCACTGACGTCTCGACCACTGGCGTCGTTCCCGGCACATCGGTAGCAAACGTCGCTCCTGCGGGTACCAGGTAATCTTCCGCCGTCTGTCCTGCGGTTGTGCCTGTGGCCACGCTGATGCGCGAAGCATCAATCCCTTGCTCCGTCACCAGATAGTCCTTGGCGTTTACGGCGCGCTGGGCGGCAAATTCCTCAACCTTGAAGCGCCGATGCGTGGCTCCGTACTTCTCCTGTTTGGCGGTCTTGGCGGCTTCGTCCGCCGAGGCTTCACCCACGACCACCGCCTGGGCATCAGCCTGCTGCTTCAGATCCAGCGCCACCTGGTCCAGGCACGCCTTGGCCTCGTTGTCCACGCGCGTCGGGCGCTTCGGGTCATTGGCAAAGCTGATCGAGCACAACGCCTGCGTCTTCGGCGCCGGAGGCGGCGGAGGCGGAGCCAGAATGGTCACCGTCGTGCCGGCGGACGCCATCTGGTTCTTGTCGTCTGAAACGCCGCAGGTGATCCCAACCGCTCCCGTCGGCGCGCCCGCCGAGGAGTACTCCGCCGTGGTCCCGGTGCCTGTCACCGTGCCCGCCGTAGCCGTGTAGTTATAGCTCAGCGGACGGTTTTGCGGACTCACGCCCACTGCCGTGACGGTCGCCGTGTCCCCAGGCTTGATGGTGCTCGGGCTGACCGAGCAACTGATGGTCGGCGGCTCGAATTGTTTCACCGCGTATTCGGCGGAACATTCGGCGGTTTGTCCAGGTTTCAGGCCTTCCTTGCCCTTCTTGCCTTCCTTCACGCCAGCCTTGGCAGTGTAGGAACCGGGAGCCAGAGAAGCCGTATTCACGGTGGCTGAAGTGCCATTGCCGGTTACGCCGTCCCCGCTCCAGCTGTAAATGACGTTGTTTTTCTTGTTCGTGTCCACCGACCCGGCCGTAGCCGTAACGGTCAGCGGATCGCCCGGGTAAACAGCCGGAGCGCTGGCGTTGCACGATAACGTGATTGGAGGGGCCTTCTTACACCCCATTGGCAACAGGGCAAAACCCGCCACGCCCAGGACCAACAAAACGGACTTCAAAGTTCGTGAATACATGCTCTTACGCTCCATGATTACGCTGATGTACGGTTGGAAAAACGGTTTGAAAAGGGAATTCACGCTCCCCCTCCTTTCGGCTCCGCACAGCGTGCGCAGCTCCCAATCTTCGATTCACCGTCACAAACCTAGCACAGAAAGACCCTGCTGGCCATATTCTATCTTTCTTTCCACAAGCCGCTTTCCACAAGTCGCTCATTGAAACTTGAAAGCTCAAACGGGCTCGACGCCATGAGCGGCTCCCACAGGAACTTCTCCAGCAATTCTGGTCTCCGATGGGGGCTCACTCTGCGTTCAGGGTCTTTAGCAGACTGCGCGGTTCACGCTGTATCTTCTCTTGTAGAAGCGAAATCGCGTAGATAAGTTGCTCGGGGCGCGGCGGACACCCGGGAACATACACATCGACCGGCACGACCTGGTTGACACCTTGAACCAGGGCGTAGTTGTTAAACACACCGCCCGAGGTGGCGCACGCGCCCATAGAGATAACCCACTTGGGCTCAGGCATCTGATCGTAGAGGCGGCGAAGCACGGGAGCCATCTTCTGCGACACCCGTCCAGCCACGATCATCAGGTCGGACTGACGCGGGGAGGGCCGGAAGACCTCCGCACCGAAGCGGGCGATATCAAAGCGCGCCGCGCCAGTCGACATCATTTCGATGGCGCAGCAGGCCAGCCCGAAGGTCATGGGCCACACAGAGTTTTTGCGCACCCAATTGACCGCAAAATCCAGCGAAGTGAGCAAGATGCCCTCCGGCGCTTCGTAGCCGTAGTTGACTTCGCTCACCTTGATGCGGTTTTTTGCGCTGCTATCAAGCGCGCCAAAGAGATAATGGTCGCGCTCCATGGAAGCCGCCATAGCTCCACTATACGCCCGTGGGCAGTGGACAATGAACTGTGGACAGTTGCCGGCGCGCAGTCTTCAACCTTCGCGCGGACGCGATCGTTTCCGGTGCGATGCGAGGGTCAACTCGCGGCCATTTGCCGTTCTTTTTTGCGCATTACTCCGCCGCGCCGGACCGGATCATTTTGCGCATCGCGAACGAGAAACACAAAAATGTACCCACAGGACTTGCATTCTCTTCGAGTCTTGCGGAGAATGGCTTAAAAGCGTATCCAACTCAACTGCCGAACCGGCACGGAGCGTTCTGCGTTCGCGGGATGCCTGCAAGCCGCCAAACCGGGGAGGCGACGCAGAGACCGAGCTGTGCAGCGGCCAAGCCGCTCCATGGCAGATCATGGATTACGTGGATACTGGAGCCGAAGCTTATGCGTATTCTCCGTCTTCGTTCATTGATCCTGGCCATCGTCCTGGGCTCTCCTGTACTGGCGCTGGCAGTGGCCCCGGCGATCAAGTCCATCCCAACTGCACAGGCCCCGGCTACCCAGGCTCAAATCGCCGCCCTGCAACAGGCTGTCCAGAATGCTCAATCCGCCGGCGACAATGCCTGGATGCTGATCTCCGCGGCGCTGGTTTTGCTCATGACCGGGCCCGGGCTGACGCTCTTCTATGGCGGGCTGGTCCGACGCAAGAACATACTGGGCACCATGATGCAGAGCTTCGCCATGATGGGCCTGATCACGGTCCTTTGGGCGGTTGCGGGCTACTCGTTGGCCTTCGGCCACGGCAACGCATTCATCGGAGGCTTTGACCATCTCTTTCTGCGCGGGGTTTCCCTTTCGCCCAATCCGAATTACGCCCCTACCATTCCCGAACAGACGTTCATGGTCTACCAACTCATGTTCGCCATCATTACGCCCGCGCTGATCACGGGCGCATTCGCCGAGCGGGTAAAGTTCAGTTCCATGGCCGTCTTTCTGTCGCTCTGGTCTTTGCTGGTCTATTGCCCCATGGCGCACATGATCTGGGGCGTGGGCGGTCTGCTGAACTCCAACACCAGCGGAGTGTACTGGCCCGTCTTCGACTTCGCCGGCGGGACGGTGGTGCACATCACCAGCGGCGTTTCGGCGCTGATTTGCGCCCTGTATCTGGGCAAGCGCATCGGCTACCCGAGCACGGACATGCCGCCGCACTCCATGGTGCTGAGCTTTATCGGGGCCTGCTTATTGTGGGTAGGGTGGTTCGGGTTCAATGCCGGCAGCGCGTTGTCGGCCGGTCCGCTGGCTACCAGCGCGTTCATCAACACCCAGTTTGCCGCGGCAGCGGCGGCCCTCACCTGGACCCTGGCCGAGTGGATTCATAACGGCAAACCGACCGCTCTGGGGGCTATCTCCGGCGCCGTGGCCGGACTGGCTACAATTACACAGGCCTCCGGATTCGTGCAACCGATGTCGGCTCTCGTAATCGGCGCCGTCGCCGGCCTGGTTTGCTCGTTCATGGTCCTGAAGATGAAGAAGGTCTTCGGCTACGACGATTCGCTCGATGCCTTTGGTGTCCACGGCATAGGCGGCACCGTGGGCGCGCTACTGACCGGCGTCTTCGCGTCGGCTACGATTAACGCGGTGTTTGGCAAGAGCGCGAGCGGCCAACCGCTGCCCACCGGCGCCATCGACGGAAACTGGCATCAGATTCTCAACCAGGGCATCGGCGCAGGCATCGGCTGGCTGGTCGCGATCGCCGGAACACTGGTTTTGCTCTTCGTTGTCGACAAGACGATGGGACTGCGGCTTTCCACGGCCGATGAAGCCTCTGGCCTGGACCTCACGCAGCATGGCGAGGAAGGGTACGAGTTCAACGCCTGATTTCAATCGGGCCGCGACGGGCTCCGGCTGTGTAACCTGAAGAACGAGGAATGCACCTATGCTCAAGATTGAAGCTGTGATTCAACCCGCCAAGCTGGACGCGGTCAAGGAAGCTCTCATCGAGACCGGCATTGAAGGCATCACGATCTTGGAAGCCCGCGGGCACGGCCGCCAGAAGGGGCACACCGAGTTCTACCGCGGGCGCGAGTACACCATCGATCTGATTCCCAAGATCAAGCTGGAGATCGTCATCGCCGACGCGTTAAAGGAGAAGGTGGTCGCTGCGATTCTGGGCGCCGCTCGCACCGGCCACATCGGCGATGGCAAGATCTTTATCAGCCGCGTCGACGAAGCCATCCGCATTCGCAATGACGAGCGCGGAGAAGCTGCTCTCTGAGGCTCGGCCATTTGCGCGCGCCGTGCTCCCGGCGCGCGCCGCCGCCACGTAAATCACGGGGCGGATGGGAAGGCGCTCCTCATCGTTTCGTCTGCTGTGACGCATGAGGTACATCGGAGCGGCGGCGCCGAAGAAAGCCCGCGGCATGAACTCGGGCTACGTCTCATGCCGGATCACGGCTAACCGGCGTTCACCACAAAACTTATAAGGTTTCCATAGCGGTTTTCCATTTCTTCATGGAATCCTTATGCGCCGCGTGGAATATTAGGACCATTCGCACCCTTTAGAAGGAGGCAGGCGCAAGCTGTGCCTGGCTGTTTTCACCGCAGTTCTTGCTCTGGCGCCTGTCCTCGCCGGTTCAGCCTCGTAACTCCGGCTTGATCTCCTGCATCATCCGGAACGGCGGCTGGCATTCCGCCATAGCGCATGGCGCCTTAGCCTGCCCATACAGATCGGGAGTTAAAAAGCTCATGTTCTGCCGCACGATCAAACTGCTGCCTCTCTTCGTCGTACTGGGGATCCCTGCCCTGGCTTTCGCTCAAACCTCGGCGCCTGCCGCCGACACGCAGGCGCGGATTGCCGCGCTGGAGCAGGCTGTGCGAAGTGCCCAGACTGCCAGCGCCAACGCTCAATCCGCGGGAGACAACGCGTGGATGCTGACGTCGGCGGCGCTCGTGCTGCTGATGACCGGCCCCGGCCTGGCGCTTTTCTACGGCGGATTGGTGCGCAGGAAGAACATTCTCGGCACCATGATGCAGAGCTTCGCCATGATGGGCCTGGTGACGATTCTCTGGGCCATCGTCGGTTACTCGCTGGCCTTCGGCCACGGCAGCATGTTCGTGGGCGGATTCGAGCACCTGTTCTTGCGCGGAGTTTCACTCAATCCCAATCCCGACTACGCCGCGACGATTCCCGAGCAAACCTACATGATCTATCAGCTCATGTTCGCCATCATCACGCCGGCGCTCATCACCGGCGCGTTTGCCGAGCGCATGAAGTTCAGCAGCATGGCCGTCTTTCTCTCCCTCTGGTCGCTCTTTGTTTATTGCCCCATGGCGCACATGGTGTGGGGCGTAGGCGGCTTGCTCAACGCCAGCGGAAATCACATCCCCAGCCTCGACTTCGCCGGCGGAACCGTCGTCCACATCACCAGCGGCGTTTCGGCGCTGATTTGCGCCCTGTATCTGGGCAAGCGCATCGGCTACCCGCGCACGCCCATGCCGCCGCACTCCATGGTGCTCAGCTTCATCGGCGCCTGCCTGCTGTGGGTGGGCTGGTTTGGATTCAATGCCGGCAGCGCCCTGGCGGCTAGCCCGCTGGCCACCAGCGCATTCGTCAACACGCACTTCGCCACTGCCGCTGCCGCCCTCGGCTGGACCGTCTTCGAGTGGCTTCACAACGGCAAGCCCACGGCTCTGGGCGCGATCTCCGGCGCGGTCGCCGGCTTGGTCGCCATCACTCCGGCCTCCGGCTTTGTCCAGCCCATGTCCGCGCTGTTCATCGGCCTCGCCGCCGGCTTTGTCTGCTCCTTCATGGTCTTCCAAGTGAAGGCCCGCTTCGGTTACGACGATTCTCTCGATGCCTTTGGCGTTCATGGGGCGGGGGGAACGCTGGGTGCGCTGCTGACCGGCGTCTTCGCCGCCAGCGTCATCAATCCGATTTACGGAAAGGGCGTGCCGACGGGCGGCATCGACGGGCATTGGAGCCAGGTGCTGAATCAACTCGCCGGCGCAGGCATGGCCTGGGGAATTTCCATCGTCGGCACATTGATCCTGCTCTTCGTTGTGGATAAGATCATGGGACTGCGCCTGGCTCCCGAGCAAGAGATGGCCGGGCTCGATCTCTCGCAGCACGGCGAGGAAGGATACGACTTCGAGACCACGTAGCTGCCCGGCTTCTGGCCGCCGGCCACACGCTCGCTTGGCGAAGAGGCGCCGCTTGCAAGATGGGGCTGAACCGCGTGAGGTTAAAATGGAATCCGCTTGCTTCCGGAGTTTCCGGGGCGCGAAAATCTTTCCCCGGGCAACGGCCACCAAGCCGCCCCGCCTGATACGCTATCGAACGAGGAATCTCTGCTTATGTTGAAGATTGAAGTTGTTCTCCAGCCGTCGAAACTGGATGCCGTGAAGGATGCGCTGCTGGAAGCAGGCATCGAAGGCATGACCATTCTCGAAGCCCGGGGCCACGGCCGCCAGAAGGGGCACACGGAGTTCTACCGTGGCCGCGAATACACTGTCGATCTTTTGCCCAAGGTGAAGATCGAGATGGTGATTCACGACGATTTCAAGGAGAAGGCGATTCAGGCCATTATCGGCGCCGCGCGCACTGGCCGCATTGGCGACGGCAAGATCTTCGTCAGCCGCATCGACGAGGCCATCCGCATCCGCAACGACGAACGCGGCGAAAACGCGCTTTAGGTTCCGTCTTCGGGGTGGGGAATATCCCTGTTTTCGCTGGTTAAGTATCTTCCACTCAGTAAACACCGAGCGCGTCACCGACCTTCCGCGCCGTCGCTCCCAACGCCGTCGTGACCCCGCGAAAGGCTTTCGAGAGACCGCTGCCGGTGTTGCTGGAGGCGCTGTCGAGCGCCTTTCCCGCCTTGGCGTCCGCCAGATCCAGCGCCGTGCCGGTGGCGCCGCCGCCTGCCGCGATTCCGTTGCGCGTGCTGTTTCCGCTACGAATCGCAGCCTGCAAGGGCCGCTTCTGCGGGTTTGCCCATGCGACGCTCGTCGCAGAAAGCTGGTCCACGCGGGCCGTGCGAGCGCCGGTAAAGTCGCTGCGGCTCATTTTGGCTGCCAGCGGCCATTCGGGAGAATCGATCCAGGTGGCTCCGTTCATCGGGGCGGTCAACTCGCCGAGGTTGATGACTTTTGCCACGGCCAGGGGCGCCATCTCACGGCAGTTGTCTCCTCCGCAGCCATGCGCGCAAATTGCGTCGCTCAGAAAAGAAGCATGCTTCCCGCGCGAAATCCAAACCCGCGGTCCATGTAGTTCGGCATCAACGGTGGCTGCACGCGTTATTTGGCTCGCATCGCAGACCGTGTCTTCGTGTGCTGCAGCGTACCAGTACAGCGCTTTCCACTTCGACGTCCGATCACGGACCAACAGGGCAGATACGTGTTCCGTATCGAGGTTGTGGCCCATTTCTCCGCAGTCCGTGCGCCAGAGGTGATAGTAGTGCACCTCCACCTGATCGGCATAGCCTGCGCGCGGAAACACCTGGCCATAAATGGCGCCGTTCTCCGCCTGCACAACGGGCGTTTCTTCAAACGGAACGAACACCGCGGGCCGGCCTGAGCAGTCATCGGCGCTCACCATGAACTGTGGCGCGAATTGCGCCAGTAGCGCATCTTCAAGGGCGTCGCTCAAGCCGTCGTGGTCGCTGTCCTCAGCCGCGTTGGGGGCAACGTCCTGGGCCGATCCGATCGACAGAGCAATTAGAAACACCCCTGCGGAGAGCAGAATGCGCATAGCTCATCGTACTCCCTGAGGGGTGTGCACATTGGTTATCCTGAAGATCGAGATGAACCCGTTGGCCTCTCGTCCTTCTAAAGGAGCAAGCCTCATGCATCGCTGGTTTGCACTTTTCGCACGCTTTCCTCCTGCATTGTCGGCGATCCTCGTCACTTTGAGCCTGACAACGCCGAGCCTTTCCGCAGTAGAAGCGGGTATATCAAATTCTGCTCCCGACCCGCACCTCTTCCCTCACTGCGGAACCAAAAATCCCACCTTCCGGCGAATATCGCTTATTCTTGTAACAATTCCTTCTTGCTTCGGCAAGCCAAGCAGACAATCTCATGAATGCAGTCGTTTTCGCGGTAGACGATCTTCGGGAGCAGTATCTCAGAGAGATGGCGCTTGTGCGCCAGACCTGCGAGCGCACCGGAGATGGTACGGCCGCCATCCGGCGGCGTTCGGCCGTCGTCGACCGCATCCTGATCGAGATGTGGCGCCGCGCCTTCGCCGGGCTGCCCGCGCAGAACGTCGCCCTGCTGGCTCTGGGCGGCTATGGCCGCAAGGATCTCTTCCCCTACTCCGACATCGACGTGCTTTTCGCTTTCGCCGACGAGAAGACCGAAGAGCAAAACCGTGAAGCGGTCCGGACGATCATCCAGGGCATGTGGGACATCGGCCTTCGCGCCAGCCCCAACTCCAGAACCGTAAAAGAAGCCGGACGCTTCGACCCGGACAATCTCGAATTCACCCTCGCCACCCTCGATCGCCGCTTTCTCGCCGGCCAGTTTCCCCTCTATCAACAGCTTCACCAGGTCACCTTTCCCGGCCTCGTCCTGAGCGAGTGGGCCACGATCACCCAAAAGCTCGGCGAGATCGCACGCGCGCGTCATGCCAAATTTGGCAACACGATTTTTCATCTCGAGCCCAACCTGAAGGATTGCCCCGGCGGCCTGCGCGACTACTCGCTTGCCGTCTGGTTCGCGGTGCTGTTTCATTTGAAGGAAACCAAGGAGTGGCCCCGCCAACGCGGCGGCGTCTTCCAGAGCGCGCGCGGCGACGCCGAGGCCGCTTTCGACTTTCTCGCCGCCGCCCGCTGCTTCCTCCACTTTCGTCATGGCCGCGATGACAATATCCTCGACTGGCAGTCGCAGGACGAGGCCGCGGCGCGCTCCATCGGGCTCGAAACCCGCGGCACCGCCGACCCCAGCTACTGGATGCGCACCTATTACCGGCACGCGCGCGTGGTTTATCGCCGCGCCGCGCTGCTCATGGAACACCTGCCTGCGCCGGTCAGCTTCTACCGCCAGTTCCGGCGACGCCGCACGCCCATCGCCGGCACCGACTTTCTGCTCGACCAGGGCCGCATCGACATTCAGCCCGGCGCGCAATTCAATGACACCGCGGCCATCCTGCGCGTTTTTTCGCTTATGGCCACGCACGGCTACACTCTGTCGCAAGCCGCCGAGGACCGCATCACCGACGCGCTGCCGGTTTTGGCCATTTCGATTCCCGAGGGGCCGTATCTGTGGAACGCGCTGCGCGAGGTGCTGCTTGGTCCCCATGCCGCTCATGCTCTGCGCACCATGCATGCCCTGGGCGTGTTGGAAATGCTGATCCCCGAGTTCCACGGCATCGACGCGCTCGTCATCCGCGACAGCTATCACCGCTACACCGTGGACGAGCACACCTTCCTGGTCATCGACAACGTCCACGGCCTTCGCCAGCCTGCCAGCGAGCACGAGCAGAGGCTGGCGCAACTGCTGCCGGAGATCGACCGGCTCGATTTGTTCATGCTGGCGCTGCTGTTGCACGATACAGGAAAGGCGCGCCGCACCGGCGAGCACGCGGTGCAGAGCGTGGAGCTGGCCGACAGTTTTTTGGCGCGGCTGGATTTCGACGCCGAGGAGCGCGAATCGATCCTCAAGCTGATCCGTTTGCATCTGGAGATGTCGGCGGCGATGCGGCGCGACATCTTCGATCTTGAGAATGTGCGCGGCTTCGCCGACAAGATCGGCGATCCGCAAATGCTGAAGATGCTCACGCTGCTGACCTTCGCCGACATCAAGGCGGTCAACCCCGACGCCCTGACGCCGTGGAAGGCCGAGAATCTTTGGCAGTTCTATATGTCCACCTCAAATTTCATGGACCGCTCGGTGGACGAGGCGCGCTATCACGCCGCCATCGATCCCACTTTGCTCAACCGCATCCGTTCCATGGTTCCGGCCACACACCACGATGAGCTGAAGCAGTTTCTCGAAGGGCTGCCGCAGCGCTATCTTCAGACGCGTCTGCCGGAACAGATCCGCAATCATTTTCAAATGGCGCTCAACCTCGATGACGATCCGGTGCAGCTCGATCTGCGCCCCATCCGTCAACTCTTCGATTTGACCGTCATCACGCGCGACCGCGTGCGCCTCTTTGCCGACGTGGCCGGGGTGCTGGCGGCGTGGGGCATGAACATCGTGCGCGCCGGCGCCTACTCGAACGACGCCGGCGTCATCGTGGATAGCTTCCACTTCTCCGATGTCTTCCGCACCATCGAACTGAATCCCAGCGAGAAAGACCGGTTTCTGGCGAATGTGCGCGATGTGGTGGCGCAAAAAGTTCCGGTGCAGCAACTCCTCGACGCCCGGAGCCATCTGTATCGCTCCGGCAACTTCAAAGTCGACGTTCCCACCAAGCTTGACTTCGACTCCGAGTCGTCCACGCACGCCACGCTGTTGCAGGTCGTCGCCCAGGATATGCCCGGCCTGCTGCGCCAGATCGCCCTCACTCTCAGCTCGCACCAGTGCAACATCAAGGTGGCGCTTATCGATACCGAGGGCGAAACCGCCATCGATGTCTTCTACCTGACCAGCCACGGCGAAAAGCTCGCTCCCGGGGCGGAGGAAGCGCTCAAAAAAGACCTCACGCAAGCCATCGAATCCATGCGGGCGTTCGCGGGTTAGCTGGCGGAAGTCCCGACAGGCGTTGAGAAAATCCGGCCGCAGCGTGATATCAGGCGTTACTTCACCAGCCCGGCGCGGTGAATCCGTTCCACCTGCTTGCTATACCGTCCCAGCAGCGCATTCCAGCGGACGATGGCGATGTCCTGAAGCATTCGCATCCCGTCTTTCAGGTAGCTCATGCGCGTGCGCTCGTCGTGGGCCCAGCTCACGGGGACCTCGGCGACGCGGTAGCCGCGCTTGCGCGCGATGAAGAGAATCTCCGGATCGAAACCCCATCGCTCGATGGTCTGAAGCTGGAAGACGGTCTGCGCCGCCGCTCTCGTAAAGGCCTTGAAGCCGCACTGCGTGTCGGCATACGGCAATCGCATCACCGCGCGGGTTACCACGTTGAAACAACGGCCGAAGAACTGTCGGTAAAGCGGCTGGCGGATGGTCTGGCGGGTACGCTCCAGCCAGCGCGAGCCGATGGCGATGTCGGCCCCGGCGGCAATCGCGGCGAACAGCCCCTCCGCCTCCTCGATGGGCGCCGACAGATCGGCGTCGGTGAACATCACCACTTCGCCGAAGGAGTGGAGCAGGCCATTGCGGACGCTGTAGCCTTTGCCGCGATTGGCCGGATTCTGAAGCAACCGCACTTCCGGTGCGCTGGCGGCGAAGGCGCGGACCAGTTCGGCGGTCCGGTCTCGCGAGCCATCGTCGACCACCACGACCTCCGCCGACCAGCCGCGCCGGCGGATGCAGCCGACAACCGCCTCGAGCGCATGGGAAATCCTGGCGGCCTCATTAAAGGCGGGAATCACGATGCTGGTTTGCGGATAGCTCATCTGGCGCGGGAGGTTCAAGGATTACTCTATCTCAGGCCGCCGGCCCGGCACGAACGTCCCAGGGTGTATCCACATATACGGGTAGTCAGCGTTGCGAGCGCCGCAACCCTGGGCCCCAAACGCGCCGCTTCTGCGCGTTTGGGTGGAAGCCGAAGGGACGGGGCCATTTTTCCCCATTTCTTTGTCGCTCGTCGCTAGCAGACACCCGGTATGCGTCACTCCTCGCTTCTCGAAATGAGAAAAAATGGCTCCCGTCGCTGACCGCTCGTATATGTGGATACACCCCAGGGCCTTCCATGAGAAGGCCGGCCGCTAGATAGCAGCGACTCATACGGCGCGAAGCGCTGCGACCAGTATGGATATGCTGCATTCACTTTCGGCATACAAAGCTATGCTATTTCTCGCTGGGGTTGAGGTCTACTTCAATTTCTGTTGTTGGGGCACTCTGTTCGATTTGGCGTGTCTCAAAGCGAATCACCAGACGGTTGCCGGCAAGGTCGGCTTCCCATCCAACCGGCATCGAGCCAAACCCGTCCGCCGTCACCTTCGGCAAGTCCTCGCCATTCACTCGTACCGCGGAGGCCGCAGTTACTCCGTAGACCAGCAAATAGCCCGTTTCAGGAAGGTTCTCAAGCGTCCAACCCGCGCCACCGGGCTTGGATTGCGCAGTTACTTTTGCAGTTTCTCCCGGTGTAATGACCAATGTTACAGTCTTATCCCCGCTGGGGGGAGTTACAACCAGCGCGCCGACACGGCCGTTGGTCATGCTTTGACCGAATTGCAGTCTTATCCCCGCTGGGGGGAGTTACAACCAGCGCGCCGACACGGCCGTTGGTCATGCTTTGACCGAATTGCAACTCCTGATTGAGTTGCACCGGCATGACGGCCCCTGGCCTCAGATAGACGGGAATGGTATCCAGAGGCGCGCTGACCTTGCTTTGGACGGGGCCGGAGACCGTTTTGCCATCCCATAAGCTCGTCCATACGCCGGAGGGAAACGAAATCGTCTTGAACGTGTCTTCGTTGACCACCGGCGCAACCAGCAAATCCGGCCCGAACATGTATTGATCCCCTACGGCCGCCAGGGCCGTCTCCTGCGGAAACGACACAGGCATGGAACGCATGATGGGAATGCCCGTTTCATGCGCAATTACGGCGGAATTGTAGGTGTAATTCAGTATGTTTTCCCGCGTCCAGGCCAGGAACTTATAGTTCGTCACCGCTGCTTCGCTGAAATACCATGGATCGCGCGGCGCTGTGCCATGAGGACGCATTAAAGGACTGAAGCAGCCGAATTGGAACCAGCGCATATACACCGCCGGCTGCGGATAACCGAAATATCCGCCCAAGTCGCTGCCCCACAGGGAATAACCGCAGGCGCATAAGTTCAGCGCACCGGTCAAAACGTGCCCCAGTCCATTAAAGTTAGCCGGGTGATCGCCGGCAAACTGGCCGACCCATCGTTGCGTTCCGGGCGCGGCCCCTCTGGCATACAAGATGAAGTCGTTGCCGCGCTTCTCCTGGTACACCTCACTGACCGTCCGCTGATAGTCGTAGTAATAGAAGTTGTGCATCTGGGCCCCGTGCCGGCCGTCGTAAAAGACCGCGTCGTCCGGCGTCAAATCGCCGATCGTCCGGCGTCAAATCGCCGAAATCCACCATGCTTCCGGCCTGGCCAAGGTCCAAAGCCTCCCTCAACGCGCGCCGGCAGAGCTCCAGCGCGTTGGGGTTGGTGAAATCGATGTAATTGTCCTCTTCGGAGTCTGGGGCGATGGCCCCGCCTGGGAAGCGCAAAATGGGGAGTTGATCGGGCTTCAGTTCGGGCATAAGTCTCTGTTGCAATCGCAGCGGGACTTCCGCAGGCATGAAGTAGCCCAGCACCCTGATCCCGCGGTCTGCCATGAATTTGTGTAGCTCCGGCGACATGGCTGAAGGACCCTCCGCGTAGATGGCCGAATGCGGGATGTCCAACTCCGCATAATGGAGGGTGACTCTTTCTTCCTCCGACACCGCGAACTCGAGGTTTTCCCAATGGCCCTCTGCCCAGGCCCCTCCGCCGCGGCCCATCCACGGCTCGAAAACCCATTTGGGCGGCAGCGGAACCCTGCCGGTCAGAGCCGTATAGGATGGCAATGTCTTTTCGGGCGCACCCACCAAGAAGTAATAGTCGAAGATCGGACCTTGCTGAGTAATACGATATTGGTTTGGATCCGCCTTCCCGACGTCCGCCCGTAAACGATAGGATGAATTGTCGAAAACCATGTAACCCCTGGAGCTGTGAAAGATGGGCAAAGCTTTGTAAGTTGTATTTGCCAAGCCCTCTCCATTGCCAACCCAGTCATCTGTCCCCCAAAGTGTTAGCACACTGCCATTATGACTGAACTGGTCATACTTCTCTCCAAAGCCATAAATCACCTCGTCCGGCGCAAGACTATTTCTGAAATCTATGGCGAGTATCTTGCCGTCCGGGCCGAACCGGAAAGCCAAGTTATTGGCGCCGATCTGCGTCACGCTATTTCCAGAGGCGTCATAGAAAGTAACCGAAAAAGGCGCTTGATTGATCACAACCTTGCCGTCGGCGGTTTCGATGGAACATGAGCCTGGGGTTTGGGTGGCCTTTAGCGGCAACAAACCATCCGGTCTCCAGTACCCTTCATCGCTGCCGTAGATTCTTATGCCGCCCGTTTTGGGCAGGACAAGGCGCAGCTCAACTTTATGGTCTCCCGCCATGCACTGCATCAGCAACGTACTGCCTTGTACTTCCAGGCTTTCCGCGCTTGTGACCGGCGTCCATGCGTCCGTCAGAATGTCGCCCGGCGATCCATCGGCATACCACCACCTGGACAGCTTGTCGAGCTGGCCCAGGTAAGTGTCCAGCAGTTGATATGCCTGCGCCGGATCATTCTTCTGCAAAGCGGCGTTCACTTTTTGCCGGAGAAGCGGCAAAGTCATGTCACTCGTTAGGATGTCCCATCCCCTGGGATCGATCGACGCCCTGAGATACAACACGAGCCCTTCCTGGGTAACCAGGTCGACCCAACGTTGCGTGAGATACAGCCGCTGCGCCAGATTGTTCTTGTCCGTTGGTGTGGTTAACGACGACTCCATCTGCCAAATTTGCTGGCACGTATCGACGCCGGGATAAGTCAGCACTGCCGGCCTTTGCCAGCGCAGGATGCCGGATGGCAACCGGCACAGGCTGCTTTGAGAATCCTGAACCTGGGCATCGCCCGAAAAGTAAGTCTCGATGAACAGGTCAACCGGCATGCCTTCGTTAAAATCAATTGCCACTGGACTGCTGAACTCGCCATCGCGCCAGCGAGTGCGCATGGGCAGAAAACCAAAATAGGACTTCGGCTTTCCCCCCAGTGCCTGCCACGGTATCTGGAAAAAGACCAGCCATTCGCTGGTTTTCCTGATAACCGTCGCTTCGAAAACCTCGATTTTTTTGGCGACCTCGGAAGAGCGGCGAGCGGCAGCAGCGGCCTCAACTGCCGTTCACAGCCAAATTTCAGGCCCTGTGGCGTCGCCGCAAACTGGTAATAGGAGGGAACGCCTGCATCGGGCTGAATCAAAAAGTCCACTTCATCGGGATTGGGAGGCCAGTTGTTACTTGCGGAGGGTAAACCATGCAGCGAATGCCAATCCGCCTCCCGCCAATACTTCGTGTCCAGATTCGAGTAAGGGAAAGACATATCGCTTTCACCGCAACGGAAAACCACAAAGAGCGTGTCGCTGTTGTAAGCAACGCGACATTCCGTCGGCGTCGCCGGACGATGATCACCGCCGACGCGATAAAACCGGTCTAAGACAAGAGTGTGCTCACTGTCCGCAAGCAGGTCATCGGCGGAAGGGACCCTGTCCCAGGGCGACTTGAGAACAACTGCGTTGGCTCCCCAAACGAGCGGCCCCTTTCCTTCCGTCATCACATCACCATTGCGGGAATGCGACGGACTCTCTCCGTCTGCTTTCAAAATTCCGCTATACACCCCAGCCAGAGTCCCGATCCCAATCGCCGAGTTCTTCAAGAATGTGCGTCTCTGCATTTCATCTCCTACCTTCGGACTGTGCCGCGTAAGTCAATTCGTGAATATTCCGAATCCTCTTCTGTCGTGAGTTACTGCAAGCGCGATAGATTATTTGTACGTGGTGACGGCGCCTCACGCCTATATCTCCTCTTTCGAGGTAAAGGCCTGTATTTCACCTACGGCCTTTCCGGGAAAAGCAGCCTTGGCGGAAAACTCCCAACCGCGGCGTTTGTCGATCGCCTCCCGGCTGCGCTCAATATAATGCCGGAGCTCCTCAAGGCCATATTGCCGGGCCAACGCTCTCGCGCTTATACCGGGCCGCTTTGCCTTCAGCACAAACCACTGTTCCAGCCCCATCCACTTGTCTTGGACCACATCCTGGGAATGCTCTTTCAATAACTTGTCTCGTTTCTCGAGATTGAAGTTCTGATGATAAATTCCACGGTCTAAATCCAAAGTAACACGGCTGACATTCACATCTTTAGCCGATTCGTATAGGAGCCGCTCTCCAGTAATATCATAGACGATACAGTCGGGCGTCGCCGATGAAGTTACGATGTAATAATGGTGATTGATCGCATGAGCCTGGAGTGAGGAACCGGCGGAATACGCGCTCGGCCATACGACGACTTCGGCCCCCTGCTCCGACAAGCGCCGCCATACCTCGGGAAAATTAGCATCGAAGCAGGTTGCAAATCCAATGCGGCCGAAATCCGCCTCAAATACTTCGCTTGCGCCGCCCGGGCTGACTGGTGGATGCAGCCCGTATTCCGACCAGTAGGGAAACAACTTATTGTAGACACCTGCGACATGTCCCGTGCGATCCAGGAATACGACGGTATTCAGTCTCCTGTTTTGATCCAGCCGGTCGATAGGAACAGCGATATAGGTGCGATGTATTGAGGCCAACGCCGCCATGGCCGTCACCGTCGGACCGTGCAACGGCTCTTCACTTGACGCATTCTGTCCCCGGCACGTCTCCGGCAAGGCGATAACATCAACGCCTCGAGATCCCTCCTCGTCGACGTGTCTTACGATCCTTTCCAGGGGCATGCCTGTGCCTTGAAACCCGATGCTTACGATGCGGACTGGGCGTCCTATGGATTGGGCCGCACCCGTGGCAGGCGGGGCCTCCGTGCTGCGAGTTTCGCCTGCCGTCAGTTTCTCAGATTCGAGAGCCGGCAACACGCCACTTGCGAGGGCTGTCATCCCCATTGCTGCTCGTGTAAGGAATGTACGTCTTCTCATGTTCCTTTATCTCCTGCATGAACTTGTGTTTTTGCATCCTATTCCCAAGCGCCGGCCGAGTGGAGCGAATAAGGTCAGTTGCTTTCCCTTCGCTGATACAGCCAAAGTGATACGACAGGCGCAGGACGAGCCGATTGGAGATATGGTAGTAGCAGCGCCAAAGTGAGCTTTTGCCATTGCGGAAGCGTGGGCAGATCCGGTAGCGGGCGCCATTCTACGCTCCCGCTACTTGAAGTTTCAGGCTCCATGCAAAGTCGCATGGCCTATTACTCGGTTGCTGCAGGTTCTCCGGCAAAGCGATGATCGTCCCTTGCGCCGAATCGAACTTCCATGGCAGCTCCGCCTTTGAACCCAGAAGAGTTACTTTGGAGCCATCCCTGGGACGAATGGTTTTAAGCGTTACTTGCGTTCCGGGCCATTTGGTCAGGATCGCGTAAACGAATCGCGAGTCTTTCGACCGCGTGTAGCGAACCGTCTCGCCTTCAGACCAGAGCGCGCCCTCGCGCGGGCGAGTGGCATAGATTGCTTCGCCGTTCACCTTCAACCACGTTCCCGCACCTTTCATCTGCCGGACAGCCTCGGGGTGGAACTCGCCGTAAGGGCTGGGACCAACGCCGATCTGTAACCCGCCGCCCTTCGCCACCGTGTCGATCAGATTGCTAACTATCCAGGCCGTACCCTTGTAGTGCGAGGCAACGGGATCGTAGGAGAAGTCGGCGCCCAGCGGATAGATGGTGAGCCACGGTTTTTCGGATAATTCCTTCGAGCCTGGGACCACGCGTTCCGGGGTAAAGTAGTCGCCGTAGTTCCCTATGCCGCGCATCCGCAACATCACGTCCGGCTGAAGCTCGCGCATCTTCAGCACCGTCCTGCGAAGCTCGGGCCAAACGCGCGGCCCCAGCCACATGTCCAGGCACATCGTGTCGATCTTGCCATAGTTGGTCAGCAACTCGACCAGTTGCGCACGATGTCTCTCCATCATGCGCTTCACCTCGGCATCCGTAGGATCGGGAACGATCACGGCATGGCTGCCTAATCTTTCATGCGTCATTTGTATATCAGTCGGGATCATCCACTGCGCCGAGGAGGGTATCTGCAGCGGGTGGCACACATAGGGCCTGAAGTCCGCGTCATACCAATCGGGGTGCGAAAAGTAGAGATCGATCTTGATGTCCCGTTTATGCGCGGCATCGCAGACCTCCTTCACCACATCCCTTCGGAAGGGAGTGTCCATGATGGAGTAGGCCAAATCGCAGGACTCAATCTTCGGGCCCCCTGCCGCTGTCCAGTTGGCCCGGTTCTTCACCCTTGTTCTGGTGCCGAACATGCAGAAGCCTTCGTGATGCTTGGTGGTGAAAGCGAGCATCTTCATGCCGCTTTCCGTGAAAATATCCATCCAGGCGTCGGCATCGAAGCCGGTCGGATTCCAGGTCTTATAGAGATTGTTGTAGGCCTGACGATCTTCCAAGGACATCGTAAGGAAGGGCCAGGACTCGGGGCCGCGATGCCATATCGAGTAAATTCCCCAGTGAATCCGGATTCCGAACTTCATATCCCGGAAGGCCTCATAGGCACTCGCGGAAGCCCAGTGATATTCGGGAACGGGCGTAAGCTCGACATACGGATCGTACCTCGACAACTCTGAGGTTGGGAATCCGTGGAACTGCGCCGGCGTCCGCGCCAGACTGGGGTATGCGGAAGTTGCTGCTAAAGCCGCCGACGTCGCAAGAAATTGTCTCCGATTCATGAGTATGATTCCTGGCAAAGCAGCATCCCTCCGCATCGGCTGAAACCTAACCGAAGCGGGTACTCGCATGCTGCTGCAGTTGGGAAGAACGTACCTATCTCAAGCGCGAATCATTGATATAGCAAGATGGCGTTCTCTGTCAAACGCTTTTCTGCCGATGTCTCCGATCCATGTTCCCAAGTTAGCCAGAATGCGGCGGTTGGCATTGTGTGCTTTGGCCGCAGAACACAAGGCCACACGGCGATGGCAGAGCTAACTTTTGAGGAGCTGCCGGAATCGAGCTCCAGGGTCTGGACCGAAGCGAGCGCGCGCCTATGCGGCTGCTTACACAGCGGCCTTGGTAGCGCCGGTCGAGATGCCGCCATCGACAAGGAAAGTCTGGCCGGGTTGCAGGACGCACGTCTCGCGTGCGAAGCCGCGGGGCTGCATCCCGGCGCCTCGCAAAGCATCGGGCCAGACCCTGGGCCTTTGCACTACACTCGACAAAACGACCATTTCTCCGCGAAGGAACCCGCTCCCTTGAGAAAAGTTGCCCTCTCCGTTCTGGCTGTCTCCGCGACGCTGCTTGCATTCCTTCCCGCTCTTCGCGCGCAAAAGTTGCCGCTCACTCCGGCCCAGCTGGCCGCGCCCGCCTCGCTGGAAGACCGCCGCAAGGCCCTCAACGATCTCTTCCACAACTATTGGGAAGACGTTCTCGAGCACGACCCCGAATTCGCCTCCTCCATCGGCGACATGCGCTACAACGACCAGATCAGCGACTACTCCGTGCAGGCTGTGAACGACGCGTTGGCGCGGGAGCAGAACCTCCTGATGCGTCTGGCGTCAATCGACCCCACGGGATTCACGGATCAGGAGAAAACCAGCCAGGATTTACTGATGCGCCGCTTCGAGATGGACCAGGAGGGCGCGGAGTTCAAGGAGTGGGAGATGCCCGTCAGCCAAATGGATGGCATCTACTCCGACTATCCGCGGTTGACGGTCGAGCTGAGCTTTACCACCGTGAAGGATTACGACGATTGGATCGCGCGGCTGCATGCGCTGCCCAAGGCCTTTGCCCAGGTCACGGAGAATATGTCGATCGGCATCAAGGATCACCGCGTTCCGCCCAAGGATGTGCTCGAAAAGGCGCTCGACCAGGTAAAGCAATTGGCGAATCAGAAGCCCGAAGACTCGCCGCTCGCCTTGCCGCTCAAGAAGTTTCCTGCGTCCGTCTCCGCCGCCGAGCAGGAACGCATCAAAACGGAGATGCTGGACGCGATCTCAAAGGAGGTTCTGCCCGCCTATCTGCGCTTTGCGCGTTTCCTTGAGGTGAGCTACATTCCTGCCGGACGCTTGAAGCCCGGTATTGATGCGCTGCCCGACGGGAAAGACTATTACCAGTTTCTGATCAGGCGCACGACCACAACGAACCTGACGCCGGAGCAGATTCACCAGATCGGTCTGGACGATGTGAAGAGGGACGAAGCGGAGATGCTGGCCATCGCGCAGAAGCTCGGCTTCCAGGACCTGAACAGCTTTCGCGCCGGCATCAAGACCAACCCCAAACTTCACCCAGCCTCGGCCGACGCACTGCTCGCCGCTTATAAAGGCTATCTGGCGCCCATGCAGGCCAGGCTGCCTGAGCTTTTCGGCACGCTGCCCAAAGCGCCTTTCGAGGTCGTCCCGGTTCCCGACTACGCCGCCAAGACCTCGCCCCCTGCCTACTATGAAGCGGGCACGCCCGACGGCAGCCGCCCTGGCCGCTTATTCATCAATACCTACAATGCCACGGGACGCAACCTCTGCGGCGTCGAGGCCATCGCCTATCACGAGGGCATCCCCGGGCATCACCTGCAAATCTCCATTGCGCAGGAGCTCAAAGGTCTCCCGGAATTCCGCAAATACGGCGGCTACACGGCCTACACCGAGGGATGGGCTCTTTACGCCGAACACCTGGGCAAGGACGCCGGCTTCTATCAGGGTCCCTATTCCGACTACGGACGCCTGGAAGCCGACATTTGGCGCGCCGTCCGCCTCGTCGTCGATACCGGCGTCCACTCCCAAGGCTGGACCCGCGGCCAGATGGTGCAATACTTCCACGACCACACCGCCCTCGATGAAACCAGCGTTCAAACGGAAGTCGACCGCTACATTGCATGGCCCGGCCAGGCGCTGGCCTACAAGATCGGGCAGATGAAGATTCTGGAGCTGCGCGGCCGCGCGCAGAAAGCTCTGGGCGGCAAGTTCGACATTCGCGCCTTTCACGATCAGGTGCTTGACGCGGGCGCATTGCCGCTGGACGTTTTAGAGCAGCGGATCGATGGGTGGATTACGGCGCAAAAAGCCGCCGCACAGTAGCGGAGATAAGACGCCTTCCGGCGCCAGGTC
>JBEKXX010000038.1:0-23308 GCA_049511595.1 Occallatibacter sp. | reverse complement strand
TTTCCTTGCGCAGTTCGAAGAGATTCCGTTCAAACTCCGAGTCGAACACAGATTTTTCCTTCCATCTCGAAGAGCGGATGCTCAATAGGGAAGTATACGCGGTCGAAGGTTGGCGCCGTCCGCCTCGCCTATGGGGCGCTGTATTCTTTTTGAGGAGCCTCGATTGCCCTATCACCGCCCCATTCCGGACGCGAAGCAGACCGGCAAACCAGCCGGCATCCTCGGCGCCTGGATACAGGCCGAAAAACTGATGCAGATCGCGCTCGTGCTGCCCTGCTCGGTGTTCATCGGCTGGCTGGCCGGCGCTTGGCTCGACCGCCGCCTGCATCAATCCTGGATTGCGATTGCCGGGCTCGTCTTTGGCGGCATCTCGGGGATGGTATACGTCGTCCGCCTGGTCTTCACCGTGAATAAGGATCCCGCTATGCAAGACGAAGACAGCGCCAACGAAAAGGGCGGCGGGGGCACAGGATCATGACCGAAGAGCCGCATTCCCTGGCTGGCCTGACCGATGCGGGCCTCGAGGCCCTGCTCATGCGCGCCATGCGCATCACCCTCATCGCCGGTGCGCTCGCCGCGCTCGTGCTCTGGAAGGCCTCCGGCTGGCGCGATGCCGCCATGCTGGCCGCGGGCGCCGCAATCTCCGCCGCCAGCATTTACGAGTGGCGCCGGCTCATCCGCTTCCTCAATGCCAAATTGGACAACCGGCAGGCGCCGCGTGGCGCAACGGTCTCGGCCGTCCTTTTTGTGCTCCGCCTGGGCGTCTTCGGCGCGGCCATTTATGGTAGCCTGAAATGTTTCCGGGGTTCAGTGGTGGCGCTTCTCTGCGGCCTTGGCCTGGCGGTTCTGGCTATGGTCTGGGAGGCGGTTCGCTTGCTTCGCGACTAGGGGATGGGTGGCCTTGGGGCCCCAGCGACTCCCTGAAGTGGAAGGACCCAAGATCTTGTGGTGGAGGCTTTTCAAAGTTGACTCACTTTTTGGACCTTGTCGTGGGGGGTGTTTTACTCAGGCTCTACCACGCAATCGGCATTGGTTCCGCTGACGCCGCCGGGAAAGTCACCCAGATTAACAACGCGTTTGCGCTGGAGTTGCTGGTTGCGGCGGTGCTCGTCGCATTCTTTCTGGTTGTGCGCTTCACCCTGTCGGTCGAGCGCCCGAATCCGGCGCAGCAGGTCGCCGAAATGATCCATGAAGGCGTTGGAGACCTGGCAAATCAGGTCATCGGCCACGGCTACGAACGTTTCCAGTCGTTTGTGACTTGCGTGGGTCTCTTCATCCTGCTCAACAACATGTTTGGGCTTGTAATCGGTTTTTCTCCCAAGGTGAACACGCCGACCGGCGTGCCTGAGGTGCCGCTGGGCATTGCCGTGCTGACCTTCCTCTATTACAACTTCCACGGCATACGCGCGAACGGCCCGCGGTATATCAAGCAGTTTCTGGGACCGCTCCCGTGGTGGATCATTCCGATGACTTTGCTGATGTTCGCAATTGAGGTCATCTCTCACCTCGCGCGTATGTTGTCGCTCACGGTTCGTCTTTACGCCAATATGTTCGCCAGCGACATGCTTACGCTGGTTTGGTTTTCGCTGATTCCGATCGCGGCGCCGTCGATCTTTCTCGGACTGCACGCGGCGGTTGCAGTCATTCAGGCATTCGTTTTCATGCTGCTGTCCATGATTTATCTTTCGATGGCGGTGGCGAAGGAGCATTAAAAAAACAGTGAACAGTGAACAGTGGTCAGTGATCAGATTTTCCCTGCAATAGCCGAATTCGATTCCTGTAGCGTATGCGCGTTCTGACCACTGACCTCTGACCACTGACCACTGAGAAGTTTCCGGCGGAGAGCGCTTCCGCTCCGCGCCAACGGACGGCCGCAAGCGTGAGGGGGCCAAAGGCGGTAAAGCAGCTTTTAGCCATTAGCTCTTAGCTTTTAGCTCGTATGCGGGCAGACCCGCTTCAATGGTCTCCCACATCAGGGCTAAAGGCTAGAGACTAAGAGCTAGGAGCTGATTTTCAGCCGGCACGGTGAGCCTCAACCACCCACTGGCAGCCAATCTCAAGGAAGCAGGAGAACTATGCGCAAACTTCAATTCGTGTTCATGACGCTGGCAGCTCTGTGTTTCGCCATGCCGGCCTTCGCGGATACCGGGACGGCCGCAGCCAGCCTGGTTCCGATCGGCGCCGGCCTCGGCATGGGCCTGGCCGCCGGGCTGTGCGGCATGGGACAGGGACGCGCCGTTGCCTCGGCAACCGAGGCGCTGGCCCGCAATCCCGGGACCCGTGGCGGCATCATGCTGTTCCTGGTGCTGGGCCTGGCCTTCATCGAATCCCTCACCCTCTTCACCTTGGTCATCGTCTTCGCCAAGATGTAAAAGGCGCGGTTCAAAGAAATGGCGGTCCTCGAGCGAAAGCACGAGGCCGCCTTTCTTTTTTGTCCTGAATTGTTCTCCGTCGGAGGATCTCTCCGGCTGCTACGGGTCGCTGCGGAGCATCTGAATCGCCTGCTGGTAGCCAAGGCCTGACGGCACCGGCTTGTACCCCGTCTCGTCCTCCGTGGTATCGATTACCCGCGTCTTCCACACCACGCGCGCTCTCATCGCCATTTGGAAGTGAACCGTTCGCCACTGGCCTCCGCCGACGTCGGCCTGCTCGATTGCGATCCATCCGCCCTTGTTCAGCCGCCCCAGAATGCCCCATCCGAAGTCCACGTCCTGCTGCAGGTGACCCTCCAGCCGGACCACGCGCTGGCGAACAGGATCGATCCAGATTTCGCCGGCTATAGCGGTTAGGGCCTCCGTCTCAAGATCCGGAGGGTTAAAGGCCGGATTGGGCCGGAAGGTAAATTTTTCCACCTTTCCCATGGGACCCTCGCCGGCGCCCGCATCCTGGTACAGAAAGGCGCTCGGCAGAGCGCGCAGCACCTTCAGTGCGCGTCCGGCGTCTTCGTTCTCAGCCTGCTTGCGGTGCCGCTGCTTGCCGGGGTCGCTGAGCAGGGCGGTCAGGCGCGCCTCCTCCTTTTGCTCGTCGGCCGGGCTCAGCGGTTCGCCGTTCAGGCCGATCAGCCGGGCCACGTCCCCGTCCTGGGTCTCGCAGATTTTCTTGGTTGTCGTCAGCCGCGGGCTGGATTTGCGCAACTCGTAGAGCATGGGATGGCTCGCATCCTGGGCCGCGTTGTACTCGTTGGCAAGCGCCCGATCCACGAGCGCCTGGCCTTGCAGGAGCGGAAGACTGTTCGCGGCGCTCTGGGCTGGCTGCCCGGGTGCGGCCGCCGTCAAGGCGAACAGTAGCAGAAAAGAAAAGGGCCTGTGCACTTGGGTAGTTTAGCCGGGAGGGCCCTTGGCTTTCTTTCGCCCTGCATGGCCGCATGCATTCCCCGGCGCCATTGCAGCCGCCAAAGATACGTCTTTCTGCGTTCGTGAAAGCATCGTGGCCGGATGATATATTGCGGGCAGGGCCCATAGGGCAATTCGAGAAGGACTGAAATCATGGCAGTGGATAATTCTCCAGCGCGCATCGGCAAGACCATCGTAATCTGCGGTGAAGTGAAGGGGAGCGAGGACTTGATCGTGGATGGGCGGGTCGAAGGGACCGTCAGCCTGTCTGACAACCGGCTGACCGTCGGTCCCAACGCCAACGTTGCCGCCGACCTCAGCGCCAAAGACGTGCTCATTATGGGCCGGGTGCAGGGCAATGTCGTGGCCACCGGCCGCGTGGAATTGCGCGCCGGGTGTAACCTCGAGGGCGATATCCGCGCCCTGCGCCTCGCCGTCGAAGACAATGCCGTCTTCCGCGGCAAGGTGGACCTGACGCAGGCGGTTTCCAGAGTGCCCGATAGCCCACCCGTTCCGCAGACCGGCAGCATCTTCTGAGCGCGGAAAAGAAGAGAAAGACCTTGGCCGGGCAACTCCACGTGGGTCTGTCCGGCTGCGAGAGGGATTCAAGGTGCTGCATCGTTGGTTCGACAAGAATCCGGAGGCCGGGCCAACCGCTTCGGCTTCGGGCCTAGTTGGTCCCCGCGTGCCGCGCCACTCCGGCGCGTGGGCTATGCTGCGAAAGCGCCTTCAGTCCGAGCCCGGAGTGCGGATCCTCGACACCGGCTACACCTCGCCGGCCAACATCAACTACCTCACCACCTTGGGCCATAGCGTCTTTCTTGCCGATCTCGTCCACGATGCCTACGCGGAAAACTGGCAGATAGGCGCCGACGATGACGGCAATCCGGTCTGGAATGTGGAAGGCTACCTCAATCAGACCCTCAACTTCTCCGGACGCACCTTCGATGTGGTGCTGCTATGGACCGCGCTCGACTATCTGCCGGAGCGTTTGGTGGCGCCCGTGGTTGCGCATCTCTTTGCGGCCATGAACCCTGGCGGGCAGGTGCTGGCTTTCTTTCATACCCGGCTGCAAGGCGAGGAGGCGGCCTACTGCCGCTTTCATGTCACTCCTGGCGACGACGTGGAGATGCAATTAACCCAGCAATTTCCCATCCAGAGAGCCTTCACCAACCGCAGCATTGAGCGCCTCTTTGCCGGCTGGTCGGGCCATCGCCAGTTCTTGGCCAAGGACAGCGTATCGGAGGTCATCATCACGCGCTGATGTCGAACCAGGACGGCCAGCCGTCCAGGGGGACGTTCCGGTCGGACTTCCTCGGCCCGGGGCTTTCCCGTGAGACCGGAAACTGGAGACGAAGAGCTGAAAGCGAAGGAGACACCATGAGCAGATCATTGGAAACGCGCATCACCTGGCTTGGCCACGCCACCGTGCTGATTCAAACCGCCCAGGACACCAACATCCTCATCGATCCCTTCGTCGCGCACAACCCCAAGTACCCCCAGAATTTTGTGCTGCCGTCGAAGATTCACTACATCCTTTTAACGCATGGGCACGGAGACCATATCTCCGATGCCGTGCCCATCGCTAAAAAGCATGGATCAACGGTGGTCGCGATCTACGAGCTGGCCGACTACATCGCAAGCAAGGGAGTCTCCGAAACCATCGGCATGAATCTGGGCGGCTCGGTTGACCTGGCAGGCGTGACGGCGACGATGGTCGAGGCAAAGCACTCCGCGGCCGCTGCCGACGACAAGGGCACGCACTACGTTGGCATCGCCACCGGCTTCGTGCTGGCCGTCACCGGAGGCCCGGTGCTCTATCACGCGGGAGACACCGCCGTCTTCGGCGACATGCAGCTCATTCGCGAGCTATACCGGCCTCGCGTTGCCATGCTGCCCATTGGCGGCTACTACACGATGGGTCCGCAAGAGGCTGCACTCGCCTGCCGCCTCCTGGCTCCGGAGACCGTTCTCCCCATTCACTTCGGCACGTTTCCGCCGCTCAAGGGTACGCCGGAAGAGCTGGCGGCTCTTGTTGGGCCCGGCGTTAAGGTTGTGAACTGGAAGCCCGGAGACGAAATCTCCGTCTAACGAACGCGTCGGGCTCAGGCCGGTCGCTGAACCCCGAGCTTCGTGCCTTATTGAGAGCACGCTCAGCGGCAACGCTGATCACTGATCCCTGACCCCTGACTCCTGACTCCTGTTCTTACTGGTCTCTTGTCTGTTTGATGGCGCGCGGCGACTGCACCAGTTCGCCCGATCCGTGCGAATCCTGCATGCCCAGGCGCATCGCCGCAGGCGATTTGCCGGCGCTACAGTTGCGCAGGTCGCGAAGGATCTCCTGCTTCTCGCGCGCATATTGGCCGGCCAGCCGCGTCAGGGCGTAGGTGATGATGTCGCTGTGATGCAGATCCCCTGCTAAAGGATCGCGCCGCATATTCAGCCACAGCCGGTGAACAAGCTCCACGTCCTCGGGCCCCAGCGCGGGCGCGTGCGGACCGATGTAGAACACCTTGGTTTCGCCGGAAGCGCCGATCACGTAGAAATTGAACTGCCTCTTGGGCTCGGGCAGCGCCTCCCAGGCCTGTCCCATGTGGAACGCCTGATCTTCAGCGGTCATCGAGTTCGATTGGCCTGAGACCACAGACTCGACCTCGAGCGAATTTGCCGTCTGCACCAGCGCGGCAAACACATCGCCGGCCGGAACCACCAGCAGGGAAACTCTCTTGCCGAAGCTCTCCGCTACCGACACCGCCTTGGTGAAGAGCATTTGCTCGTGCTCGCTGAAACTTTGCTGCTCGGCGCTCAGATACTCCGGGCCGCCAACGCCCATCAGGCGCACGCTCACGACGACCACGTCCCGCTCCACCGTGCTGGTGCGCGCCAGGGTCCACTTCAAGGCCTGCGGATTGGCTTCGTCGCGCATGGTCACGATGACGCCGCCCGGCCGGATCGCCGTCGACTCGCGGCTGATCGTGTCCTGGTGCTCAAGCTGGAAGTGGTCCTTCATCTGCCGCGCGGTCTGTTCGTGCCTGCGCAGGTTGATGCGCTCTGAGATGGTAAACACGATGAAGAACGCGATGGAAAATATCACGCCGCTGATGGTGGCTACCGACTTGGTGAACAGGTTTACAGTGGCCACCGCAAGCAGCGCCATGAAAACCGACATCAGGCCCAGCGGAATCTCGGTTTTGCCAATCCGGATATTGGGCGGGACTTTCCAGCCGCGTTCGCCGTGGTATCTCCAGCGCAGCACCAGCATCGACAGGCCATTGAAGGTGAACGACCAGATGACGCCGAAGGCGTACGCCTCGCCCAGCATGATGATGTTGCCCCGGCTGGCGACGATGGTGAACATCTGCAGGATGAAGACCAGGTTGACGATGCGGTAGCTGGTGCCGAATCGCGTGTGCGGCTTGCGGAACCAGTCGGTCAGCACGCCGTCTTCGGCCACCCGCATCAGCACGCCCGTCGAGCCGATGATCGACGTATTGATGGCGCCGGAGAGAATCAGGAATCCGACCACCACCACGAAGATGCGGAAGGCAATGCGCCACACCAGCGGTCCCGCCATATACATGGCCAGGCCGGCGATCAGGTTGTCCTGATAGATATGAATGCGCGGGCCGGTGGGAATCAGCATCGAAGCCAGCAGCGTGCCGCCGCCGGTGAAGATCAGGCTATAGATGGCGATGACGATCGCCGCGCGCTTCAGGTTCTTGAGCTTGGGATGCGCGATCTCGCGGTTGACCTGCGCCAGGCTCTCCTCGCCGCTCATCGCCAGAATCGAGTGGCCGAAGGCCATCAGGATGCCGAAAAACCCGAAAATCGGCAATCCTCTTCCGCGCAGGAAGCCGAGTGAATCGTCACTGAAGTGGAGGTGAGACGGGATGGGCGACGGTGGCAGTTGCGCACCGCGGAGCCACACAGTATACGTTCCCCAGATAAACAGAATCACCACCATCACCGTGGTAACCTGCATCACCCGCAATGCTTTGTCGCTCGACTCCTCGATTCCCTTGATGTTCTGCCACCAGTAGTAGATCGTCACCAGCGCGCCCAGCAGCGCCGAGGTGTAGTCCATGTTGAACTGGATGGCTTGGCCGCTCGCGTTTATCAGGGCAGGCGGCAGCCAGTGCGCCTGGTTGGCCACATTCATCAGCTCGTTGACCAGACCGGTGATGTATTGGCCGGCAGACACGCCCGAGATCGGCCCGGTAAGAATGTAATCGAACATCAGCGCCGACACGCTGAGCTTGGCGAATCCGCCTCCCAGGGCTTCCTTCACCACGCGGTAAACGCCGCCGCGCGTGAACATCGAGCAGCTCTCGACGTACACCGCGCGCACCGCGAAGCTGAACAGCATGATGCCGAGGATGAACCACGGGGCCGCCGCTCCCACCGCCTGCTCGGCGATGCCCCCAGCGTAGAAAGCCGAGGAACCCAGGTCATTGAGGACGATAGCCGCCGCGCGCCAGAAGGAGATGAACGTGAGCATCACCGAGGAGGCGACAATCAGCCGCACGCGGTCGTTTGGGGGTGCTACGGTCGTTCGGGTAGAGGCCATCGCGAAGGGTCCGGCGAGGCGCAGCCGGTGGTCGAAATCGTTTGAGCGAAACCACCGCTCTGCGGTGAGTCTAATTTTCAATCAATGCAGTGTCAACGGGGAATGAACATTTCCTCATTCGTTGTCGCCCGTCCGCACGCACTTCCGCACGCCCTGGCAAACGCAGGCCGGGAATCAACTCCATGATTTCAAGTACTTATGCTCATGCAGAGCGGCTCGATGTGAGAGCACCCGTGGTTTGGCGCCAACGGACTCATTTGGCGGGCAAACATCGGCGTCCACGGCACTGCGGCAGAGAATCTAGTCTTTGCCGAAAAGCTCTTTCCCGTCCTCAATAAAGCTGATCAAGATCACCACCGCCGACCCGATCATCCCGAAGAAGAACATCGCTTCCAGCAGCCGTATTCCAAAAATTGCCAATACCATGTTGCGATTCTACCGCACCCCGATGTTTTACACTCGCCCCTGTATGCAATCTTCCTGGAAGCCGTGGGCTGCAGCAGTCCTTTCCGCCGGCCTGCTGGAGTTGCCTTTCCCGCTCGCCGGTCCAATGCCGCCCTGGCGCTCCTTCTTCGCGTGGTTCGCGCTGGTTCCACTCATCTGGGCTATCTTTTCCTTTTCGCAAACGAGCTATCGCCATCCCCTGCGCCGCGCATTCTTCATCGCCTATCTCGCGGGTATCCTCTGGTACGTTGGCAACTGCTACTGGATTCGCGACACCATGATGCGTTACGGCGACATGCCGCCGCTCGCTCCGGAACTGATCACGCTCGGCTTCAGCCTTGTGTTGGGTCTATACTTCGCTCTCTTTGGTCTGGGCCTCGTTCTGGTCCGCCGCGCCACCGGCTCCACGCGCATCGCACTCGCGTTCGCGCCATTTCTGTGGACCGGCCTGGACCTCGCCGCCGCGCGCATCACCAGCGTTCCCTGGGACCAGCTCGGCTACTCGCAAGTCGATAACGTCCTCATCAATCAGCTCGCGCCGTGGACCGGCGTCTACGGCATCACTTTTGTTCTCGTCGCCGCGAATGCGCTCCTCGCCGGCGGCCTGCTGCTGGGGCGCGAAGGCAAGAATCCGTTCGCTGGCCGCTGGGCCTGGGCCGCCTGCGGCGCAATCCTGGCGATCTCCGGTTTTGCCGGCGTCTTTGTCCTGCCTGTTAGGCCCGATCCCACAGCCACGGCCGTCCTCATCCAGCCCAATCTTGACGTAGGCGCCGCCAACAACTGGCAGGGCCCGGAGTGGGACCGCCATATCGCCGATTTCACCCGTCTCGCGAGCGAGCAATGCAAGTCCTACATCGCCGGCATTCCGCAAACCGGCGCGCCCACGGGCGAGATCGTCTGCCCGCCCTATCCCACCCATCCCGACCTCGTCGTCTGGCCCGAATCGCCCGCGCCCTTCTTCGACCAAGACCCGCTCTTTCAAAAGGCGATGGCGGGTATCGCCCGACAGGAACAAGCGCCGCTGATCGTGAATGCCGTCGGATCGGATCTCGATCCCGCCGAGGGCCAATGGCAAGACCATGTTTCCGCGGTGATCTTTGACGCCCAGGGGCAGCAAGTGGGCCGCTACGACAAAATCCACCTGGTGCCCTTCGGCGAATACATTCCCTTCGCGCGTCTGCTGTTTTTTGCCCACAAACTCACCGGCCGCGTCTCCTCGTTCACGCGCGGCACTGAGCACAAAGTCTTTCTCCTCGATACGCAGAACGGCGGACGCCATCGCTACGGCGTCTTCATCTGCTACGAAGCGGTCTTCGCCGACGAGGTGCGCCAGCTCGCGCTGAACGGCGCCGAAGTCCTCGTCAACATCAGCGACGACGGCTGGTACGGCGATACCAGCGCTCCCTGGCAGCACCTGAACATGGCTCGCATGAGGGCCATCGAGAACCGCCGCTGGCTCCTGCGCGACACCAACAACGGCGTCACTGCTGCTATCGATCCCTACGGCTGTGTGCGCCAGTCGATTCCCCGTCATCAGGTCGATGCTCTGCCTGCCGAGTTCGGCTTTCGCGACGGCATCACCTTCTACACCGCCCACGGCGACGTGTTCGCGTGGCTCTGTGGCGTACTGAGCTTACTGGTTGTGGTCTGGGCTGGAGGACGGCCTTTGCGTCAGCAGGCCGTTGCCAAAAATAACCAAGTAGGTTAATATCTTTATGGAGAAGCGATCACCGCACTGTCCGTTGGCTCGCGTCAAGGCACTGATCGAGGCAGGTAAGGTGAGACCTACGCACACCGCACGTACGACCGCAGCCGTCCTCGGTTTCGATTTCAAGGGAATGATAGCCGTGGTTGCTTCATTGACGATGAAGGATTTTTACAAGTCCATGACCACCTATGCCGATCATCGAATATGGCAGGACGTGTACCATCCCCAGACCGGTGTTGGCTCCATCTACCTCAAGTTGACCGTCATCGAGGACGTGCTGATCGTGTCGTTCAAGGAGTTATGACCATGAAATGCCCTATTTGCGGCGCGGCCGAGTTGATCCACGATACCCGTGACATCCCTTTTAGCTACAAAGGCGAGACTACCATCTTGAAGACGACGGGCGATTTCTGCCCGGCTTGCGGCGAATCCATCCACGATAAAGAGGATTCCGAGCGCGTCATGCGCGAGATGCGGGCTTTTGCCCGGCAGGTGAACGCCGCCATCGTCGACCCGGCATTTATCGTCAAGGTGCGTAAGAAACTGGCCCTCGACCAGCGCCAGGCAGCCGAAATCTTCGGCGGCGGCGTCAATGCCTTTTCCCGCTACGAGAACGGCAAGACTAAGCCGTCTTTGGCCCTGGTGAAGCTGCTCAAGGTGCTGGATCGGCACCCCGATCTGCTCGATGAGATTAAGGTGGCGTAGGGACGGGTATCAAGCGACGGGAGCACTTTGTCCGCTCCGGAGCTCCGAAAGCTGGGCTTGGGGCGCCCAGCGCTATTCTACGGTCATGAAGAATGTCCACTTCATCGAGGCTGCCAGTGCGTGCCTCGCGAATGGCGAACGATTAATCGAGGACGCAAGGTGGCTTCCCGAGGATCGCCTAGCTACGATATTCGCGCTGGCAACGATCGCTCAGGAGGAGTTCGCCAAGGCGTTTCTGCTGTTCTTGGTGTCACGAAATGCCCTTGCGTGGAACTCACTGATGTTTCGGGTCACACGCGACCATGCAAGCAAGCAGTTATTGGCACATGTCATGAACTACCTCAATCCCATGTGGGAGGATTTTGAAGCGCGGCTCAAGGAGTGGAATGCACACCATGAACTTTGGGAAAAACTCATTGCGGAATTTAGAAATGCAGTCGGCAAGGCCGAGAAACAGAGAATCTGGAATCAAATCGAGGAGCTGAATCAGTCACATCGCGACATCCCGGTTTCTGTTGCCGACGCGATCAATATCCTAAGGTACGAAAAGGTCGGAAGGTGGGAATCGTCAAACTGGTGTTGGGATGAGGAACCGGTCTACAACCCGGTGGCAAAAGGCATGGCCGACGGCAAACTCGATGTCGAAAAGCAGGATGCGCTATACGTTCGGCTTGGCCCGAACGGCGGTCTCTCGAAAACGCAGAATGAAGTTAAGGCTGACGATGCAGCGATGGCTTTGGAACTGGCGAGAAGGCTTGGCGACCTGGTTGAGGGGCTTCTTTCCGGAAATAACGTGAACAGCATTGCCTATGAGAGAATCGAATCCTCTTTTAAGGCACTATTTGGTGGGCAGGCACCAACTGACTAATGAGAAACGTGGGTACACGAGGTATCGCTTTTCAGACCTTTGATGACTTCGCACTTCACGCCGAAGGCCGCAGGGTTCGTCGCCATCTGCATAGTGATATTCTTGAGTAGCAGAGAAGGCAACTCTCTCATTTCGAAGCAAAGCCAGGTCTTAAGAGCACAATGTCGCTGAACGATCTCGAATTCGCCTACTCCCCGGTGCGCAACCAGGTGCGCGACCTGCGGGAGTATCTTTGACCCTGCCCGCATCCGCAGGGAACTCTCCGAAATAGAAAAGAAGCTCTCCGATCCGGCGCTGTGGTCCGATCCCGCCGCTTCGCAGCCGTTGATGCGCGACCGCAAGCGGCTTGAGGGTTTGGTCCGCGACGACGACGAGCTCGTCCACCGCACCGGCGACATCGAAGCCTATTTCGAGCTGGCCAAAGAGGGCGAGGATGTTCTTCTCGATTTGGAGAAGAGCATCAAGGATCTGGGGGCTTTTGCCGAAGAGCTCGAGGCCCGCACCATGCTCTCCGGCGAGGCCGACGCGCTCAACGCCATCGTCACCGTGCACCCGGGCGCCGGCGGCACCGAGAGCCAGGACTGGGCCGAGATGCTGCTCCGCATGTATCTGCGCTGGGCCGAGCAGCAGGGCTTCAAAACCGAGATGAACGATTACCAGTCTGGTGAAGAGGCCGGCATCAAGTCCGCCACCTTCACCATCATCGGCGAGTACGCCTTCGGCCAGCTCGCCGGCGAAAGCGGCGTCCATCGTCTCGTTCGCATCTCGCCCTTCGACTCCGCCAAGCGCCGCCACACGTCCTTTGCCTCGGTCTACGTTTCGCCGGAGATCGACGAAACGATTCATGTCGATCTGAAGCTCGAAGACCTGCGCATCGACACCTACCGCTCCGGCGGTAAAGGCGGCCAGCACGTGAATACCACCGACTCCGCCGTGCGCATGACGCATATCCCCACGGGAATTGTCGTCCAGTGCCAGAACGAGCGCTCGCAGCACAAAAACCGCGACAAGGCCATGAAGATGATGCGCTCGCGCCTGTACGAGTTCGAGCTTGAAAAGAAGCGGGCTGAAAGCAAGAAACTCGAAGACTCCAAGCTCGACATCAACTTCGGCTCGCAAATCCGCTCCTATGTCTTGCAGCCCTACCGCATGGCCAAGGATCACCGCACCAAAGTCGAGGTCGGCGACGTGGACAAGGTGCTCGACGGCTACCTCGAACCGTTCCTGAAGGGTTACCTTCTTGCCAAGCGCCGCGGAACGGCTGTTTCGACGGGCGCAAGCGATGACTTGGACGTGTAATTCTCCGAGACGAAGCGAGCTGACAACTGAAAACTGACAACTGAGAACTGGCCCTTATGACCAACGACACAGCGATCATTGACGAGATGCTCGGCAACGCGAAGAACATCGCCGTCGTCGGCATGAGCGACAAGCCTCATCGCGCCAGCCACAACGTCGGCCGCTACCTCGCAGAGCACGGCTATCGCGTCTTCCCGGTTAATCCCGCGCTCAAGGAAGTGCTCGGCGGACCGTGCTACGCGGACCTCGACGCCGCGCAGGCTGCCGCCCTTAAAGAAACGGGTTCTGCCCAAACGCGGCGGGGAATCGACCTGGTCGACGTCTTCCGCGCCTCCGAGCACGTGCCGCCCATCGTCGACGACGTCATTCGCTTGCGCATTCCCTATCTCTGGCTGCAGGACGAAGTGATCCACGACGAAGCCGTCGCCCGCGCCCGCGCCGCCGGCGTCAAGTGCGTGCAGAATGACTGCATTTATCGCCGCCACGCTGCACGCCCAGACCTGCATCGCCCGACTTAACCCCGGCTGTGTCATCCTGTGCGAGCGCAGCGAGTCGAGGGATCTGCGGTTGCTTTTCGCGACGAGTGCTGACCACACCTGTCCGAGACTCTGCGACCTCCGTCCGGTAAACTGAGTCCAACGAACAGATGCTAAAGATCAGAGTCCAACTTTTGTCCGCCATGCGCCGTTTCCGATTCATCTTCGCGCTCATTGCCGTGTTAGGCGCTGCTATTTGCGCCCAGGCTGCGTCAGACTCTGCTGACGTCTCGCACTTGCACGTGCAGCTTGTATTTCCAAGCGCCGATCTTTATCCGAGTGGGGAAAATCATGCCGGCCTCTATTTCAAACTCGAACCAGGCTGGCATATCTATTGGAGCAATCCAGGCGACTCCGGCGAGCCGCCGAAGATTCAATGGACTCTGCCCAGCGGTGTCACCGCTGGTGCATTGCAATTCCCCGCGCCTAGGCGCCTGCCCCTCGGGCCGTTGATGGACTTCGGCTACGAGAACGAGGTGCTTTTTCCGTTCACCTTTCAGGTCGCAGAGAACGCGAAGGAAGGCCCCGCGGTTCTGCACGCCAAGGTCGATTGGCTGGTTTGTCGTGAGGTCTGCATTCCCGGCAAAGCCGATCTGGATGAGAATGTCCAACTGCTGCATGCGGCGCCGATGGCAGAACCCGTTTCCGGCGTCGATCAATCGATTTGGGACCGTCTCGCGAATGCGCTTCCGCAGCCCCTGCCCTCATCCGACTCCGCCGTCTTCCAACCCACGCCCACCGGCTTCCGTCTCGCCGTCTCCACCGGCCAGCGCGAGGCGCAAGCAGAATTCTTTCCGGAAGACGAAAACATCCTCGACAATCCCGCGCCGCAAACGATGACGCCTGTAAAGAATGGGCTGGTACTCGACCTCAAAAAAGACCCGAATCTAACCGCCAGCCCCGCGCAATTGAGAGGTGTGCTTGAGCTCTCCGGAGGCCGGAACTTCGAAATTGCCGCGCCGCGAGAGGTGTCCTACGGGGTGGCGAGGATCGAGTATATGCCGATTGCGGCGTCCGCATTCTCATTTGCCGCGCTCGCGCACATCGTCGGCCTCGCCTTCCTTGGCGGGCTGTTCCTCAACCTCATGCCTTGCGTCTTCCCAGTGCTTTTCCTGAAAGGCCTGGCGCTCTGCCAGTCCGGGGTTGAAGAGCGCCACAAGCTACGCGCGCACGGTTTTGTCTACACCATCGGAATTCTCGTCTCCTTCTGGGTGCTCGTGGCCGCGCTGCTCGCCCTGCGCGCCGCCGGCGCCACTCTCGGATGGGGATTCCAATTCCAGTCGCCAGTCTTCCTCTCGCTGATGGCAGCGCTACTCTTCTTCCTCGGTCTCTCGCTCGCCGGCCAGTTCGAGGTTGGCCTCACGCTCACCAGCGCCGGCGGCTCGCTCGCCACAAAACAGGGCTATGCGGGCAGCTTCTTCACCGGAGTGCTCGCGGTCGTGGTTGCCACGCCCTGCACTGCGCCGTTCATGGGAGCGGCCATTGGCTACGCGCTCGCTCAATCCGCAGCCGTCACTTTCGCTGTCTTCACGGCGCTCGCCCTCGGCCTCGCCGCGCCCTACGTCGCGCTCACCCTCCAGCCCGCCTGGACGCATCTGCTGCCCAGGCCCGGCGCGTGGATGGACATTCTCAAGCAGGCCATCTCAATTCCCATCTTCGCCACCGTAATTTGGCTGGCGTGGGTCGTCGCGCAGGCCTACGGCGCAGCGTTGCTGGCCGCGCTGCTGACGAGCTTTCTGTTGCTCGCCATTGCTGGATGGTTCCTCGGCCGCTGGCCGGCCCAACGATGGACTACCACGGTTGCCGCGCTCTTTCTGGTCGTCGTGGCCGCCGTCTGCGTGGCGGCGCCAAAAGAGTTGGCTACCGCGCCGAAACAGCCGGGCTCAACTGCCGGGCAAGCTTCCGCCTCTGCCGCCTGGCAACCCTGGTCCGCAGACGCCGTACAGCACGCCCTCGCCGCCAGCCAGCCCGCCTTTGTCGACTTCACCGCAAGCTGGTGCCTCACCTGCCAGGTCAACGAGCGCGTGGCTCTCGACCAGCCCGAGGTCATGCAAGCCTTCACCGCGCACAATGTTGCGCTCTTCCGCGCCGACTGGACCCGCCAGGACCCCGCCATCACGCAGGCGCTTGCCGCCCTTGGCCGCAGCGGAGTGCCTGTCTACGCGCTCTACACGCCGGGCCAAACCAGCCCGCAGCTCCTCCCGCAGGTGCTCTCCTCCGGCATCGTCCTCGACGCCGTGGCCAAATTGCCCACATCTGCAACTCAGACCGCAGCTGGATCGTCCAAGCAAAAGTAAGCTCGAATCCGGTTCGCCGGACGCCTGCTCTCCGGAAGCCCAATCAGGCTCGCTTATCCCAATTCCCCTCAGGAGGTTGACCTTCATGAAATCTCTGCCCGTTCTTGCCGGAATTGCTGCCCTCGTCGTCGCGCTCGCGCCCATCTCCGCTACCGCGCAGGCCGTGGTCGGCTCGCCCGCGCCCAACTTCACCGCCGCCGACTCGCATGGCCAAACCCACACTCTGAGCGAGTACCGCGGCAAGTACGTGGTGCTCGAGTGGCACAACCGGGACTGCCCCTACACCCACAAGCACTACGCCTCCGGCAACATGGAGGCTTTGCAAAAAGAGTGGAGAGCGAAGGACGTGGTCTGGTTCACTGTCATCTCTTCGGCGCCCGGCAAGCAAGGCTACGTCACCGACGCCGAAGAGAACGAATACCTCCAGCAGATGCATGCCGATCCCACGGCGGTGCTCATGGATCCGGAGGGTAAGCTCGGCCGCCTTTATGATGCCAAAACTACACCGGAAATGTATGTCATCGACCCCCAGGGCAAGCTGATCTACGAAGGCGCCATCGACAACCGTCCCACGACCGAAGTAAGCGACATCGAGGGCGCGGATAACTACCTCAGCGACGCGCTCACTGAAGCCATGGCGGGCAAGCCCGTCGAGCACCCCTACACGCGGCCCTACGGCTGCTCGGTGAAGTACGCGGATTGAGAAAAGCAGGGAACAGGGGACAGAAAAACCTCTTGGTAGCGGCTCTTGCTTTCCCGAGTCCCAAAATCGGGACCTGGGTACACCCGGCGCCTTCCGCCGCGGCGCAAGACCCGGATCGCCCGCTTAGTTACGCCCGGACGCGGGCACCCGGCCCGGCATTTTTCATTTTCTTCCTTGTTCAACCGATTTGCTTTTCATCCGGGCTTGAACCAGATCGAGATTTTTTCTTGCGTAGACATGAGACGGATCGATCCGCAACGCTTCGCTGAACTGCGCGGCCGCTTTTTCATAGTCCCCAAGTTGAAACAGGGCCGCGCCCAGTTCATTATGCGCATTGGCGTTTGCGGGGTCGAAGCGTACCGCTTGGGTATATTCCTCTACCGCTTCGGAGAACCGCTGCGCTCGCATAAAGATCTTGCCCATATAGAAATGGGGCGCTGCTTGATCGGGTTTGATGGCCAGAGAATGCCGGAGTTCCTTCAGCGCTTCCTCCGTTAATCCCTGTTTGCCTAAGATAACGCCTAAGTCGTTATGCGCATCGTAATTATCCGGTTGGATGGCAATCGCCTGACGGTACTGCTCAACCGCCTGGTCCAATTTTCCCTGCGTCTGAAGAGCATAGGCAAGATAGAGGCGCGCCGGTACAAAATCCGGGTTCGCGGCGATCGCCATTTCGCTATATGTCTCCTCATCCTTCGTCCTGCCCATCATGTAAGACCATAGCGCCATAACGGATAGGACATCGGGGCTGTCGGGAGCAGCACGCAATGCCGTTTCCAGGCGCTGTCCCGCAAGCGGCAGATTGGGCCGTTCATTGGGCTCGCAGGAAATCATCAGGCAATAAGCGGAATAAGAGAGAGTCAGATACCAGGAGGGGTTATAGCTCAACGCGCGGTCGTAATATTTTTGCGCATCGGCAAGCCTTCCCTGCTTCATATACGCAATGCCCAGGCTTAAGTTGGGAAGTTCCCCGCGCGGGTCAACTTCGAGCACGTGGCCGAACAGTGTCTCCGTATCTTTCCATACCTTAACTTGGGCATCGGTCTTTACGGCGCACGCTACAATGACCGCGGCCGCAAGCAGCAGAGCTACGGCCTTGATCTTTGGGGAATTGGCCACGGCATCGCCGGCCAGCCAGACAACGGCGATGAAAAGGCCGATATAGGGAATATAGGTGTAACGCTCGGCCAGGGCCTGTCCTCCGACCTGCACGATGCCGATCACCGGAACCAGCGTTCCCAGGAACCACAGCCAGCCGATAAGGCAATAAGGTCGTTCCTTGCGGATACGCCAGCAGGCAGCAGTTACGAGGAAGATAGCAATGGCCGATAACACCGCTGCCAAAACACCGATGTTATGCAAATCGAGGTAATAATAGGCCCTGAGCGGATCGGGCCATACCATGATCCGCACGTAGCGGTAGTAACTGATCGCCGCGTTGCAGAGCCTCCCCCACAAAGGCATGTTTTGAAACGTAGCCACCGCGCCTTGGGCCCGCTGCGCGAGAAAGGTGATGACGCTCGAGAGAACCGCCATGAGGAAAAGCGGCCACTTTTCAACGCATAACTTACTTAGAGAAGAGGACCGGCGCGAGTGTGTCTCCGGCGCGAATGCGATTCTGTGCAACGGCCAATAATCGAGCAACAGCAGGGTAAAAGGAAGCGTGACGGCCATCGGTTTCGACATCAGCGCGCAGGCAAAGCCGAAGACGATCAATACATACCGCTTCCAGGATGGCCTGCGTACATACCATGCATAAGCCAGCAATGTGGCGAAGAAGAAAAACGCGCACAAAACATCTTTGCGTTCGGAGATCCATGCGACGGATTCGACATGCGCGGGATGCAGGGCGAAAAGGAACGCGACGATTGCGGAGCGCCAGATGAAACCGGTCATGTATAAGAGCAAAAGAAAAAGCAGAACCGAATTGGCGGCGTGCCAACACACATTGGTCATATGTTGGCCGGAGGGATTGCCGCCGTAAAGCTTCCAGTCCACCATATGCGAAATCCACGTCAGCGGGTGCCAGTTTGCAGAATTAAAGGTTGTAAATGCCCACTCGACGCTCTGTGCGGTCACCCCTTGCTGCACCTGCCGGTTATGCACGACATATTCGTTATCGTCCAACGAAACAAAACCGTTGTTGCGCACGCCGCGGAAAGAAAAAACAGTGACCACCACGAGAACGATGCAGACGGCGGCAATTTGCCACGGCTTATGGGTTGCCGGAGCCAGGGCTACGGTCTTCCCGGCCGGCGCCCCAGGCGGGCGCTTGGCCTCGAATTTACGCCGCCGCGATTTCTTTGCCATGACTGCCAGCCTCCGATCGTCCTCAAAACGGCTGAGTGGGATACATCGAAATTGTAGCGGAGAAGGCTGAAACAACTGCAGACCCTGGGCAGATCGAGCTGTGGAAGAGCAAAATCGGAGCACGCCGGCATCCGCCGCGGCAGAAGACCTGGATCGCCCGCTTAGTTGCGCTCGGACGCGGGCCGCCCGGCCCGGAATTTTTCATTATTTTCCTTGTTCAACCGATTTGCTTTTCATCCGGGTTAGGGCAAGATCGAGATTTTTTCTTGCGTAGGCATGAGACGGATCGATCCGCAACGCTTCGCTGAACTGCGCGGCCGCTTTTTCATAGTCCCCAAGTTGAAACCATGCCGAGCCCAGGTCATTATGCGCATTGGCATTTGCGGGGTCGAGGCGTAGCACCTGGGTAAACTCCTCTACCGCTTCGGGAAACCGATGCGCCTGCGCAAGGACAGTACCCATTTGGGAATGGGCCGTTGTCTGATCGGGTTTGATGGCCAGAGAAAGCCGGAATTCCTTCAGCGCTTCCTCCGTCAATCCCTGCCGGGCAAAAATCATGCCTAAATTGTTATGCGCATCGTAATCTTTCGAATCGATGGCAATCGCCTGGCGGTACTTCTGAGCATACTGGTCGAGCTTACTCTGCTCCTGGAGAGCGATGGCCAGATAAGGCTGCGTCACTGAAGAATCCGGTCGCAGGGCAAGCACTTTTTTGCTATACATTTCCTCATCCTTCGGTCTGCCCATCAAAGCAGACCATAGCGCCATATTGGATAGGACATCGGGGTCGTCGGGAACAACACGCAATGCCGTTTCCAGGCGTTGCCCCGCAAGCGAAAGATTGCGCTGATCGTGGGTTTGCATCATGACTTGCATCATGGCAAGGGCGGAATAGGAAAGAAGCATAGGGCCGGAGGGATGATAGACCAGCGCTCGTTCAATATATGCTTGAGACTCGACATATCTTCCCTGCTGCAAGTAGACCTGGCCCATGAAAAAATTGGGAAATTCCCCGCGCGGGTCAACTTCGAGCACGTGGCCGAACAGCGTCTCCGAATCTTTCCATATCTTGACCTGTGCATCGGTCTTTACGGCGCAAGCTACAATGACCGCGGCCGCAAGCAGCAGAGTTACGATCCTGATTTTCGGGAAATTGGCCACGGCATCGCCGGTGAGCCAGACAACGGCGATGAAAAGGCCGATATAGGGAATATAGGTGTAACGCTCGGCCAGGGCCTGTCCTCCGACCTGCACGATGCCGATCACCGGAACCAGAGTTCCCAGAAACCACAGCCAGCCGGTAAGGCAATAAGGCCGTTCCTTGCGGATACGCCAGCAGACAGCAGTTACGAGGAAGATCGCAATGGCCGATAACACCGCTGCCCAAACATCGATGTTATGCGAGTCATAATAATAGTAGGTCCTGAGCGGATCGGGCCATACCATGATCCACACGTAGCGGCAGTAACTGATCGTTGTGTTGCAGAGCCGCCCCCACAAGGGAAAGGCTCGAAGATTGCCCACCGCGCCGCCGGCCCGCTGCGCGAGAAAGGTGACGACGCTCGATAGAACCGCCATAAGGAAAAGCGGCCACTTTTCAACGCATAACTTACCCAGGGCAGAGGACCGGCGCGCGCGTGTATCCAACGCGAATGCGATCCTGCGCAACGGCCAATAATCGAGCAACAGCAGGGTAAAAGGAAGCGTGACGGCCATCGGCTTCGACATCAGCGCGCAGGCAAAGCAGAAGACGATCCATGCATACCGTTTCCAGGATGGCCTGCGCACATACCATGCATAAGCCAGCAATGTGGCGAAGAAGAAAAACGCGCACAAAACATCCTTGCGTTCGGCAACCCAGGCGACCGATTCGACGTGCGCGGGATGCAGCGCGAAAAGAAATGCGACTATCGCGGAACGGCCCAAGAAACCGGTCATGTACAAGAGCAGAAGAAAAAGCAGAACCGAATTGGCGGCGTGCCAACACACATTGGTCATATGGTGGCCGTAGGGATTGCTGCCGTAAAGCTTCCAGTCCACCATATGCGAAATCCACGTCAGCGGGTGCCAGTTTGCAGAATGAAAGGTTGTAAATGCCCACTCGACGCTCTGCGCGGTCACCCCTTGCTGCACCTGCCGGTTCTGCACGACATAGTCGTAATCGTCGTAGATAAGGAACTCGTTGTTGCGCACGCCCTGGAAAGAAAAAACAGTGGCCGCCACGAGAACGATGCAGACGGCGGCAATTTGCCACGGCTTATGGGTTGCCGGAGTCAGGGCGACGGTCTTCCCGGCCGGCGCCCCAGGCGGGCGGCTGGCCTCGAATTTACGCGGTCGCGGTTTCTTTGCCATGACTGCCAGCCTCCGATCGTCCTCAAAACGTCTGGTGGGATACACCGAAATTGTAGCGGAGAAGGCAGAAACAACCGCGGACCCTGGGCAGACCGAGCTTTGGAAGAACAAAATCGGAGCACATCAGCATCCGCCGCGTTTGCCGGCCCTGATCCTCCGTATCTCCTCCATCCGCGTCGCCAACTGCTTCTCCCGCCCCTCCTGCGTGGGGTGGTAGTAGCGCCGGCCTTTCAGAGAATCCGGCAGGCAATCCATGTCGGCGACCTTGTTCTCTTCGTCGTGCGCGTAACGGTAGCCTTCGGCGTAGCCCAGCTCCTTCATCAGCCGCGTGGGCGCGTTGCGAAGGTGCAGCGGAACCGGCTCCTGCCGCGTGCTTTCGATGTCTTCTTTCACCGCTCCGTAGGCCGTGTACACCGCATTCGACTTGGGCGCGAGCGCCAGATACACCACCGCCTCGGCCAGCGCCAGTTCGCCCTCGGGCGAGCCGAGAAAGTCGTAGGTATCCTTCGCTGAGAGGCAGAGGTTCAGCGCCTCCGGCGCGGCCAGCCCGATATCCTCGACGGCCATGCGTACGATGCGGCGCGCTAGATAGAGTGGGTCCTCGCCGCCCGCGAGCATGCGGCCCAGCCAGTAGAGCGCGGCGTCGGGATCGCTGTTGCGCACGCTTTTGTGCAGCGCCGAGATCAGGTTGTAGTGCTCTTCGCCTGCTTTGTCGTATATCAATACGCGCTTCTGCGCGGCTTCTGTCGAGACGGATTTGGTAATGTGCTTGCTGCCGTCGGCCTGCGCCAGTTGCGCCGCCACTTCCAGCGTGTTATATGCGTTGCGGCAGTCTCCGCTCGAGTAACCGGCGATCAATTCGAGCGCATCGTCGTCGGCTGCGAGTTCCAGCGCGCCCAACCCGCGATCCCGGTCCGTCAGAGCCCGCCTGAGCAGCGCCACGATCTGCGCCTCCTTCAGCGGTTCCAGCACGTACACGCGGCAGCGCGAGAGCAGCGCGGAGATGATCTCGAACGACGGATTCTCCGTCGTCGCGCCAATCAGCCGGATCGTGCCCCGCTCCACGTACGGCAAAAACGCGTCCTGCTGCGCCTTGTTGAAGCGGTGAATCTCATCGATAAAGAGAATCGTGCGCGAGTGCAGTTGGGCCGCCTTGGCCGCCTCGACCATCACCTGCTTGATCTCCTTGATCCCGCTGGTCACCGCCGAGAACTCGATGAAGCTGGCCTTCGTCGTCTCGGCAATGATCTTCGCCAGCGTCGTCTTGCCCACGCCCGGCGGACCCCAGAAGATCATCGAACTCGCGTCGTCGCGCTCGATCTGAACGCGCAGCGGCTTGCCCGGCCCGACCAGATGCTCCTGCCCGAGCAACTCGTCCAGGCTGCGCGGCCGCATCCGCTCCGCCAGCGGAGCCCCTCCTGCTGCCATTGCATGGAGCGGCCCTTTGGACGAATGAAGTGGCTGGTCCGGCATGGTTTCGAACAAGCTCATCGCCGCGCTCCTCGATGATCCGATGGTCCGCCGCTGCCCGCGGACCGCTGCCGCGACGCTTCATACAACAGCACGCTGGCCGCCACGGCTGCGTTCAGGCTCTCCACCGGGCCAGGGCAGGGAATCGTGATCGCCTCATCGGCCATCCGCGCGATCTTTTCCGGCACGCCGTTTCCCTCGTTTCCGATCACCAGGGCAACCGGACCAGCCATGTCCACCAGATCGGCGGGCTGGGCAGCGCGCACCGTGGTGGCAAGGATCCGCACTCCTGCCTCGTGCAGTTGCGAAAAGCACTCTCGTTCGCTTGCAGCAAGCAGCGGAACGCGGAAGACGCTGCCCGCCGACGCGCGCACCGCCTTCGCATTCCACGCGCTCACCGTTCCCGGCAGGCTCACCACGCCCGTCGCGCCAAATGCCTCCGCCGAGCGCAGAATTGTGCCCAGATTGCCGGGATCCTGAATGGCGGCCAGCACGATGACCAGCGCCGCTCCGCTCCGATGCGAGCTGAAGAGGTGCGCCCAGGTCCAATCGGGCGGCTCAACCAGAGCGGCAACCGGCTGCGGCGTTTCGGTGGCCAACGCGGAGTCGAGCAGCTTCTTCGGCAGGCGCAGAATCTCTGTCTCCACCGGCACCGTCAGCGCGTCCAGCAGCCGCTCCGCGCCATCGGCCACAAAGACCGTGACCATGCGCAAACCC
>JBEKXX010000037.1:0-24135 GCA_049511595.1 Occallatibacter sp. | reverse complement strand
TAGGCGGTATCCACATATAGACTTTGCAGCGGGTGTTTGATTTGTTGCACTTGTAGCATGTCGAGTCGATATGAGTTGAGCGAAGGGCAGTGGGAGCGGATCAAGGACACGCTTCCTGGTCGCGTGGAGCATGTTGGCCGTACGGCAGCGGACAATCGCCAGTTCGTCAACGGAGTATTGTGGGTGCTTCGTTCGGGGGCCCGTTGGCATGATCTTCCGGAGCGGTATGGCAAGTACAAGAGCGTGCATGCGCGGTTCATGCGCTGGGCGCGGTCGGGTGTGTGGGAGCGCATTTTCTCCGACCTTGTGGCGGACAAAAAGAATCAATACCTGATGCTCGACTCGACCATCGTGCGCGCTCACCAGCAGGCGGCCACGGGCCGCAAAAAAAGGGCTCGGAAGACAAGGCGCTGGGGCGTTCCCGAGGTGGACTGAGCACCAAGATCCACCTGCTGGCTGACGAAACTGGCCTGCCCGTAGCCTTCCGCATCACACCTGGACAGGCTGCGGAATACCCTCAGGCAATCAGCTTGCTGGAAGGCCAACGGGCCGAAGCCGTGATTGCAGACAAGGGCTACGATTCGACCGAGATCGTCGCCACTATCGAAGCCCTGGGCGCGATTGCCGTGATCCCGCCAAGGCGGCACTGGAAACAGCCCCGCAGCTACGACCGTACCCCGCCTCAAGCAGTTCCGCCGCTTCAGCACCCGCTACTGCCGAAATATAGAAGCTTTCCGAGCCTGCACCGCTCTCGCATGTGCATGGCTCAGACTTCAGCTATATGTGGATACCGCCTAGTACGCAGGAGAGCCGGCGTTCTCCCACTGGTTTGGATTGCGCATGAGATGCCAGCATGGATCCTGCCCGCCGTGTGGAAACAGCGCCACCGCGCAGGGAACGTCCGCCGTCCCCAGATAGTCGTACTCCGTCTTTTGCCCCTTCAGCGGGATCACGAGGAACTGGCTCACCGCCACCGTGGAGTGCGGCGAACCGCGCAGTTTGTACACTGTCCAATCGATCGCATAAGCGGCGAGCGAGATTGCTGCGAACGCAACCAGCATGCGCATCGACCAGAGCCCGATCCGCTTCATCATCGTCGTGCTTCTCCTGCAGACTGCTCTCAGGATAGCCGCAATATCCCGCGACAAAAAACTCAAATCAAAACAATGGACCCGAATACCCCGCAATGCTACCCTGTCCCCAACATGCGCAAATCAGTTTTCGTTGCTCTCTTTTTTAGTGCTGCCTTATCGGCACTTGGCCAAGCCGCCGCTCCACCTCAAGCCTTGCCGAAGGATCCCCGCGAAATCCTCGCCATGGCTGCGCCTTACTACAATTTCAACGACCCCGCGCTCAAGCCCTGGCACCTGAAGGCTACCTACCAGCTTTACGACGATCAAGGCAAACCTGCCGAGCAAGGAACTTTCGAGTATTGGTGGGCTTCGCCAAAGGTCCGTCGCAGTAGCTGGACGCGGCCAAGTATGAAACACACTGACTGGTATACCGCAGACGGCAGGCACGCTTATGAGGCAAGTGGTGACGGCCTCAGCTACTACGAAAACAAGTTGGAATCTGAGCTGTTCTCGCCGCTACCCGAGTCCCGTGACCTCGATCCCGCGGCGGTAAAGCTTGTCAGCGATGAGTTGCATGTTAACGATGTGAAACTCTCTTGTACCATGGCTGTTCCCATCAAGCTCACGATTTGGAAAGGCGAGACTGCATCGCTGGGGATATTCCCAACCTACTGCTTTGGCCCTAGCTTGCCCGTTCTCCGCCTCAAGTATTCAATCGGGAACCTAGCCGTGAATTTCAATAGCATCGTAGAGGTGCAAGGATGTTTCCTCGCGCGCAAGGTTGATTTCCATCAGGGCAAGCAGCATGTATTAACAGCCGATGTCGTTACGGTCGAAGGAATGTCGCCAACTGATCCAGCCCTCGCTCCAACCGTTTCTGCGATCATGCCCACGACGGAAAAAGTTCCTGTTGGGGCAGGCCTCGCCGTTGGAATGCTTGTCAAGAAGCAGATGCCCCTCTACCCGTTGGATGCCAAGAATGCCGGCGCCTCCGGAACGGTGGTTCTGCAGGCCACCATCGGCAGGGACGGGAGAATACGTGATCTCCGCGTGGTTTCAGCGCCGTGGCCCTCGTTGGCTGCTGCTGCCCTCATGGCGGTTTCCGAATGGCAATACAGGCCCTATATGCTCAACGGTGAGCCGGTCGAAGTTGAGACAACGATCAACGTCATCTTCAAGTTGGGCCCGTAGTGCATGAGGCTGACCTGCAGTCTAGAACTTCACGCTCGCCGCACGCGGCGAAATCCCGCTCAGCTCCGCCGCCCGCGCCTCGGCATACGCCGCCGCGCCGATAAGCGCCGTGCGGCTCTCCAGAATCACCCGCACCGGCATGTTCACCAGCAACTGGCTCAGCCGTCCCTTGTCGGTGAACGCCTTCATAAACGTTCCGTCCTTCAGCTTCTCTAAAATGCGCGGCGCAATGCCTCCGCCCACGTAGAGCCCGCCCACCGAAAGAATCTTCAACGCCAGGTTCCCCGCCTCAGCCCCGTACGCCGAAACAAACAGGTCCAGCGCCTTCTCGCAGATCTCGCTCCTGGCCTTCAGAGCCAGCTCCGTGATCACCGCATTCGGGTCCTCCTGGGACATACGCTTGGCCAGCCACGCCGGCTCCTCCAGGCCCCGCACCTCGCGCAGAAACTCGTAACAGTTGGTCAGCCCCTGCCCGCTCACCACGCGCTCGAAGCTGATGCGCCCGTTGTACTTCTGCCGCAGGAACCTCAGCAGATCGAATTCGTCCTCGTTGCGCGGCGCAAAGTCCGAGTGCCCGCCCTCAGAAGGGTAGGGAACGTAGTCGCGGCCATCCCAAACCAGAAATGCCTCGCCCAGACCGGTTCCCGCAGAGATCAGCGCCCGGTTTCCCACCTGCCGGGCATCGCCCTCGCTCAGCGTGTAGATCTGCTCCGCGCCGAGTTCCGCGATTCCGTACCCATTCGCCTGCAAATCATTGATAAGAAAAACGTAATCGATGTCCAGATTGTGCGCCAGCTCGCGGCTGTCCAAGGTCCACGGCAGGTTGGTCAGCCGCAGCCGGCCCTCGCGCACAGGACCCGGCACACCAAAACATGCCGCCGTCACCTTCTCCGTAACCACAAACTCCTTCACGATCTCTTCCAGCCCCGCGTACTCCTTGGCCGGAAACTGCTGATCGCGTGCGTGCTTCAGCTTGCCATCGGTAAAATCAAACAGCTCCAGGTGAACCTTGGTGCCGCCTACATCGCCAGCCAGAATCATTCAGTCCTCTCTAAAATCCCGCAGCCTTGCGCATCCGTCTCGGGCAGCAGCGTTGCCGCCGCCTCGTCCAGAAGCAAAGTTAGTATACCGTCCGCAGGCACAATCAACTGGCTAGGCAGCCGCTCCACGTCGCGTGGCCCCTCGAATACCTCATTCAGAATCAATGCCTTCTCCGCGCCGCTCAGCAGGAAGAATACCTGGCTCGCCTGGTTGATCACCGGCCAGGTCAACGTGATCCGCCACATGTTCTTATCGGCCACATAGTTGGCCGTCGCTAGCCGCTTCGTCTCGTGGAGGGCCTCAGTGCGGGGAAAAAGAGATGCAGTGTGTCCATCCGGCCCCATTCCCAGCGCCACCAGATCGAAGCGCGGCAGTTCCGCCCCCTCCAGCTGGAAGCTGTTCCTCAGCTCCGCCTCGTACCGCGCCGCCGCTTCTTTGGGCTCCAGTTCGCCCTCCATGCGGTGAATCTGCTTGGGGCTAAGCGGCACATGGTCCAGCAGCGCCTCGCGCGTCATGCGGTAGTTCGAGCCGGGGTGTTCCGGCGGCACGCACCGCTCGTCCACCCAATAGAGATCGAGCTTGTCCCACGGCATCCGCTCCCGCCACGGCTCGCCATGTTCGGCGAGCGCCGCAAACGCAGCCTTGGGCGTCGACCCTCCGCTGATCGCAATCCGCGCCCAGCCTTTCGCCGCCACCGCCTGCTCCGTCTGCTCCACAAAAAACTGCGCTGCCCGCCGCGCCAGCGCCGCCGCGCCCGGCTCAACGTAGTACATGACCTTGAGATTCCGAGGCATGGGGGGTGCACCTCCGCTTCTAAGTTACACCGGAGAATGACGACGTTTGTGAGTGAATTATCAGTGGTTACGCAGAAGGCTTACCTGCCCAGATACACCCGGTACTGCTGCTCCAGCACGCCCGACGCGCGGGCCAGCCCGATCTTCGACACGTTGTACTGGTAGAGGTCCTCCACCAGGGTGCTCTCAGCTGTAGCCAGCGCGGCCTGCGCCGTCACCAGCGGCAGGTTGTCGTCCACGCCGGCGTTCACGCGATCGGTTTCGTCACTTAGCTCGCGCGTGGCCAGGTCCACGTTCGACCGCGCCACATCCACCAGTTGCTTGTTCGCGTTCACGTCCAGCAGCGCCGCGCGCACCTGTTCGTCGATATGGTTGCGAAGGTCGTCGAGCTGCGCATTCACGGCTTCCATCTGTGCCTTTGCCACGTCTCCGTCGCCACGCAGCTTGGCCTCGCGGAAGATGGGGAAATTCAAAATACCCATGGCAATGAAATTGCCGTGCGTGCCCGCCCCGTTCACCGTGCTCGTCCCGTATTGGCTATAGAAGCTGAGCGTCGGCAGGCGCTCGCTGCGATACACCGCGTGCAACGCCTTGTACTCCACCGCCTGATTCAGCAGATTCTGGTAGTCCTGCCGGTCTTCGTACGCTAGCGCGCGCACCTCTTCCGGTGTTTGCTCCGCCAGATCGCTGTATGGCGCCGGATCGGTCAGATCGACCGCCTGCCCCGGATCGACGCCAATCTCGCGCTTGAGCAGAATCACGTCCTTCGCCTGCTGGTTCTGGGCCGCGATCAGCGCCTCCTGCTGCGCCTCCAACTCGACGCGCGCCCGCAACTCGTCCAGGTTCGCCGCCGTCCCCGCCTGGTGTGCCGCGTGCGCGTGCTCCTCGAGCACCAGCGCCTGCGCCACCAGCGCCTTGGCGTTCTCCACCTGGCTTTGGTCCGCAACCGCGCGCAGATACGCCGTGGCCACCTGCTGCACCACCTCGCCGCGCGCACTCATCTTCGCGTAATACGAGGACCGCTCCGCCGCGCCCACCGCCTTCCAGCCTTGGATCACCGGCCCGGAAAACAGGATCTGGCTGTAGTGGAGCTGCCCCTCGGTCAGGTCGTCGCGCGTGATCAGCGACAGCCCCGCCGGTATCGTGCCGCCGGGAAACAGCGACGTAAACTTCGAGATTGTCTTCGGCCCAAACCCCAGCGCCGCCAGGTCGTGCATGTAGTACCCGGTGCCGCCGGTCAGCGTAATGGTGGGCAGAAATAACTGCATTGCCTCGTTCTTTTCGCCCTGCAATATCGCCTGCGCGTTCTCCGCCTCTTTCAGCCCGAGATTGTTCTTGAGGCCCCGCTCGACGGCATCGTCCAGCGACAGCTTCAGCACCTCGCCCGTCACCGGCTGGGCGGTTACGCTGCCCCAGAAGGGATTGGCTGCCGACGTTGGATTTTGCGCATTCGCCCGTGCGCCCGGCAAAACTCCCAGTGCGGCGCCGCACAAAATGAGGAAGACGAAAAGCTCCGGCGCGGCCGGCCGGAACGCAAATTGTCGCACTGGACTCACTCTCACTATTTTCTCAGATGAGCCGCGGGACCGCAGGGATTCACCCGCCCATGAACATGCCCCCGTTCACGTCCAGCACGTGCCCGGTGATGTACGACGCGGCATCCGAGGCTAAAAACTTCACCGCCTGCGCCACGTCTTTGGGCGTTCCACGCCGCCCAAGCGGAACCGTAGCCAGCATGGCCTTGGTCACTTCTTCGGAGAGCACCGCCGTCATCGGCGTCTCAATATATCCCGGCGCCACGGCGTTCACGGTAATGCCTCGCGACGCCACTTCGCGCGCCAGCGACCGCGTAAACCCGATCAGCCCCGCCTTCGACGCCGCGTAGTTCACTTGTCCGGCCTGTCCGGCCCGCCCCACCACGCTGGCGATGTTCACGATCCGTCCCCACCGGTTCTTCAGCATCGGGCTCAGTAGCGCCTGCGTCAACAGGAAAGCTCCCGTCAAATTGATGCTCAGCACGAGGTCCCAGTCCGCGCGCTTCATGCGCAGCATCAGATTGTCGCGCGTGATCCCGGCGTTGTTCACCAGGATCTCCACCTTCCCAAACTTCTCTAAAATCGCCTTGGCCCCGGCCTCGATCGACTCCTGGTTCGACACGTTCACGGTGAACGCCGCCGCGTCTATCCCCTGAGTTTTCAGTTCTCCCACTGTTTCGGCGAGCTTGGCCTCATTCACGTCTGCAAGCACCAGCACCGCGCCGGCAGCGGCCAGTTCCTCGGCAATCGCGCGGCCTATCCCCTGCGCCGCGCCCGTTACCAGCGCGATTCTTCCCTGCAAATCTCCCATCTTTCCCTTGACCTCTCTGCACGCTCTTTATTGCGAGCCGCACCTTTCCACGCCCGATTATAAACGGGCTACGCAGACGCCTAATTCCGATGTTCCTGGGATTCCAGGCAACTGCTCGGGGCCGACAGCGGGTAACTCACGCGCAACTCACTACACAAGCGAGCAGCCCCGGCCAAGGAGCACGAAGCCAGAAGCTGACCCCTGATCCCTAACCCCTGCTATTCTCAGGTTGGCGTGGCCGCCACCGTCACCGGCCGGCCGGCGAGCGCCGGGCGCAACAGTTCCGCAGGCCACACGTACACCGCCAGCCGCCGCGAGTAGTGCAGCACCGGCTCCACGCCGGGCAACTCCAGACCCACAGCTGCGGCCAAATCGTTGCGTTCGATCTCCGCATCCGCCTCTTCCAGCGGCCACGAAACATGATGCAGATTGGCACGGATTGGCTGTCCCGCCCGGTTGGCGCTGAACACGCAGGGCCGCTCCGTAAAGAAGTACTCCAGCGTGCCCGGCCGCACCTCCGCAGTTTTGCGCGTAGGTCCCAGTCCCCGATAGCGCGCCTTGAAGATCACCTGCCGCCGCGCAAACCGCCTGCGGCTGTAGAACGCGAACTCTCGCTCCGATCGCGGCTCCTGGCGCATCTCCGCCAGGTGGTACGGCAGGTGATACAAGGCCCGCGCCGCCGCCACGACAAGCAAACTGCTCGAATCCACTGAAAAACAGTAAAACCCCGGCGTCCCTGTCACCCGGTCGCGGACATACGTCCTCAGGTTCAGGTCGGGAATGTTGCGCCGGCCCGGAATCGACGGCACCCCGCGGAGCTTGACTCGGTCCAGCCAAAACGGCACCGCGCCCAGCCATGCCGATCCCTGGAATGTATCCGCTGCCAGCCACTCCGGCAACAGCGCCTCAATCCGCTCCGCCGCAATCGGCCAATGCGCAAACAGCAAATCGTTCCAGCGCTGGGTCACTGCCCAGCGGCCTGCCGGCAAAGGCCGCGGCTTGTGCGACGTCCGCACCAAATACTCCCGCATGGCTGCTCCTGCGCCCCCGGGATTCCGCTCTGCCGGCGGTTCTCCTCTGGGGGCCTTCCAGTCGAGTCAACCTACCTTCGCGCCGCTCGCCTTCTCTAGCTACATTATGAGCCAAAAACGGCCCCGCGGGAATGTAACAATGTGTCACGGCAACGCGCCGCAGCGCCGCCCTGACGCTTCGCCGGCCTCATGCCGTATTCTGTCCGCGAGAGCTTTCTTATGTCCAACGAACCTCCCCTCCCTCCCTCCGCCCGGAACCAAACGGAAGTCATCGCCGTCCATGGCGCCGACCCCGAGGTTCTCGCCTTCGCCATGGCCAAGTACTCCCGCTCCGCGCTCTCAATGCGCGACTCGCTGGCCGAAATCAGCACCCAGCGCGCCGAGCAGTTCCTCAACACGTTCTACTTCCAGTACGGGCACCGTTCCATTGCCGATCTTGCCCACGTCGCCTTCGCTGTCGAGCGCCTCAGCCTCCTTGCCGCCATCGTCCTCGTCGACGAAGCCCGTTGGGACGGCCAGGAGCGCTCCACACGCTACCAGAACTTCCTCGAGTCCGGCTGGTACTTCCCCGACTTCGCCTCCGACGCCGCTTCCGCCCAGCTCTACGCCGAAACCATCGGCAAGCTCTTCACTGCGTACCAGCGCACCAGCGCCGCCGTCCTCGATCTGCTCCACCGCCGCGTCCCGCGGCCTGAAAATATCAAGCCCGAAGCCTACGAGCGCACCCTTCGCGCCCGCGCCTTCGATGTCGCCCGCTACCTGCTTCCCCTGGCCACCAACACCTCTCTCGGCCAGATTGTCAGCGCCCGCACCCTCGAGACCCAGGTTTCGCGTCTGCTCTCCCACCCCGCAGCCGAAGTCCGTCTGCTCGGCGAAAAGCTCCGCGAAGCCGCCACCGGCCCAGCCTGGAACCTCAACGCCCGCGCCGCCCAGGCCTTCGTCGAAAAACTCGCACTGCTGCGCGACGATTCCGACCCCACCCTCGCCGCCGAAGCCGCCGCGCTCTTCACGCGCGAGGTGCGCGCCGCGCCCACCCTCGTCAAATACGCCCAGCCCAGCGCCTACCTCATCCAGACCCAGGCCGATCTCGCCCAGGCCGCCGCCGAGCTCCTTAAGAACACTCCCCCCGCCGCAGCCCCGCTCGTCGACCTCGTCGAGCGCACTGAGGCCCTCGAAGTCGAGATCGCCGCCACCCTCCTCTACTCTGCCAGTCATCACCCCTACCGCCAGATCCGCGACTTCCTTGCCGCTCTTCCCGCCGCCCGCATCGCCGAAATCAACGAGCTCGGCCTCCGCCACCGCGGCATCCACGACGAAACCCTACGCGCCTTCCAGGCCGGCGCCGCTCTCCGCTTCGACCTCCTCATGGACATTGGCGGCTTCCGCGACCTGCACCGCCATCGCCGCTGCACGCAGATCATCCAGGGCTTCACCGCGCAGCACGGCTACGAAACCCCCGGCTCCGGCGACCTGCCTTCCGGCGCTGAAATCCTTGCCGACGCAGGCGTCCTCGCCGATTACTGCGCCGCGATCGAATCCGCTCACCATGCTTCAGCACAGATCGCCGCGTCGCGGCGGCGGCCGCCCGAGGCCGTCCAGTCCGCCGCCTACCTGTACCCGCTCGCCACGCGCATCCGCGCCCTCTTCAAAATGGACTTCGCCGAAGCCCAGTACATTACCGAACTCCGCAGCGGCCCCGCCGGCCACTTCAGCTACCGCCGCGTCGCCTGGGAGATGTTCCTGAAACTCCAGCGTCAATATCCGTCGCTGGCCCGCCACATACGCGTCACCGACTTCACCCAGCCCATCGACATCTTCCAGCGGTAAGAGCGCAAGCGGCCCAAAGTGTTCAGGCAGATGTGCGCGAAGAAGCATACCTTCGTGCTGGAGCAAGCAGGCACAAATCAGCGGGCATTGTATGCGGCCCTGTGACTGCTGGCACAAGGTCAAAGCTATCCAGTGTAGACTTTCCTTAGCTTCATGCGCCGCATCGTTTCGATCGCATTGCTGGCGGTCTTCAGCTGGCAGATTGCCGCGCCGGCCTTCAGCCCGGACGCCAAGGCCAATCTGCCGCCCTGCTGCCGGCGGCATGGCAGGCATCATTGCATGATGCGCTGGATGGTCCAGCAGGAGAGCGGACATCCGGCGTTTACGACGGTGGCCGAGAGGTGCCCGTATGGGCCGGCATTCCTAACGGCGGTGCACTCTTCCGCTTACCAGCCGCCGGCCGCGAGTTCGTTCTACACCGGTCCCGGCAGCCAGTCAGTCGTTGCTCCGCCGGCCGTCTCCGTTGCAAGGGACACCTTCCTTCGCGGCCACCCGAAACGCGGCCCTCCTTTTCTCCTCGCCTGACCACGCCCAGTTCCACACGCTGACGAGCGGCGCTTGCTCCGCGGTGTTGCCGTGTGCCATTCCACCACGAGGAGAAATCATGAAAGCCAAGCTTCCGCTGGTCCTGCTGGCAGTCGTCTGCCTGGGATGGCCGCTGAATTTCATTTGTGCGCAGGAAGCGCCTGGCGCGAAATCGAGCGCCGGAACCACCGGCCGTCTCGCTGGGACGGTCAAGGACCCCACAGGGGCGGTGGTAGGCGGAGCCACAATTCAGGCCCGGAGCGCATCCACTCAGGCGGAATGGTTGGTGACCAGCAGCCGGGAAGGCCGTTTCGTCTTCGGCGCGCTTCCCGCGGGCGAGTATCAGATCACGGTCATTGTTCCCGGTTTCGAGATGGCGATCCTGCGCGGCGTGGTTGTCGCCGCCGGCCGCGAGACGACGGTCGAGATTTCCCTGCGCATTGGCCCGGTGAAAACCGAGATCGAAGTGAACGCACCGGACACGAGCGGCGCAAGCGTGCGCAAGGTGGGAGAGAATGAGCGCGCCGGAGCGCGCAGCGCCGGAGACCTGCTGGACGGCACACCGGGCGTGAGTCTGCGCGAAGACGGCCAGCTTGCCTCCGCTCCTTTCCTGCACGGCTTGGGCGACGAGCGCGCCAAACTCGTTGTGGATGGCATGACCGTCTCCTCGGCGTGCGCCAACCACATGAACCCTCCGCTCTCCTATGTTTCGCCCGCGCAGGTAGCGCAGGTCACCGTAATGGCCGGCATCACACCCGTGAGCATGGGCGGCGACAGCCTTGGGGGAACGGTGATTGTCGATTCCCCCGATCCCGTCTTTGCCGCTCCCGGCCAGCGCATGCGTCAGGAAGGCAGCTCTTCGGGCTTCTATCGCAGCAACGGCGAAAACTATGGGGGTTCCCTCTCCGGGTGGATCGGCGGGCGCAACCTGGCCATCGGCTACAACGGCTGGTGGGCTACCGGCGGCGATACCACCGACGGCAGCGGGCACAAGGTCACCTCCACCTACGCCCAGACCACGGATCACACGGTCACTCTGGCGGCACAGGGCGCGGGCAATCTGCTCGTCCTCCAAGCCGGCCTGCATCACACGCCTTACGAGGGCTTTGTGAACGCGCAGATGGACCTGGTGCGTAACTTCGCCGAGTCGCTCAACCTGCATTACCGCCGCTCCCTCGGGCCTGGCGCGTTGGATGCCCGCATCTACTGGCAAAATACCTGGCACGACATGAACATCGGCCACGACAAACAAACCTTCCCCATGCCCATGTGGATGCCCATGCACACGCATGGCCGCGATCTGGGCTATTCCATCCAGTTGGAGCTGCCCCTCGGCGCACGCCACACCCTGCGCGTGGGCAACGAGATGCACCGCTTTGTTCTCGATGACGCCTGGCCCGCGGTGGCGGGTACTGCGCCATCCATGGGCCCCAACACCTTCGTCAGCATCGACCATGGCCGCCGCCTGCGCGTGGGCACGTTTGTTGAAGCGGCCAGCAGGTGGAATCCACAATGGTCCACGCTCGTGGGCGCGCGCAACGATACGGTGTGGACCAACGCCGGCGCGGTGCAGGGTTATTCCGATCTTTATGCCGCCGACGCCAGCGCCTTCAATGCCGCCAACCGCGCGCACACCGACCCGGATATCGATCTCACCGCGATGGTGCGCTACCAACGCGGTCCGGCAAGCGCCTTCGAATTCGGCTACGCGCGCAAGAGCCGCGCTCCCAACCTCTACGAGCGTTACGCCTGGTCCACCAATAGGATGGCCAGCGGCATGATCGGCTGGTTCGGCGACGGCAACTACTACGTCGGCAACATCGCCCTCCAGCCGGAAACCGCCAACACCGTAAGCGGAACGGCAAGCTGGCATGAGGCAACGCACGGCGAGTGGGAGTTGAAGGCCACGCCCTACATCACTCTCATTCGGAACTTCGTGGATGTGGATACGATGATGACCACGACATACGGCATGAGCACCTTTGCCCAGTTACAGTTCGCCAACCACAACGCGCGCATCGCTGGCGCTGATCTTTCCGGCAGTGGCGCGTTGTGGAAGAGCGACGGCCTGGGCGTAGGCCGGCTCAGCGGCGTGGGCGGCTGGCTGCACGGCGAGCGCACCGATAGCAACACGCCTCTCTACCAGATGATGCCGGTGCACGCGCGCGTCGCGCTGGATGAGGAGTGGGAGGGCCTCACGGCGGGCGTGGGCCTGGAAGCCGTCGATCGCAAGCACCATCTCGATCCCCGCCGCTACGAGCAGGCGACGCCCGGATACGCGCTCTTCAATGTCCACGCCAGTTTCCGGCGCGGAGCCTTTGCCGCCAGCGCGCAGGCCGAGAATCTCTTCAATCGCGCCTACGAGTTGCCTATGGGAGGCGTGAATTTCGACGACTTCATGGCCGGAATGTGGATGGGCCAGATCAAGCCGCTCACCGGCCGCGGCCGCACGGCTTCCCTCAGTTTGACGGCGCGGTTTTGAACGGGCGCGACCGCGGCGCCGGAGCGTGCCGTGCTGCGTCCAGCGCTTAAACGCTGCCGCTCACCACACAGTTTACGGTTCCGTTTTGAATCCTTCGGTGCTGTGCGAAAATCATTCTTTGCACACGCAATCCAACTTCCGTCTGCTCGTGGTCCGTTTGGGCGCCATGGGCGACATTCTGCACGCGCTGCCCGCGGTCACGGCGCTGCGCCTCGCCCATCCCGATTGGACCATCGGCTGGGTTGTGGAACCGCGCTGGCAGCCGCTGTTACAAGCAGGAAACAGGGAACAGGGATCAGGGATCAGGGCAGACCGCGGAAGCGAAATGCCGGTGGTTGACCGGTTGCATTTCGCAGCCAGCCGCGAATGGAAACGCCATCCGCTGAACGCCAGAACCGTGGCCGGAATCCTGGCTCTGCGCCACGATCTCCGTGCGGCAAGCTACAACGCCGTCCTCGATCTTCAGGGGGCCATCCGCTCCGCCTCCATCGGCCGCATGAGCGGCTGCCTGCGCCGCATCGGCGAGGCTGCGCCGCGCGAGTGGCCCGCACACTGGCTCTTCACGGAGCGCGTGGCCACGCACGGCGCGCATGTGATCGAGCAGGACGTGGAACTGGCGTCGGTCGTCGCCGGGGACAAGCTCTCCGCTGCCCGCCCGCTGCTTCCCGTGGACCCCGAAGCCGAAACCTGGTGCGCAGACTGGCTCGACGCAACCTTCCCCGGCGATGTCCGTCCCATCGCTCTCATCGCTCCCGGCGCCGGCTGGGGCGCCAAGCGCTGGCCGCCCGAGCGCTACGCTGCCGTGGCGCTGGGGCTCGCAGAGCGCGGCCTGCGCGTCCTCGTGAACGCAGGCCCCGGCGAAGAGGCGCTCGCCGAAGCGATCACCGCCAGCGGCGCGGCGGTTTCCGTCACCGCGACGCTCCCGGAGTTGATCGCGCTCACCCGCCGCATCGCCTTGTGCATCGGCGGAGACACCGGCCCGCTGCATCTGGCCTGCGCGCTCGGCCGGCCCGTCGTCGGAATCTACGGCCCCACCGATCCCAGCCGCAACGGCCCTTACGGCACCCGCGCCCGGGTTTTACGCAGCCCCGATAGCCGCCGCGACCACTCCCGCCGCGCCGCACCCGACCCCGGCCTGCTCACCATCGCGCCGGACGACGTCCTCCAGGCCGCCGCCGAACTTCTTGCGGAGGAGAATGCCGTATGAGCCAGTTCTCCTCTGAACCGAAGACCCACCCCGCGCAGTGGTCGTGGCAGAGAGTCGCACGCCGCATTCGCGTGCCGCTTGGCTTTCTCGCCGCGGCCTTCTATCTGGTCGAGACCGCCCGGCGCGCGCCGCACACTGCCGCGATCGCGTGGAGCCTGGCGCTGGTTCTGCCCGGACTTGCCCTGCGCGCCGCCGCAGCCGGCACGGTGAAGAAGAATCGCGAGCTCACCGTCACCGGGCCCTATGCCTATACGCGCAACCCGCTCTATCTTGGATCCGCGCTGATCGCGTCAGGCTTTGCGCTGGCGCTACTCAGTTGGCCGGTCGCGGCGCTGCTGGCCGCCGGATTTTCCGCAATCTACGTCCCTGTCATTGCCGCGGAGGAGAAATTCCTGCGTGCGACCTTCCCCGAGTTCGACAACTATTGCCATCAGACGCCCCGCTTCCTCCCCCGCCCGACCCCAGCCCGATACCACGAGAAGAAAGGCGGCGCGCCCCGCAGCGGATTCTCTTTCGGCCTCTATCTCAAGCACCGCGAGTACAATGCATTACTAGGAGCCGCACTACTCTACCTGAGCCTGCTCTATTTGAGCCCGGTGCTGGAAACCATCCTGCACCTGGCCCGGTGAGCATTTTTTGTATCCATGAAGTCAAACCAACAGGATCAGATCGAACCATAAGGAGCCGTGCCGAACATTGAAGACACGCGCCAACGTAGCTATTTTCTTTTGCGCTCTGTTTTTTGCCGGCGCCTTGCACGGCCAGCAGGAGGCTACCCTCCCGCCGCCGCGCCCCGGTTACAGCTTTCCGCAGCGGCAAACCCTTACCTATTCCGTCGATTGGCGTGTCTTTCCCGTCGGCTCGGCCGTCGTACGTTTTGAGGCGGCGGGCGACCGCGAGCGCATCCTGGCCTCCGCCGATACCAGCGGCGCCATCAACCTTCTTTTTCACGTCGCCGACAACTTTCAATCCGACTACGACCGCGAGAAGGGTTGCACGTACGATTTCGATAAGCAGACGGTGGAGGGCCGCCGCCAGATTAATTCCACTCTCCACCTCGACTACGCTAACTCCAAATCCATCCTCGACGAGAAGAACATGGTCAATGGCCAGACCAAGCACATGGAATCGTCCGTGCACGGCTGCCTGACCGATCTGTTGACTGGAGTGTTTTATGCGTCGTCGCAGCCGCTGATTCTCGGGCACAACTTCGTCATCCCTGTGGTCGACGCCTCGCGCACGGTCATGGTCACCATGAAGGTGGAAGGCCGCGAAGAAATCAAGACAAGCCTCGGCGCCTTCAAAACCATCCGCGTGCAACCCACAGCCGACGCCGGCGTAGTGAAGAACCGCGGGAACATCTGGATCTGGTATACCGACGACGATCGCCATCTGCCCGTGCAGATGCGCGCTCGGCTTTTCTGGGGCACCATCACGTTCCGGCTAATTGGCGACGAGTATAAGTGAGCCGAAGGCAGTTCGTAGTTCTTGGTTCGCAGTTCTGCGTGCCCGCATCGCCCCGAAAACTCCTCACCGTGAACTTCGAACTGCGCACTATGAACTGACCGCTGAAAACTGACAACTGTCTTTCAGGTGTACACTTTTTCTTCGCGCGGAGGGATCGTTCGCGCCGCGCGGTGAGGTATTCCATGCGCAGAGTTTGCCTTTTTCTGCTAGCCGTATTCGCCTTCGTTTTTCCGGCACTTTCCGTCGCGCAGTCCGCTCAATCCGCTCAGCCGGGACAATCCGCGCTGCCTAAGCGCCCCATGACCTTTGAGGACATGATGCAGATGAAGCGCCTGGGCGAAACGGCGGTTTCGCCCGACGGCAAGTGGCTGGCGTACAGCGTGACGACGGTAAACCTGGCCCAGAACACGAAGACGGCGGAGCTGCGGCTTCAGGCAGTTGCCGGCGGCGAGCCGATGAAGCTGGCCGTGGGGCAGCCGGGGGACGCCGATCCGCAATTCGCGCCGGACGGGCACTCCGTGCTCTTCCTTTCTGGTCGAGAGAGTGGCCAACAGATCTGGGTCGCGGACTTCGATCCGGCGACGGGCGCGACAAGCAATGCGAGGAAGCTGACGGCGATTGCGACCGAGGCCGACAACGCGAAGTGGTCGCCCGACGGGAAGTCGGTTGTGTTCACGTCGGCGGTGTATCCGGATTGCCCGGCGATCACGGCGGCGGACTTTGCGACGGGGAACACGTGCAACGCGGCGCGCGACAAAGCGCTGGTAGACAGCAAGGTGAAGGCGCAGATCTGGACGCACCTTTTGTATCGGCACTGGGACCACTACACCGGGGACAAGCGGAGCCATCTGTTTCTGGTTTCGGTGGACGGAATTGGAGTGCGAGACCTGACGCCAAATGACGCGCACGGTGTGCCGCCCGACTATGCCTCGATCGAGCAAGGCTGCGGATGCGACTTCTCACCCGACTCGAAGGAACTGGCGTTTACAGAAAACCTCGATCCTGTACCGGCCGTGTCGACACACGCCGACATCTTCACGCTGGATTTGACCGATCCGGCAGCGAAGCCGGTGAAGGTAAGCACTTCGGCCGGCGGCAATTTCAATCCGGCGTACTCGCCGGACGGGAAGTATTTGGCGTGGCGGAGCCAGGCGCGGGCGGGGTATGAGAGCGATCAGTTCCGGCTGGCTCTTTACGACCGCGCAGCGAAGACGATCAAAGATTTGCTGCCGAAGTTTGATAACTGGGTGGACGAGTTTGCATGGGATCCGCGCTCCTTTGCGATCTTCGCTGCGAGCAGCTACCAGGGTGGGACACAGCTCCTCATGGTGGATATTCCGGAGGGCAGCTATAACGCGATGGGCGCGACGGAAGGGGAGTTCAGCGATCTTAGGCCCACGGCAGGCGGGTTGATGCTGATTGCCACCGCGATGCATGTGGCAGCTCCTCCGGAGGTGGTGCTCTTCGACCTTCGAAGCGTTCATATGAACACCAGCCGAACTGCCACATTCGGATCCCTGGGGCATCCGATCAACCCGGAGAGACAATACACGAGCGCCATCGTCTTCAACGAATACGCATTGACCCACCTCAATGACGCGCTGCTGGCGCAACTCGATCTGCCCGCGATGGAGTCGTTCTGGTTCGCGGCGAAGGATGGGACGATGCTGGAAGGGTTCATCATTCGGCCGCCGGGGTTCGATGCGACGAAGAAGTACCCGGTGAAGTTCCTGATTCACGGAGGGCCGCAGGGGGCTTGGGGCGACGACTGGAGCTACCGCTGGAATGCGGAGTTGTTTGCCGCGAACGGATATGTGGTCGTCATGATCAATCCGCGCGGATCGACGGGCTACGGGCAGGCGATTGTGGAAGAGGTGAGCGGGGACTGGGGCGGCAAGCCGTTCACCGATTTGATGACGGGGCTGGATTACGCCGAGCAGCACTACAACTTCATCGACAAGAACCGCGAGTGCGCGCTGGGCGCGAGCTACGGCGGGTACATGGCGAACTGGGTGCTGGGGCACACGGACCGGTTCAAGTGCATCGTGAGCCACGATGGAATGTTCAACGCGGAGTCGGCGTTTGGATCGACGGAAGAAGACTGGTTCAACATATGGGAGTTCAAATTTCCAAACACCCAAGGGGGGCATCCGTGGGACTACTACGGGAAGCCGGGTGATGAGAATCCGTTCCGCAAGTGGTCGCCGTCGCTCTACGCGAAAAACTTCAAGACGCCGACGCTGGTGATTCACGGGCAGCTCGACTACCGGCTCGATTTGAGCGAGGGGCTGCAACTGTTCGACACGCTGCAGATGCTGGGCGTGCCGTCGAAGATGCTGTACTTCCCTGACGAGGGCCACTGGGTGCTGAAGCCGCAGAACTCGCAACTCTGGTACAAGACGGTGAACGACTGGGTGGATCAATGGACGAAGAGCAGCCACTAGCCGCTAGCTTCTAGCTGCTAGCTCGTCTGCCGGTATATCAAGTAGCCTTATGCTCAGCGCGATCAGCTAGAAGCTAGGAGCTAGAAGCTTGTGTTGAGGAATAAATCTCGTAAGCCCCGCACCTTCCTCGACGAATCCGCCCTTTACGACTACGCGGTGAAGGCGCTGGGGCGGCAGATGCGCACGGAGGCGGAGCTGCGGCGGCTTATGGTCTCGCGGGCCGAGGCGGGCGAGCGCGGCGAGGCTGCGATCGGAGCGGTGATTGCGCGGCTGAAGGATCACGGCTATCTGAACGATGCATCGTATGCCGAGACCTTCGTGCGGTTGCGGCAGGAGAACGAGAAGCTGGGCGCGCGGAAGGTGCGGCAGAAGCTGGCCGAGCGAGGCGTTCCCGCGCGCGTGGCGGAAGCCGCGGTAGAAGCGCGCTATGGCGGCGCGAACGAGGAGGCGCTGGCGCGGGAGCACCTGGAGCGAAAGCGGATTGCAAAGCCGACGAACGAGAAGGAAACGGCGCGTGTGGTGCGGCGGCTGGCGGCGGCGGGATTCTCGACGGGGACGATCTACAAGGTGCTGCGGCGGTGGGACGTGCCGGACGAGGAGCTGGCCGCGCTGGAGCAGATGGACGGCGAGACACACGAAGAGTGAGGGCGCGGTTGCGCGTTCAAGCCGGCCCAAAAGTCCTCAAATAATGGCCGAATTCGACTGCAAATACGCGTAATTTTCGCAATTTTTCGACGCGATTTTTGAATCGTAAAGCTGATTCCAAAGGAGTTACGCGACGAAAGATACCCCCATGGGGTATTCAGAAAAAATAGTTAATTAATTTCGGTTCCGGCATCACGGTTGAACACCTCCCGCGCACGGACGAGCAGCCATCCGGGACCGAAGACCCTTCTGAAGACCACACGATTCGATTGTGCGACAAAGGCACGAAATTATCTGCAAAGTCCCCGAACTTTATTTTTTGGCGTCGGCCGATGGGCCGGAGCCATGCGCCGACGGGATGTCCCCGCGGGCCGTTACACTGAAAGAGCCATGCAATTCCGCACGGGAAACGAGATACGCGAGCTGTTTTTGAAGTTTTTTGAGACGAAGGGGCACCGGAGGGTGCACTCGTCGTCGCTGGTGCCTGCCAACGATCCCACGCTGCTGTTCACCAACGCCGGGATGAACCAGTTCAAGGACCTTTTTCTGGGGGCGGAGAAGAGGGATTACAAGCGGGCTACGACCAGCCAGAAGTGCGTGCGGGCCGGGGGCAAGCACAACGACCTCGAAAACGTGGGCTTTACGCGGCGGCATCATACGTTCTTCGAGATGCTGGGGAATTTCTCGTTCGGCGACTACTTCAAGCGCGACGCGATCCGGTTTGCCTGGGAGCTGGTGACTAGCGAGGAGTGGTTCGGGATTCCCAAGGACCGGCTGTACGTGACGATTTTCGAAGGGACGGCGGACGTTCCGCGGGACGACGAGGCGGAGAAGTACTGGCTGGAAGTGGGCGTCGAGAAGGAGCGGATCGGCGAGAACGGGTTGAAGGACAACTTCTGGCAGATGGGCGAGACGGGGCCGTGCGGGCCGTGCTCGGAGATCTTCTACGACATGGGGATCGAGGCGGCCGAGACGCCGGGAGTGGACAAGCCGTTCGGGCAGGACGAAGCGCGCTACGTGGAGATCTGGAACCTGGTCTTTATGCAATTCGATCGCTCGGCTGTGGTGGATGCTTCGGGGAAGACGACATATAAATTGGCTCCGCTGCCCAAGCCCTGCGTGGACACGGGGATGGGGCTGGAGCGCGTGGCGGCGGTAGTGCAGAGGAAGGTGAGCAACTTTGAGACGGATTTGTTTACGCCGTTGATTGGGAGAGCAGCGGAGTTAGCGGGGTTAGCGGAGCTAGCGGAGTTAAAGGGTCGGCAACTTGGCGAGTTGGCAGGTTGGCAAGTTGGCAAGTTGGCGGGGTTGGTGGAGAATGCAAGCCTGCGTATAATTGCCGACCACGCGCGGGCGGCGACGTTCTTGATCTCGGATGGCGTGCTGCCGTCGAACGAGGGGCGCGGGTACGTGCTCAGAAAGATTCTGCGGCGCGCGATCCGGAACGGTCGGCTGCTGGGGCAGGAGAAGCCGTTTCTGTTTGAGATGGTGTTTGCGGTGCGCGATCTGATGCAGGAGGCTTATCCGGAGTTGGTGGATTCGGCGGAGCGCGTGGCGAAGGTTGTGGAGGCGGAGGAGAAGCAGTTTGACCGGGTGCTTACAGTCGGACTTTCAAAACTGAATGCGTGCGTTGCATCTGCAATCTCTGAATTCAAGACCAACACAAATCCGGACGAATTGAATGCGATATATAGGCAAGCCGGTTTTGACCCGGCGACTGTTCATTCCGGTCCCCCTCCCTCGGGCCCGGAGCTATCCGGCCGCATGGCGTTCCATCTGTACGAGACATTCGGACTACCGCTTGATTTCATGGTGGACGCGGCGCGCGATGCGAGAGTCGCGTTCAACATGGAGGGCTTCGAACATGCTCGCGCCGAGGAGCAGGCCCGTGCGCGCGCGAGTTGGAAGGGCGGGTCGCAAAAGACCGCCAGCCCCGCGTTTCGCGATCTGCCTAAGACCGTCTTCGAGGGATACCGGCAACTGACTTCAACGAACTGCGAAGTGTTGGCAATTGTGAAGGGTGGCGTTGGCGTTCCGGCGGCAAAGGCAGGCGACGAAGTGGAAGTTGTACTTGACCACACGAGTTTTTATGGCGACTCGGGCGGGCAGGTTGGCGATACAGGATTTTTCCTGAGTGTGGACGGGAACAGTACAGTTGCCGAAATCACCGGCTGCGTGCTGCCGGTGCAGGGCGTGCGTGCGCACAAGGCGATTCTGAAGCAGCCGTTGGCGGTGGGCGACCGCGTGAATACGGTGGTGGACGGACCGCGGCGCGACGCGATCAAGCGCAACCATACGGGCACGCATTTGCTGCACGCGGCGCTGAGACAAGTTTTGGGGACGCACGTGAAGCAGGCGGGGTCGGCGGTGCATCCGGACCGGCTGCGGTTCGATTTTTCGCACTTTGCGCAGGTGGCGGATGAGGAGTTGCAGGAGATTGAGGACATTGTGAATCGCGAGGTTCTGGCCAACGCGAAGGTGGAGACGCTGGAAGACGTACCCATCGACGTGGCCGTGAACGAGTACCACGCGATGGCGCTCTTCGGCGAGAAGTATGGGGACAAGGTGCGGGTGATCCGTTTGTCGGATGGATTTTCGACGGAGCTGTGCGGCGGAACGCACACGGCGGCGACGGGCGAGATCGGACTGGTGAAGCTGACCGGCGAGGAGTCGGTGTCGTCGGGAGTGAGGAGGATTGAGGCGATCAGCGGGATGGGGTCGCTGGACACGTTCCGGCGGGACTTTGAGCTGGCGCAATTCGCTTCCTCCATCGTCTCTGCGGACGGCAACTTGTCCGACGGGTTGAAGGCCAGGCTGACGGCGCAAGAAGACGAGCTGAAGCGGCTGAAGCGCGAACTGGAAGAGCTGCGGATGAAGTCGGCGGCCGGAGGGCTGGACGAGGCGGTGGCGCGCGCGGTGGAGGTTGGCGGCGTGAAGGTGGCGACACACCGCGCCGATGGGCTCGACCGCGGGCAACTGCGGACGCTGGTGGACAACCTGAAGGGCAAGCTGGGCGAGGGCGTGGTGGTGCTGGGGTCGGCGCAGCCGGAGGGCAAGGTGGCGATGATTGCCGGGGTGACGCCGGGGCTTGTGAAGCGCATTCAGGCGGGCAAGCTGGTGGGCGCGGTGGCCAAACTGGTCGGCGGGTCGGGCGGCGGCAAGCCGGAGATTGCAGAGGCCGGCGGCAAGGACCAGACGCAGATCGACGCGGCGCTGAAGGCCGCGCCAAACATCGTCAAGGAAATTCTTGGCTAAAACCGGCGGCCGCATCCGCCACATGCCGTAATCTGAGCGAATGGTGAATCTGGACGAGGACACGGAGAAGATCGCGGCGCTGCGCAAGCGATTGCTCGACTGGTATGCGAACAACCGCCGCGACTTGCCGTGGCGCCGCAGCGCCGATCCCTACGCGATCTGGGTTGCGGAGACCATGCTGCAGCAAACGCGCGTGGCCGCCGTGGTAGAGCGTTATCAGGCGTTTCACGATAGATTTCCCACCCTCGTTTCGCTGGCCTTGGCGCCGGAAGAGGAAGTGCTCGCTCTCTGGAGCGGGCTGGGTTACTATCGCCGAGCATTCATGCTGCACAAGGCGGCTCAGTTTGTGGCCGAGCATCTCGGCGGCAATCTGCCTGAGAGCGCCGAGCAACTGCGCGTTCTGCCCGGTATCGGCGCCTATACGGCGGCGGCGGTGGCCAGCATCGCGCACGGCGAACCCGTGGCGGTGGTGGACGGCAATGTGGAACGCGTGCTTTGCCGCGTAGCGGGTTGGGAGGCGGGCAGCCGCAAAGGCGGCGGCGCCGCGCTGCGGCACAAAATTGAAGATCTCGCCGGGCGGCTTCTGGATCCCGCGCGGCCCGGCGATTTCAACCAGGCGATGATGGAGCTGGGAGCAACAGTTTGCGCGCCGCGCAATCCGCAATGCCTTGTGTGCCCGCTGAATGCAGACTGCATTACGCGCGGCGAACACAAGACGCCGCCGCGCTCCTTGATGACCAGCCGCGTGGTGGCCTATGGCATCTCAGTGCGCACCAGGCTCGTGCCCGGCAAACGGCGCGGTCGAAGCAGACGCGAAGTGCTGCTGGAGCGGCGGCCGGCGGATGTGACGGTGATGCCGGGGATGTGGGAGCTGCCCATGCTGCTCGATCCCGATGTTCCCACAAAGGAGCTGCGCATGGTGCTCCGCCACTCCATCATGCGCGTGAACTACTACGTGAACATCCGCACCGTCTTTGAGGACGACGTGGAGGCGATGACGGTGACCGGCGGGGAGCGCCGCTGGGTTCCACTGCGCGAAGCAGCGGCCATGGCGCTCACGGGTCTCACGCGCAAGGTTCTTAAGCGCGCGCGCCTGACGTCTTCGCCACCGGCCAGGGTTCTTGCTCGGCGGCAAGACGAAACCGTACCCTGAGGGATTCTCTGAACTGCCCATTTACACGCGTCTGGCGCAACACCTGCAGTCAATCGAAGGTTCGGGCGCCTTCGATCGCGAAACCATTGCCGGCACGGCCGGCTCGAACGGCGGCGGCCACGCCGATGCTCCGGCGATTCAGATCGTGGGCGGCGCGCGGCCGCCGCGCTTCAGTAGTAGTCGGCGCAGCTAAGGTAGTAGCCGCAGTGGGTGCAAACCAGTTTGCAGCGGTGCCCGATGAGGCGATGGCCGCAGGTGGGGCAGACCTGGCAATGGTGCTCGACGGGCGTGGTTTCCTCAGCGGGGCCGGGCGCACCACTTTGTGAGATTTCGGACGCGGAATCGGCATCAAAATCCGAATTCAGGGCGCGGGGGCGTTCCGGCAACATGCCCGACAGATTAGCATGGAAGTGTGGCCGCCTGCTCTTCGGCATCTCCGCAGGCGCCCCAGGCATCAACAGAAAAACGGCGCAAAGATTCTTCCCCAAAGCGTAGCGCCGGCAACCCACCGATCACCACAGGATTTCGCACCCCCAAGGAGGGACTATGGCAAGTAAAGCAAGTGCGGTATGGACAGGGTCGTTGAAGGAAGGCAAGGGTACCATCTCTATGGCGACGGGCGTGCTCAACAATGCCAACTACTCGTTCGCCACGCGGTTTGAGGGCGCTGCCAGCGGCACCACCCCCGAAGAGCTGATTGCGGCGGCTCACGCCAGTTGTTTCTCCATGGCGCTGGGCGCGCAGTTGGGCGGAGCAGGATTAACCCCCAGCAAGATCGAAACCCACGCGGCGGTCACACTGGCCAAGGTGGGCGAGGGGTTCGCGATCACCCGCATCGCGCTGACCACTACAGCCAGCGTTCCGGGAGCGAGCAAGGAGGTCTTCGACAAGGCCGCGGCCGATGCCAAGGCCGGTTGCCCGGTCTCTAAGCTCTTTGCCAATAACACCGAGATCATCCTCGACGCCAAGCTGGTGTAGGCGCAAAATCGGATGCAGCGGCCGGGGCGCAACGCCTCGGCCTGTGTTCGCAGGCGGAATTTGACACCATCCCCCGCATTTGCGAGACTCAGAATTGCTGCCTGCTCGGCGCGAGCCGCCTGAGCATCTCATCCGTGCCGAAGTGGCGGAATTGGCAGACGCGCATGGTTCAGGTCCATGTACTCGCAAGGGTGTGGGGGTTCGAGTCCCTTCTTCGGCACCAATATTTCAAGCAAAATCTTTAGAATCTTGCAATTCCTTCAAAATAAATCCCTTATAGGAGCCTTCAGAAGTCCCTATAGTCTCCCTGGCATCCTTCATTCGCTCGAATACTCCCAATTTTTCGAGCTATAGCGTGTCTCCTGCAGGTGTAGACCATGGCACAATCGCCAAGCGGCTTTTTCATCAAGAAAAAGCCACCTTGAATACTGTCAGAAATGGCTCATAGTTGCAGGAGAACCGCCGTAAATGGCATTTTTCCAGGTAAGGCTAGGACCAGATCGGGCAACTGCGCCGCGAGGGTGGGGGCCCGGTAAGTCGCTCCCTTGCTGCCTTAGTTGTGAGGTTTCAATAGGTTGTCCATCTGATCGTGACCTGTAAAGCTGGGTTTGTGAAGACTCAGGAATGCAGGAGACCAGATGGACTATCACCAGAATGCCCGAACCACGGTGTGGAG
>JBEKXX010000036.1:0-23874 GCA_049511595.1 Occallatibacter sp. | reverse complement strand
TGGCCTCGCGCTGCACGAACCAGCGAAAGCCCACTCCCTGTACGCGGCCTTGAATGAGAAAATGGAGAACCATAGCGGCTGACCATGCCAGTTTTGCAGATGCGGCTGGCGGGCGCAAGCCGCAAACGCCGGCACGGCTCCAGCGCGCCGCGCCGCCCGCGCTACACTGGAGTTCACGATGGTCTTCGTCCTCGACAACTACGACTCGTTCACCTACAACCTCGTCCAGTACCTGGGCGAGCTGGGCGCGGAGGTCGTGGTGCGGCGCAACGACGAGTTGACGCCGGAAGAGGTGGAAGCCATGAAGCCGGAGCGGATTCTGCTTTCGCCGGGGCCATGCACGCCGCGCGAAGCAGGGATTCTGGTGCCGCTCATCCGGCACATGGCGGGGAAGGCTCCGATCCTCGGCGTTTGCCTGGGCCACCAGGCCATTGGCGAAGCGTTTGGCGGGAAAGTAGTGCGCGCGCGGACGCTGATGCACGGCAAGACCAGCGCGGTGGAACACGACGGCAAAGGCATTTTTGCCGGGCTGCCCACGCCGCTCACCTGCACGCGCTATCACTCGCTGATCGTGGAGCAGAAGTCGCTTCCAGCCGAGCTTGTGGTGACGGCACATACCGCGGAATCGAACGGATCGGGCACGGTCATCATGGGCCTGCGGCATCGCAGCCTGCCCGTCGAGGGCGTACAGTTTCATCCCGAGAGCGTTCTGACCGAGGGCGGCCACCAGATGATCCGCAACTTTCTGGACATGTAAGTTATGCGAGCCGCAACGAATGCCGCTTCTCGCTGCACAGCCTGCGGGCGCGGGTCCGCGTGGATTCGGATAGCGGTTAGCCTCGCGCTTTTTGCCCCAGCATGGGCAGTGTGGGCACAGGCGCCGGTAACAGCGGCGCAAGCGTCGCCGGTTCCCGATGCTGCGCCTGCCGCCGATGCTACGAATTCGATGCAGCCGGCGCTCGCCGGGCAGGCTCCGCCGCTGAGCTCGCCTCCGTTGGCCATCGTTCCGCTCGACAAGTCCATTCCGGGCGCTGCGCTTTCGGTTGCGGGATCGCTGCAGGCGTTGAACGGCAGGGCGTTCATCACTGGGAGTGGGACCGTCACGGCCGGCGACGGCACGGCGCAGGTCACGCTGCCCTACCGGGGGACTCTGCACGTTTGCGCCTCGAGCACCGTGAAACTCGCGGCGGATTCCAGCACGCCCGCAGGCGAAGTTCCTGGCCTGCTCATTGCGCTGGATCACGGCGCGGTGGAGATGAGCTTTGCGGCGAGCGGCGCACGGGCGCGCAATGCCGATGCGCTGCTGACCCCCTACTTTCGCATCCTGATTGGCGGGCCGAATGCGGCCGACGTGAAGGTACGGCTGGGCGACAACGGCGATACCTGCGTGGACAATGCAGGCACGAACGCGCCGTACGTGGTGGTGACCAGCGTGTTTGAGGGCGGCCTCTACCGCGTGCAGCCGGGCCAGCGGGTGATGTTCGAGCACGGCAGCCTGCAGACGGTGGTGGACCAGGAAAAGGAGCCGTGCGGCTGCCCGCCGCCGGCGAAGTCCGAGGCCAACGAGTTTCCGCTGGCCCAGAGCGAGGGGCTGGCGCCGTCGCCGCCGCCCGCAGCCAGCGTCAATCAAACCGCCGGAACCGGCCAGGCAGCCACAACCCTGGTGTACAAGAGCAGCGACCATGCGCCAAAGTCGGTTGCGATCCCTCAACCTGCTGCCGCGCCGGCTGCCACTGCGCCTGCGACTCCGGCGGCGCAAGCGGCGGGCGCGCAGAAGAAGCCTGGATTCTTCCGCAAGATTGGGAGATTCTTTAAGCGAATCTTCGGCGCGGAATAACCTGTTAAGGAATCAACTGTTGCACTGCGCAGGGATTGCGCCGAATCACATTACCTGGCTTGTTGAGTTGGAACATGAAGCTGCACTGCAGCGCGGCATTCCCCGTTGTGGCTCCCTGATAGACGTACACTGTCTTCGTCCCCGGCTGATACACGAGTAGCGAACTCGTCGGATTGATTCCGGTGAGTTGAAATTCGACGTTGCCTCCACCCGAGTCGTAGCTCGACGCCCTGACCGTGCGGTCTTCGCCAAGCCAGAAGCCCAGCGCCAAGATTCCAACGAGAGCGAGTCCGTTTCTCCCCCAGCCCCACACTTTCTCCATTGCGTCCTCCCGCTGTGGATGTCTTGCTCCAAAGACGCACGCGCGCACGCTGCCGCTCATTGATTGCTGAGCGGCCGTACAGGGAGACTGCGTTACATCTCTCTTGCGCGCTCAATAGCCCGAATCACCGCCTGCGCTTTGTTGAGCGATTCCTGGTGCTCGAGCTCGGGCACGGAGTCGGCGACGATGCCCGCGCCGGCCTGCACCGAGCCTTTGCCGCCAACGGACAGCATGGAGCGGATGGCGATGCAGGAGTCGAGGTTGCCGGAGAAATCGGCATAGAGAACCGCGCCGCCGTAGGCGCCTCACCGCGCGGGTTCGAGCTCTTCAATGATCTCCATGGCGCGGACTTTGGGCGCTCCGGAGAGCGTGCCGGCCGGGAAGCAGGCGCGAAGCGCGTCGATGGCCGTGAGCTCAGGACGCAGCCGGCCCTCAATCGCGCTCACGATGTGCATCACGTGACTGTAGCGCTCAACGAACATCAGCTTCTCCACATTCACGCTGCCGAAGCGGCTCACGCGGCCCACGTCGTTGCGGCCGAGATCGACAAGCATGACGTGCTCGGCGCGCTCCTTTTCGTCGTGAAGCATCTCCTCGGCGAGGGCCTGATCCTCGGCCTCGGTGGCGCCGCGACGGCGCGTACCGGCGATGGGCCGGTACTCGACCTTGCCCTGGTGTACGCGCACCAGTAGTTCGGGTGACGAGCCAGCCAACTCCAGTGCCGGTTGTGCTGTGATTCGCGGCTTTCTTGCGGAGCTTTTCGTCGCACCTGCGGCGCCTGCGCCAACGGGCCCATCCGGCGCGAAGCGCAGGAAGAACATGTACGGGCTGGGATTTACGGTGCGCAGCGCGCGGTAAACCTGGAAGCTGTCCACGCCGGGCTCAACGTCGAAGCGCTGCGAGAGGACCACTTGAAAGGCGTCGCCGGCGCGGATGTACTCCTTGGTGCGGGTAACGGCGGCCAGAAAGTCGTTTTTCGCGGTGCGATGCTTTACCTTCAGCTTTCCCGGTTTTGCCGTCTTCCGGCGCTCGAGGTCCGGGATGGGCTGGGCGAGGCGCTTTTCGAGCCGGTCGAGCCGCTTTACGGCGCGATCGTATGCGGCAGCGGCCTTGCCGCGTGAGACGTCGGCCGTGATAATGAGCCAGATCTCCTTGCGCACATGATCGAAGGCGAGAACTTCGTCGAAGAACAGCAGGCAGGCGTCGGGAACTTGCAGTTCGTCTTTGGCGGTTGCCGGAAGGCGCTCGATCTGGCGCACGGCGTCGTAAGCGAAGAAGCCGACCGCGCCGGCGGTGAAGGGGGGCAGGCCAGGCAATCGCGCCGGCTTGTGGCCGCCAAGCGCGTCGCGCAGCACGGCAAAGATGTCGCCCTGAAAACGCGTTACTTTGCCGCGGGCGGTCTTGCGGCCTTCGGTGATGGTGATGTCTTGCCCGTGAGCCACGATCCGCTTGAAGGGTGAGAGCCCGATGAAGGTGTAGCGGCCCACCTGCTCGCCGCCTTCGACCGATTCGAGTAGAAAGCACTCGCGCTCCGGCCAGGCCGCGCGCAGAAAGGCCGAAACCGGCGTTTCCAGGTCGGCCAGAAGGATGCGGCAGACGGGCACAAGGGTGTGCGCGCGTGCCAGAGACAGGAACTCCTTTCGGGAAGGGCGTGCTGAGTGGGAGGCGGATTTCACAAACTCAGTGTAAATGTTCGCGCATTGCGCCGATCCGGCACTCTTGCACTTTCAAAAAAGAATTGCGCCACGATGACACCGTGCAGGACGGCGGATCAGGCCCCGGGCAAGCTTGACGTGCGCCGCGGCGAAGCCTAGACTCACTGAGGTTTGGCCTCGCGAGCGGTGCGGAGTGAGCCGAACGTGCCGCGGCGAAGAGAAACGGAGCCCCGCCGGATGGGGACGAGGGCAAGGAAAGACTGGGAGAATCGCCGCCGCGCCGATATGCTAAAGAAATAGAATCCGCATCCGGATTCGCACGGCTGGAATGCGGACAAAAGAATTGGAGACCGGATATGTCAACCTCAACGGCGAACGTGACGCTGGACCAGGAGATTAATCCCTGGGAGGCGCAAAGCGCGCGCTTCGATTTCGCGGCGCGCAAGCTGAACCTCGATGAGGGCCTGTGGAAGGTGCTGCGCTCGCCGTCGCGGGAAATCATCGTTCACTTTCCCGTGACCCTCGACAATGGGACGATCGCCATGTTTACCGGTTTCCGCGTGCAACATAACACTGCGCGCGGCCCGTGCAAGGGCGGCATCCGCTATGCGCCGGACGTGACGCTGGACGAGGTGCGCGCGCTGGCCAGTTGGATGACCTGGAAGTGCGCGGTGGTGAACATTCCCTTCGGCGGAGCCAAGGGCGGCGTCATCTGCGACCCGAAGAATATGAGCAATGGCGAGTTGGAGCGCATGACGCGCCGCTACACCGCCGAAATCATCGAATTCATCGGGCCGGAAAAGGATGTGCCCGCGCCGGACGTGAACACCAACGAGCAGACCATGGCATGGATCATGGACACCTATTCCATGCACATGCGCAAAACGGTGACCAGCGTAGTGACGGGCAAGCCGCTGAACATTGGCGGTTCGCAGGGGCGTATTGAGGCGACAGGACGCGGAGTGATGGTCGTTTGCAACGAGAGCCTGCGCTACCTGAACATGCCCGTCGAAGGCTGCCGGGTCATCATCCATGGGTTTGGCAACGTGGGATCGAATGCCGCGCGGCTGATGCAGGAGCAGGGATACAAGATCGTGGGCGTCGCCGAGCGCGACGGCGGCTTGTACAACTCAACCGGCATCGATATTCATCAGTTAATCGAGTACAAGTACCGTAACAACACGATTCTCGGCTTTCGCGGCGCCGAGTCCGTGCCCAGCGAGGAGCTTCTGGTTTCGGAGTGCGAGATCCTGATCCCCGCGGCTACGGAAAACGTGATCACCAGCCGCAATGCCGGCAAGCTGAAAGCGCGCATCGTGGTGGAAGGCGCCAACGGGCCGACAACGGCCGTAGCCGATGAGATCCTGGCCGAGAAGCGGATATTTATCGTGCCCGACATCCTGGCCAACGCCGGCGGCGTGACCGCCAGCTACTTTGAGTGGGTGCAGGACCGGCAGGGCTACTTCTGGAAGGAATCGATCGTGAACGAACAGTTGCAGGGCATTTTACGCGACAGCTTCGACGACGTGGTGCGCTATGCCGAGGCCCACGCCGTGAACAACCGTATCGCCGCGTACATGCTGGCGATTGACCGTGTAGCATTCACGATCAAACAGCGCGGCTTCTACGCGTAGCGCATCGGGCGCGAGGGGCAAACGTGGCGGGGGAAGGGAATCGCTTCTCCCGCCGGTTCCGTTTCAGGGGCGGCTTCCGGCCGGCGCCGCATCGTGCGGCAGGCTGCGAATGAATGCGATGATCTGCCATCGCTCCTGCTCGGGCAGGGAACTCCACGTGGGCATACCCTTGGCGAGGCTGCCGTTGCGCAGCAGCCAGGCCAGTTCGCCGTCGGTAGCGTGGATCACGTGCTGGCTGCGCAGGCTCGGGCGTCCATGGCGTCCTTCCGCGTCGCTGCCGTGGCATTTGGCGCAGTTCTCTTTAAAAAGCAGATGGCCCGCAGAGATGGCTTCCGGCTGGCCCGCGTAGGGATTCATGCGCTGCCGGTCCGCGTCGGGAACCCTGCGCTGCCAGTTTCCCTCCGCTGCGACCATGGCCATGGCGGAGATCGATAAAAAAACAACCATGAGGCCTGCAGTCCTCGGCGTCTTCATTGCGCCTCCTTATGCGAAAACAAGTCGCGGAACTGCTGAATCTCGTATGAAATCTTCAGCCGCCACAGAACTCCGGCACTGTTGCCGCTGAGCCCGAACTGCGGCGAGAAGAGAAGCGATGGCCCGCGCGGCGCATCGAACTGGACCGCCGGCCCCGCGTAGTGCGAAGTGTCGTTGAATCCGAAGTCTTGCACCGTCGCAAGCCCGCCGTACACTTCCGCGCCGGCCGAAAAGTTCTGCCGGCAGAAGGTACAACTGCGGCCGCTGGCCACAAGCGCGAGCGGGCGGCTTGCGCCCACGGCGTAGCCAAACTCCCACGCTCCGCCCATCATGTCCTTCTCCATGATCCAGTTCTCTGAAACATTCCAGCCCTTGGGGTTGCTGGAGAGAATCAGCTTGCCCTCCATCGTGCGCGAGACGTCGCCGCGTGTGCCGGCATTGCGCCCTTGAAAATCGGCGATGCTGTCGTGCCCTGTGACCTCGAGCACGCTTTTGTCGGCGCCGTTTACGTCTTCGTATTCGACGTAAAGCACCGGGTTGATCCAGTGCTCGGTGGGCAGTATGCGAAAACGATTCTCCCAGCGGAACCCGTTGAAGACGGTGGAGTCGTTTGCCGTCGCCTGGCCTTGCAGGTAGAGTTCGGTCGTCCACCAGGCTTTCGCGCCGTACTCCAGCTCGAGCGTGGCGCTGTAAAAGCCGTTCGAATCCCTGGGCGCGCCTGTCGTGCCCTTCTGCGCGATTTCAAGATTGCCCGGCTCCTCCAGAACTTCGGAGTACGTGACGTAATAGGGCGGTTCCTGTGCATGTGCCTCGACCGGCTCCGCCGCGCGCGCCAGCAGGACACAAAACAACAACGCGCCCAACCGCGGCGGGGTGCTTGAGAGCAGGGAATGGAGGAATGGTTCGAGCCAGGGCGGACCGTGCAAACTGCGATCCTGCCGCAGGCAGATGGATGCGAAAAATCGATGCGGCGTCTGAGCCATCAAACTCCTCTTGGGGTGGAATGGTGGCCGAGGTTTCCGCTATGCTTAGAAAACCGTCAGCTCACGGGTTGCCGGTTGCGCGGTCCTGGTGATGCTTCGCCAAAAGACGTTCACCAGGGCCGCCGATTGTTTTTTGAGCCCCGCTGAAACGCTCTACGTGCTCCGAGCGCGTCAGGCGCCAAGAAACGAGGGAAAGCCAGTGTTTAAAGGGTTGCCCGACAATTACGACCGATTTAGTCCTATATCAACCTAGCATAGCCGCATGTTGTCCGCAACATCCACATTTCACTTTGTGAACCCGCTTTCCCACAGGGCCATCCTTCGTTGAAAAGCGCGGAATCTGACTCAGTGCAATAATGGAGCCAAGCCGCCAAAAACATGGATCGTGTGGCGAGGCCTCATGAACCTTCCCAACTCCATCACCATGACGCGGATCGTCATGATCCCGCTGTTCCTCTGGATACTGTCGCCGCATTTTCCCGGGCAAGGTCCGAGTGGGACGCAGGAGATTCTGGCGTCGATTCTGTTTGTGCTGGCTTCGATTACCGACGGGTTAGACGGCTATTTTGCGCGCAGGCGCGGCCAGATCACCACCATCGGAATGCTGCTCGATCCACTGGCCGACAAGATCATGGTCACGGCGGCGTTCGTCGCATTGGTGGCCTACAATCCGCAGGTGGTCAAGGTGTGGATCGTGGTGGTGATCGTCGGCCGCGAGTTCCTGATCTCCGGCCTGCGATCGATTGCTTCGTCGGAAGGATTCACCATCACGGCCAGTGAATTGGGAAAACTGAAGACCGTGGTGCAGATTGTCTCGGTGGTTTCGGCGATCCTGGCGCACCGCTGGGAGTATTGGCAGATTGGCGTGTTCGTCATTCCGGTAAAGTGGTATGCGATCGCCGCGATCTACTTCACCGTTCTCGTATCCACCATCTCTGCCGTCGACTACTTCATCGGCTTCTGGAAGAAGATCGATCACGCCTCGAAAGACCGCCGTAAGGCCGCTGTGCTTTCGCGCGGGAAAAGCGTACGGATCTCATAACGGGGCCGCGAACCGGACTGTAACCGGCTGCGGAAGAATTGCCGTCGGGTCAGTTCACTGCGAGCGATTCGGAGATGGGAGCGGCGATCAGGGAGCGAATGGAGTCGATTACCAGCGCAGGCTCGTCGAGATGAATCCAATGCGCGCTCTTTGAGGCGATGACCTGCGTCACGCAGTCCCCGATGTGCTTAAGATCGCGGTCGGAGAGCGGCTCGGCATTGCCGGGCGTGAGTACCGTGACGGGAATTGCGGGGATTGGCTGGGCTGCGTCCATTTCCGTAACGGTATCGGGAATGGATGCCAAATGGCTGCGGATTCCGGCGTAAAACCCGGGCCGCGACCAATGTGCCGCGACGGCCGGCCAGACCGCCCGCGGCATTTTTCTCACTTCGGTTTTGATCCTGCCCAACACATGGCGGCTATCCGTGCCGGTAGCGCCGGCAACCTGATCGGTCAGGTTGCCGGCGCGGCAGAACAGCAGGGAAACCAGGAGACGCGTGAGGCCGCAACCTGCAACCGGCAGCGCGTAGCGGATGAGCTTGCGGCCCAAATCGAGCTGAGATTGCTTTGCAGGATCGAGCGGCGGCCACTCCTCGCAGCGCATGGGGTCAACCAGCACGACTCCGGCGACTTCCCGCGGGTAGAGCAGCGCGAAGCGGCGCATCACGAGCCCGCCAAACGAATGTCCTACCAGGATGTAGGGCGGCTTGAGCCCGGCGCGGTGCAACATCTGGTGCAGCTCGGCGGCGATGTTGCCGGGGGTGCGGGCGGTACGGCAATGGCTGCTCCAGCCTAAACCACAGCGATCGTACGAGACGGTGCCCGTGTGCTGGGCAATCGTCTCCTGAACGTGGCGCCAGTTCAGATTTGTGGCGCTGATGCCGGATTCAAAGAGAACCGTAGGCTCGCCGTAGCCTATCTCAAAGAGGTAGAGTTTGGCTCCGTTTTCGATGGTCACCCAGCGCCCCGAGCCGGCGTAGAGCCGCCGGTCGCGCCGGCTGCCGAGCAGTTGATACAAGACACCGGCCGCGAGGAGAACTACGGCGAAGGCGGCGATGCACAGGACGACGTACATGAATCTCCTAGAAGCGAGTAAGCTGCGCAGGACTGAAATCGGCGATGGTGAGCTTCGCCCTGGCGCTGCCGCGATCGATGATGAGCAGTGTCGATCCAGCCTGGCCGCGTGTCTTCACTTCAATCTGGTGCGCCGACCACAAGCCCTGTTCATGGCGCAGGCCGTATGAAGTGTACTGCTTCACGGCCCCGGTTTCCTTCACGGTCTTTTCAATGTAAACGGGGAAGCCGATACTGGGATCGATCCAGCTCCTGACTTCCGAGTAATGTGTTCTGTCGGCGGCGCCGGGCGTGCTCCTGACCACTTCGCAATTGCGCGCGCCGAACATCTGCTTGCCTTCAAGGGTTTGGCCAGGCCAGAAATACTGCGGCTCGAGAAAATCTTCGTAGTTGAATCCCGGTCCCAGGGGGTGAGCATCCCATTTTTCCAGAGGTAAGGTGTACGCGGCCGTATCGCCGGGATCCGCGATATGGATGGTGTTTTCGCCGCTGGGACGCATCTCCAGAAGAATATGCTCCCTCAGGTCGCGATGCGCCGACGGCGGCTGCCCCAGATCGACCAGTACGCGCAGCACGCCGGGAAACCAGTGCGCCTTGATGGTAACGGGAAAGCTGACGCGGGCGCCGTTTGCGTCGATCGCGACAAGATGTCCGGTGGCGCGAAAGTCGGCGGTTTGGATCTGTTTCCGTGGAGTGGCGAGGAGATCGTTAACGTTCGCGGCCTGCGCATACAAAACCGGAACCAGCGCTGTCATCCATACGGCCCTCATGGCATTCATGCTTCGATCCTTCCGTCGCGGATGCGGATGTGGCGTGGAGCGCTGGAAGCAATTTCATTCTCGTGGGTCACGATCACCAGCGTCATGCCTCGCTGCTCGCGAATGCCGCGCAGAATCTCCATGATATGAGCCGTGCTGGCGGTATCGAGGTTGCCGGTGGGCTCGTCGGCGAGCAGAATCGCCGGATTGTTGGCCAGGGCGCGCGCAATGGCCACGCGCTGCCGTTCGCCCGCGGAGAGCTCGTTGGGATAATGGCGCATGCGATCCTTGAGGCCCATCTCCTCAAGGAGAGCGGCGGCGCGTTCAGCACGATGGTTGGCGCGTCCGTTCACTGCCAGCATGGCCACCTGCACGTTCTCGTCGGCGCGCAGGGTGGGCAGAAGATAAAAAGCCTGAAAGATAAATCCCACCTGGCGTGAGCGATAGGTGTCCAGATCGACCGCTGACCCAAGAGGAGATCCCCGGAACAGAACCTCGCCGCTGGTGGGCAAATCGAGGCCGCCCAACATATGAAGCAGTGTGGATTTCCCGCTGCCGCTGGGTCCGCTGATGGCGACGTACTCGCCCGCATCGATCCGGACATCGACCCCGCGCAGGGCCGCGATGCGGCCGTCGTCGTAGCTCTTCACCAGCCCGCGCGCTTCGAGGAGGGGGCTACTCATAGCGGAGGGCCTCCACCGGTGAAAGCCGCGCGGCGCGCCATGCGGGGTAAGCTCCGGCGACGAGCCCCGCGGCGATGGCAATAAGCAGCGACTCGGCCAGGTGAAGCGGAGCGACGGAGGCCGAGACGATGCTTGCTGTCTGCGGCATGGCGGAGAGGACGAGTAAAGCGGCCCATCCCACGGCAATGCCGAGAAAACCGCCGGCAAGGCCCAAGGCCGTTGCTTCAGTAAGAATGAGCAGGATGACGTGCCGGCCCTTCCAGCCCAGCGCGCGAAGAATGCCGATTTCGCGCGTGCGCTCAAAGACCGACATGGCCATGGTATTGGCAATGCCCAGAATGCCGATGAATAGTGCGATCGACGATGTTCCCCAGGCTACGGAATGAGCCAGCGCGACAAGCTGGTTGTTCGCCGCGCGGTCGGCTACGGGGTCGGCATGGACCCCGGGGACTGCTGCTTCGATCTCGGCTTCGGCGCGCTTGACGTAGCGATCGTACGCCTCGCCGGCCGGCACGGGGCGAAGCCGGACGTGAAACGCCGTCACCTTCCCCTGCATACTCGAAATCATTTGCAGTTGGTCGAGCGGCATGATCACCGCGCCCTCTTCCAGAGCCGTACCGCCGTGAAAGACGCCCGTAACGGTAAAATTCGTTCCCTGAATCGGAAGACTGTCGCCGGGGCTCTTTTTCAGATCGTCGGCGAGATTCTTGCCCAGGATCGCCTCCGGCTGGCCGTCGCGGAAACGGCGCCCGGAGAGAAGGGTGAGCGAGTCTAGCTCGTAGGAATCGGCGCGCCAGCCGTAGACCAACGCGTTCACGTCGGGAGTGAGATCGATCAGGTTAAAAATCATGGGAACAGCGATGGCCACATCGGGAACGGCGCCGATCTTGGGCCCTATCGACTCGTCTAGCGATGTGTTCATAAAGCTGGTCTCGACCACGGCAATGTCGGTTCCGGAACTGGTGTACAGGCGCATCCACTCGTGCTCAAAGGCGCGAGAAAAGCCGACCAGCGCCACAAAAGCGCCGATTCCCATGGTGATCCCGACAAGCGTCAACAGCGTTCTGAGGCGCCGGCGCCGAAGATTCTTCCAGGCGAATCCGGTGAACGAGAGGTGGCGGGCCATGACGTTGGAAGTCTTCCTCATGTGCAAGGGTGCTCAGGAAGGGCCGTGAGCGCCAGTCTATCGAGCGCGGGCGCTTCTGTCCATTTCGGATTCTTGCGAGCGCTGGAGATCGACGCTGCGAAGTCACGTTGGAGCGCATAGCTGTAAGGGACAATCTCACGCTCCCGGCGCGGCGGGTTGATGAGAGGGTAGAAAAAAGGCAGTCGTAACCCTCGACGGAGCGCGAAGGATATGCAGGGCCGCCGCGGCGGCCACTGCACAGCCTTGTCGTACACGCACCGATCTACCGCGGCGGACGATCCTGCCGCAGTCTGTTCCGGCCAGCGAACCGGCCTATAGACTACCCGCGGTCGCGCCCTCGGGAAGCGCCGCTGCTGCCCTTGCGCGCCGTGTAGCAATCCCTGCAATAGACCGGGCGATCGCCACGCGGCTCAAAGGGAACGGTGGTTGGCTGGCCACAACCCGAACAAATCACAGGAGTCCCCTGTGAAGAAGCCGAACGGTGGCCGGATCCCCCCTGATCGTTTTTCTTTGCCTGGCGGCAAGTTCTGCAACGCTTCGGGGTCGAGTAACCGCGTTCTTGATAAAACGCCTGATCGGCAGCGCTGAAGGTGAACTCCTGCCCGCAGTCGCTGCAAGTAAGTTGGATATCTCCGGCCATAAATCTCCTTGTGGGGATTGTACAGCCCAATGTGGGATTTCCTGCAAGGATTCTTTTGCATTGCAGAGAGCTTCTGCGAATTTTGGCCCTCTTGGACCGCAGTTAGCCCGTGCGGAGCAGAGACCCCAAGCGGATGGGTGCGTTATGATCAGTGGCACTGAATCCTCGGCAAGGTGTGGGCCCCATGCGCATTGTGACCGTGCTCACGTCGTTGGGCGTGGGCGGGGCAGAAAAGCAGGCGCTGGCCGTTGCAGAGCGGATGGCAAAGCGCGGTCATACGGTGGCTGTGCTGGTGCTGATGCCGCCTGTGGCGGAAGAGTGGCCCACTACGATCCGCACAGTGCATCTCGGCGTGCGCAAGACGCCGGGCAGCGTGCTGCGAGGCCTGATGCGGGCGCGCAGTTTTGTGCGCGAATTCCGGCCGGATCTGGCCCATAGCCACAGCTTTCACGCCAATCTTTTCACTCGTTTGCTCCGGCTGCTGGTTCCGCGCCTCGTGGTGCTCTCCACCGTTCATAGCGTTTACGAGGGCGGCTGGCGGCGCATGATGGCTTACCGGTTGACCGATGGGTTGAGCCGGCGCACGGTCGCCGTGAGCGAGGCGGCCGCCCGGCACTTTATACAGCTTAAGGCCGTCCCGCGGCGTAAGTGCTCGGTTTTGCGTAATGGAATCGATGTTGGCGGATTCGCGCCCGATCGGGAACGGAGAGAGCGCATGCGAGCGGAGACCGGCGTCGCCACGGCGACGGCGGACGCGGGCTTTGTATGGCTCGCAGTCGGCCGGATTGCACCGGCGAAGGACTATCCGAATCTGTTGCGCGCCTTTGCCGAAGTGCGGACGCATCGAGCGGAAGCAAAGTTGTGGATTGCGGGGCAGGGGCAAAAAAGCGAGATCTCGGAGCAGCAGGTCTTGTGCGATGAGCTGGGCATCGGCAAGGCGGTCCGGTGGCTTGGCCTGCGCCGCGATATACCCGCGCTGCTGGATGCGGCTGACGCGTTTGTGTCGGCGTCGGCATGGGAGGGGATGCCGCTGGCCGTGGGCGAGGCGATGGCCATGGGCAAACCCGTTGTGGCAACCGGCGTGGGCGGGGTGGGCGAACTGCTTGGAGACACGGGCGTAGCGGTCCCGGCAAGGAATTCGCAAGCGTTGGCCGCGGCGATGATCGCAACCATGCGGCAGGGCAGGGATGAGCTGTCGGCGCGAGGCCGCGCCGCGCGAAAGCGTGTGCTGGAGCGGTTCAGCGTGGACGCGAGCGCAGATGCGTGGGAAGCGCTGTACAGCTCGCTGATTGCGACCCGTGAACCGTGAGCAGTGGTCAGTGGACAGTGAACAGTTCTCAATTACGAGGAATAGAGAGTGTTTCTTCTATCCGATCTCTGATCCCTCTTTCCTGCTCCCTCGGTCCATCGTTCCCCTGACACCTGATCCCTGACCCCTGTCTTTAGAATTGGAACGATGTCTGAAAGAAGATGCGCCGGGCTGCCGAACTCGTTGAGAAGATTCCCCCGGCAAGGCCCGTGGATTTTCCGAATTGCGCGCCCGGCCCATAAAGGTCGGTAGTCGCATCGTACGTGGGCTGAATGCCGCCATCCGGCCTGCCTCGGTCAATGTCGTTAAACAGGTTCAGCGCCTGGACGTTGAAGTTCAGCGAATACTTCTTTGCATTCGTGTTTGCGCCGCCGCCCATGCCGCCGCGTCCCCCTCCGCCAAACGGTCCTCCGCCAAAACCTCCGAAACCACCACCTCCGCGTCCGCCACCACCACCGCCCTGAGGCGTCCCGCCAGCAGACTCCACTTTGGGACCGATTCCAAACGTCCGGCCGACACGCAGGTTGAAAGCGACAGAGGAGGGGCTGTTTCCCAAGGATATGGGGACAATCGCCTCACTGGGCTGGGGCACGACATCCAGCGCGCCAAAGCTGGTCTGCACAACGTCGCTGGCGGTCGCCGACGGGCCGGCGTACGACGGCCGGTCATTGAAGAAGTTGTCGCCGGTCAGGTCGTACGGCGAGATGACGTTGTACGGCTGACCTGCCTGGGCGATAAGGAACGGGTTAAAAGTGATCGCCCAGGGGCCGGTGTAGTTGCCCATCAGGAACAGAAACTGCGGCCGTATAAATGCGGCGCGGCCGTAATCCTGCCGCAGGTTGTAGGAGTTCGACGGGTTCGATCCCCCGCCGCCGTCGGAGTTGGCCCAACTGGCCGAGTAGAAGCCGTTCAGGCCGAGATTGGCCGAAAAGCGGGCGTTCAGATTCACGATGATCTGATTCTCATTGAAGACCGCCTCGGGGAAGTACTGCTTGATGATGCCGGGGCAGTCATTCGCGGCCAGACAAGTTGCGTTGGTGCCAGGCCGCGTGCCGGTCAGCGTGCTGCTGCCATATTCAAACGTGCCGGGTAAATAGGCGTTGGAGTCGCGAGTGACCAGTTGGTGAAACCCCGAAGAGTGCATGTAGGTGAAGGTGAGCGTGGAACCCTTGGTCAGTTGGCGCTCCACGCTGGCGCCGGCCTGTTCCATGTAGGGCGAGCGGTAGGTAGGAGAAATAGCGTAAATCTCCGGCGTGACCGCCGCGCCCGTGCCGCATGAGGCCAAGCCGCCGCTGATGTCGCTCAGGCTGGTTCCGCTGAAGCATTGGGGATCGGTGATGACGGACTGCGACTGGCTTCTACCCGGAGTTCCGTTCAGCATCTCTAGATCCATGAGGTTCCCTGTGCCGAAGCGGTCGTAGAAAAAGCCGAATCCGCCGCGCAGGACCGTCTTGGGCGTAGCGCCCTTTTTGTGCCCGTCGAGGGCGTACGCGAAAGCGACGCGCGGAGCCCAGTCGCTATGGTCGGCAATATGGTTCTGCGACTCCCAGCGCAACCCTCCTGAGAGCGTAAGGAATTTGTTGACCGTCCAATCGTCCTGGTAGAAGAGCGCGGCATTGAAGACGTTCCCCTGAAAGGCAAACGGGCCGGTGGTGTAGGTGAGCTTGGTGGGCAGGCAACCGCCCGTTTGATCGGGGGGGCAGGCCGCGGCGATTTCGGAAAAGGTTTCGCCGGTCGCGACGCCGTTCCACGTGTCGACAAATGCAGTGACTGAAGGAAACGTGAAGCTGCCATTGAAGTTGCCGTCCGTCGAGGTGGCTTGCCGGTCGTCGCGCAGCCAGGCGCCGATCTTGATGGCCTGCTTGCCCGCGCTCAGCGTGACAAAGTTCTGCAGCTCATAGTGATCGGAGTGCGTGCTGGAGGTTTGGCCGCCGTTTCCGCCGCCCGAAAACACGCCCGGGACGCCAAAGCTGGGCGCGGTGCTGGACAATACGCCGAAGCCGGGCTCCGCGCCGATCGGCGCGGACGAGGAGTTGGAACGACGGTATTCGAAGCGCGTCTCGTTCACCAGCCGGTCGCTGATGACTTGCGTATCGTCCACTTGCACGTCGTGCGCGTACGAGTTGGAGGTGCTGGAGGTGGAAGGAAGCGATGTCTGGCCCAGCGATCCGCTCACGTTATTCCGGTAGAACTGGTAGCGCAGAGTGAGCGTGTTCTTTTGCCCCAGTTGCAGGTCGATGCGCGGTGAAACATTGAGGTGGTTGGAGGGGCTGAACAGGCTGCCCGCAACCGGACCGGAACTGAGCGACCAGGTATCTGTGGTCTGGTCGTACACGGGCCCGCCCAGGATCGAGTACACATTGTCGGTCTGCGTCTCCCGGTCCTCCACGCTCACGAAATACGACGCCCACTTGGAAAAGGGGCCGCTGACGGTGCCGTTGTACTGGTAGCTGTAGTACGAAGGCAGTTCCGCAGTGAACGGGTTGCCGGTGTTGAAGACGTTGTCGTTTCCCTGCCCGTAGAATCGCCCGTGCAGGGTGTCGGTTCCCGGCTTGGTAAGAATTTCGATGCGCCCGTAGCCGATCCGATCGAACTCGGCCGAAAACGGATTCTGGTTGATGCGGATCTCGCGGATGGCCGACTTGGGCGGTAACTGCCCGCCGGTGAATCCGTCAATGTAAATCTGCCCGCCATTCGGACCCGCTGCGGGGCCGGCCAGGGCCGTCAATTCGTTGGACAACTCATCGGGATCGTCCGACAGGGCATCAAGGTCGCTGCCTTTGAGCACGATGGAGTTGGAGTTGGCGCCGGCCTCCGTGCTGACCGTTGGCCCGCCTTCTCCAGTGACGACGACTTGCTGCTGCGCGGCTTCGATGGCCATCTGGATGTCGACGTTCTTGGTTTCTCCGGCGTTCAACGGAATCGGCGCGGAGACGAACGGCGCAAAGCCTGAGAAGCTTGCCTCGATGACATAGCTTCCTGCGGGAAGCCCGCGGACCTGGTAGCCGCCGGCAGCGTCTGTGGTCACGTTGACCACATTCGTACCGGTTACGGTTGCAACCGACACCTGCGCGCCGGGAATCAGCGCGCCCGTTGGGTCGCTGATGTGACCGTGTAAGGCGCCGGTCGCCGCTGGAGCGGCCGGTGCCGCGGCCGGCGAGGAAGGCGGCGCCGCGGGGGACGCGGGCTGCGCCGGCGTCTCTCCTGCCGTGGCGGGAACGGAATTGGCCGGCGCCGCTTGTGGCCGCGCCGCCACGTCAACCCATGCCAGTGCTAAGGCAACAATAAGAGGTATCAAACACTGCGATTTTAAATACACAATTTCCTCGCTTGCGGATGAATGAAAAATATGCGCCACTACTCGGTGGCGGCCTCGGATTCGCCCTGATTCAAGCTCCAACTGGAGAGCAGATCCTGCGCTTCCGGGGCCTCAAGAAGAGGTTCGACTCCGGCGAGCAGCTTGATCGCGTTGACGCCCGAAGCGTCTTCGGTGGCCACGATCATCACCGCTTCGCCCTTCTGCAGGCTGCCGAGCGGAATGGCGGGCGCGCGTTCCAGAATGCTCTCCAGATCGCCGAAGCCCGTCCCGCCGGCGCCGCTCTGGCTGGACGGGCGCTGCGTTCCTCCGCTTCCGTTTCCCGGGCCGGTGTTCGCGGCGTGGTTGGCGGAGCCGGCCTGCGTCCCTTTCACGCGCGCGGCAATCACCGTGGCAACGGCGCTGTCGAGCCGGCGCAACTGCGCGTCGGCGGAAATATGGATCGTGACGGGCTTCTTGGTGGCCAGGTCCTTCACGGTCACCGTCGATGCCGATGTGTCGGTGGAAAGAACGGTCCCTGCGATGCTGCGAAAGCTGCCCGAAACCACCGCATCCGCCGCGATTGCAGTCCCGCCTGCACTTTTGGTCCCGCGAGCCCACAACTGGTCGCCGGGATGAATGGCGCCGATCGGCGCAGGCTGCGCCTGATCGAAGCGCACAGATCCCGGAGCATATCGCTTGAGCACCGTGGACGCGCCGATGTTCACGGTGACCTCCCTGGTTTGGAGTCCCTGGCGCATGTTCACTTGAACGACGCCCGCCGCCGCGTCGACGCTCTTTACCAGCCCGTGCACGCCCTGGTTCCATGCTGCAGACTCTGCTTGCTGCTTCCTGGCTACATCAGCCTCCTTGATGGCGACGATCCGCAACGCCTGCGGCGTGGCGCCGGTCGAGTTCGGGTCGAGTGTCACCAGCACGCGGTCGCCGGTGGCGAGGCCTCCGAAGTCCATGGTCTCGGCCTTGCTCAAATCGGTCTGCCCCGGCTCGATGCGCTTGAGCTGCGCGGTGGATGGAACCTGAACCTGGTTCACCTGGCCGGCGTCGGTTTTTACCGTCAGCGTATCGCCGCTGATGGCCGTGATGGAGCCCAAAAAGCGCGATGCCGCTTGCGCCCGCGCAACCGGTGTGGCCGCCAGCAGCAGCGCGGCCACAGCCGCAAGCGGGCAGACGGCCATCCCGCGAATCGTCTTTCCTGATTTCATAACGTCTTGCTCCACAGTCCCTTGGTGTTGGCGGCGGATGGAAACACGGACCCTTATTGCGTAGACGAATCACCCCGGCAAAAGGTTGAAACCGCGTCCCGGAATAGGGAACAGCCAATAGCCAGTAGGGAGTAGCCAATAGGGAATTGAGAGCAGGCCGCAGTGAACGCCGAAAGCTGAGAGCTAGAAGCTAGAAGCTAGAAGCTAGAAGCTAGAAGCTCCTACTCCCTACTGGCTACTCCCTGCTCCCTGCCTCTCACTTCCACGCCCCCAGGAGCCGCCGTACGAGCACCATCTCGCCCAGGTGGTAGGCGTTGTGGTCGGCCACGAGCAACGCCTCGCGCAGGATGGTCTGCCCGTCGCCGTGTGGGATGCGTGCGTACAAATCGGTGCACGGGTTCGCCGCCAGATCGCACATCGCTTTCAGGTCCCGGCGAAAGGCGCGCACGCTTTTATCCCAGGCCTTTTCGTCGGGCGGCGCAGGCGTGGCTGGCCAGTAGCCGCCGGGCCAGTCCGGCGAATGATGGCCGGGATCGCGCGAGAACTCCAGAATGTCACACTGGGCGATGCGCATGTGCTCCAGAATCTCCCAGGGAGAATGCTCGGCGCCCTTGGGCCGTTTGCCGCGCAGCGAGGCCGGCATGTTGCGCACGGCAGAATCGAAGTCCGCGTGAGCGTGGCCGCCAGTGAGCAGATCGAGCAGGTGTTGCCGTACCGGCGCGTCGTGATCTTGAGGTGTAGAGGTTTTCTTGGCTGGCATGGGGTTTCTCCCGGCTGTAGCGGAGACCGTACACTTTCTTCACTACAAGCCGCACGAAGGGTGGGATTCGCCGCGGACGCAAATCGATGCATCCATTTTCGCGCGCGCCTTCAGATTCCCAACACAGCGCGCTGAACGGCAAAGATCTCTCGAAGGCCCGCTTCGGCAAGATCGATCAGCCCATTCAATTGCACCCGCGAAAAACTTCCCCTTTCCGCTGTGGCCTGCGTTTCCACCAGGCCGCCATCGGCAGTCATCACCACGTTCATGTCCACCTCGGCCTGTGCGTCCTCCTCGTAGCAGAGGTCGAGCCGCGCCTCGCCGTCGACGATGCCTACCGACGTCGCCGCCACCAGTTGCTTGAGCGGCGATGTCTTGATGGTTCCCGCCTTGACCAGGGCCTCCAGCGCCAGAGCCAGGGCCACGGCCGCGCCGGTGATGGCCGCTGTGCGCGTGCCGCCGTCGGCCTGGATCACGTCGCAGTCGAGGATAATGGTGCGCTCGCCCAGGGCCTGCATGTCGACCACAGAGCGCAGGCTGCGGCCAATCAGCCTTTGAATCTCGTGCGTGCGCCCGCCGATCCTGCCGCGTTCGCTCTCGCGCGGCGTCCGCGTCACCGTGGAGCGGGGCAGCATCGCGTACTCGGCCGTCACCCACCCGCGTCCCGAGTTGCGCAGCCAGCCGGGGACACCTTGTTCAATGGTCGCGTTGGTCAGCACCCTGGTGTTGCCGAGCGAAACCAGCACCGATCCCTCGGCGGTCTGCACAAATCCGGGGGTTAGGGCGAGGGGACGAAGCTGGGCGGGGCCCCGGCCGCCCGGACGAAGCGAGGCGCAAGCTGCATGCATAGAGGGATTGTACGGGAGCGAGCTCTGGTGTGGGGCGGAGTGAGGTGGGTTCCGATATGGAAAAGCAGGTAGTTCCCGTGCAGGAACGGGAATTAAAGCGTAAGTAACTGAAAAATAAGTATGTTATTTACGAATTTCTACGCACGCCAGTTCCATTTTGGGACACCGGAGGACCGAAGGCTCTTCGGGTTGCCGCAGAACGAGGCATTCATCCTTTCTCTTATCAAGCACTTAAGGAATGCGTTCTGGTTTGGCACACAACGTGTATGAAAACAGGACAAAACCCAGCATTGAACCGGGAACGGGAATAGGGCTCAAGGAAGTGGGATCGGGGAACGTGGAAAGGGAATGTCGATTCGCGCTCATGACGGATCGTTGTCCACCGATCGCGGATTTCCGGCTCCGATTGAAGAAAGGAACAGGCTTATGCAACAGACGGGACAGGCGGTAGCAAGAGGCATAGAGCAGCACGGGAGGGCCGCAGCGGCGCCCAAGCCGGGGGGCATGGAGCGCAAACGCGTGGAGACGGTGGTGGAGACTCTGGCAACCCTGCGCGGCGAGGGCGAGACCCTTTCCGAAGTGGCGCACGACGCGCGAAACATGGTGACGGCTCTGGGGCTCTATTGCGATCTCCTGGAGGAGCCGGGAGTTCTGGCTGTTCCCTACATGCATTACGGCCACGAACTGCGGCTGGTGGCCGCGGCCAGCCGCTGCCTGGTTGAGAAGATCGTGGCGCTCGACGCGCACGCGGGTTTGGCTGCCGCAACGCCGGTTACTTACCCCAGGGGTACGGGACGGGGAAAGAGCGCCGCGTCTGAGATGGAGCCGCATCAAGCCGCCGGCGCGCCTCTGGACCGGGCTCCGGGGCCGGGCTCCGGAACCGGCGCGAACCGGAACCGGCGCTGGGAAATGCTGCCCGCGGTGCCGATCGCCAATCTGGCCGCCGAGCTGCTCGCCAACCGCAACCTGCTCGCCGCGCTGGCCGGGTCCTCCATTGCACTTACCATGGATGCCGATGGGGGCGCACGGCCGGTGCGCTTGACGGGGGAGGATCTGACGCGGGTGCTGGTGAATCTGGTGAAGAACGCGGCGGAAGCCATGCCCGGCGGAGGCCGCATCCATATCGGCCTGCGCGAAAGGCCCGAGGCGCGGGGAGCCGCGGCATGCCTGGCCCTGACGGTCGAGGACAACGGCCCCGGAATCCCCGAGGAGTCTCTGGACGCGATCTTTACCTCGGGTTACACCACGCACGGCAAGAGCGAGCCGGGCAATGGCGAATGGCCGCTCAGCCATCGCGGTCTGGGCCTCGCCATCGCTCGCTCCGTCGTGGAAGCGGCGGGAGGACGCGTCTCCGCCCAAAACCGCGAACAGGGCGGGGCGCGCTTCGAGATCGAGTTGCCCGTGCGGAAGGCGCACGCATAGCCCGCTGCTCCCGGCTTTGGGCTGACTTATGCCGGGATCGGCGAGATGAAACCAATAGCTAAGAGCTAAAAGCCAATAGCTAAGAGTTTAAAGTTTAGGGCAAAAGCTGGAGGCTTGTAGCCGGAAGCTGACGATTCACGATTTTTTCCGGTACGCATGAGGCGAATACAATGCTAGAAACAGTCTTCAAGACGACGACGATGGAGTTCATTCCACAACTCGCTGAACCGGCGGTACGGTTACACCTGCTGGTGGTGGACGCGGATACAGCGGTGCGCTCGGCCTGCGCGGAGATCGCCGCCAGCCTGGGCTATGCGGTAGAGAGCACGGGCGACCTGGGCCAGGCGAGAAGCCTGCTGCGCGGCCGCACGGCCGATATTCTGCTGGTGAACCTGCCCTCGGGATCGAACGAGGGTCTGGAACTGGTCTCGGAGGTCAAGCTGCTCTACCCCGATACGTCGGTGATCGCCATGACGGCGACGGGTTCGGTGAATGCGGCTGTCGAGGCCATGCGCTGCGGCGCTTCGGACTACCTGACCAAGCCCTTCGCCATGGACGAGCTCTCCACGGTGCTCGACCGCGCCGCGCAAAGCCACATGACCGATACCGCGATTCGCCAGTTGCGCGAACGCCTGCGCCTCTCCGAAGGATTGGGCTCGATGATCGGCCGCTCGCCGGAGATGGAAAAGATCTACCGCATTCTCTCCAAAGTGGCGCAGAGCACGCACCGCGTGCTGATCCTGGGAGAAAGCGGTACGGGCAAGGAGTTGGTGGCGCGGACGATCCACGCCTACGGTCCCAACGCACAGAGGCCCTTTTTGCCCGTCGACTGCGGTTCGCTGGTGCCCACGCTCATCGAGAGCGAGCTCTTCGGCTACGTAAAGGGCGCCTTCACCGGAGCCAACCGCTCCAAGGACGGATTGCTGGTCTCGGCCGAGGGAGGAACCGTCTTCCTCGACGAGATCGGCGAGCTCTCGCTCGACCTTCAGGCCAAGCTCCTGCGCGCGCTGCAGGAGAAGGAAGTGCGCCCGGTCGGGGCCACGCACCGCGTGCCTATCAAGGCGCGCATCGTGGCCGCCACCAATCGCGACCTGGCCTCCATGGTCGAAAAGGGCACCTTCCGCAAGGATCTCTTCTACCGGCTCAACGTGGTCAACTTGCGGCTGCCGCCCCTGCGCGACCGCCGCGAAGACATTCCGCTCCTTGCCGCGCATTTTCTCGACCGCATCAGCCGCGAGCACAACCGCAAGTTCACGCTCTCCGACGAAGCCCTGCGCACCATGATGCGCCACGACTGGCCGGGTAACGTGCGGGAACTGGAAAACTCTTTGGAGCGCGCCACTGCGCTCTCTTCGGGACCGGTTCTCCACCTGGGCGATCTGCCCACGCAACTGCAGCAACAGGGCCTCCAGCTGAACCTCGACGCGCGGCGCGCCGCCGCCGGCGAGGAGGCCGGGGCCGCTGCCGTGCCCGGCGTGAAGCCGCTGGCCGACCTCGAGCGCGAGGCGATCTTAAGCGCCATCCGCACCCTGAACGGCGACAAGCTGCAAGCCGCGAAGCTGTTGGGCATCGGCAAGACGACGCTCTACCGCAAGTTGAAGGAGTACGGCATCGCCGATCCGCTGCACGAAGAGTAAAGAAAGCTTCTAGCCGCTAGCTTCTAGCTTCCAGCTCCTTCTTGCCGCCACGAGCAGTAGAGGTCCTTCTCGAGAGTCGTTCTCAGCAGGAACAAGCCGGAAGTTACCAGCAAAGCGCCAGAAGCGAGAAGCGAAAAGCTAGCGGCTAGAAGCTAGCAGCTAGAAGCTAGGAGTTGAACATGAGCATCCTTTTGGTGACCGGAATCGAAGGCGCGCGCAACTGCGCCGCTGCGGTGGGCGCGCAACTGGGGATGGAGGTCGAGGTGGCGGAGGGCCGGAAGGCCGCGCTGGCCGCATTGCGGCGGCGCGAATTCCTGGCCGTGGTGGTGGACGAAACTTTGGCGGAGTGCGACCCGGCCGCCGCGGACCGCATCTGCGAGCACGCCGGCCTCGCCATTCCGCTGCAGATCAACTTCGCCGTCTCGGGAGCGGCGCGCCTGGTGCGGGAGATCCGCTCGGCGCTCCACCGCCGGGAGCGCGAGCAGGCAGTGGCCCGCCGCGCCGCCTCGGCAGCCATGGAAGCCGAACTCAAGTCCACGGTCGCGGGTCTCCTGCTGCATTCGCAACTGGCGCTCTCGGGCACTGAAATCCCCGCTCCCGTCGCCGACCGCCTGCGCGTGGTGGCCGATCTGGCCGGCAGCCTGCGCCGGCAGTTGAGCGCACCGGCGGTGGCCCACGGCGGCGCCGCCGGTTGAGCGGCTTCGGCGGGGCGCAAGCGGCGCGGCCGCGGAAGGGCAGAGCCGCCATCGAGTCCGCCAATGCGCCCACACGATCCGCCCGTCCCGCCGAAGTTACACGCCAAGTTTGTGTACGCGCATCCGAGCCGCTGTTTCGCTTTGCGATGAGGCCCCCGGTAACCGCCGGGCGCTTCATCGCGCTTTTCTTGTGCGCCGCTCCACGAATCGATTTCCTCCACCTTCGTCTGCATCCGGCTTCCTTCGCATCCGGGCAAAATGTCCGCTGTTTACAGGCGCCATGCGGCATCGAATACCCTAGAGTGTGCAGGGAGCCTCCATGACCGTCATCCGCCAGGAAGATTTCATCTCCAGCGTCGCGGGCGCGTTGCAGTACATCAGCTACTACCACCCGGTGGACTACATCCGCTCGCTCGCCCAGGCCTACGAGCGCGAG
>JBEKXX010000035.1:0-24325 GCA_049511595.1 Occallatibacter sp. | reverse complement strand
TTAGCGTTAGGGTGGCTTTGCGTACGCTTCTGGGAGCACGAGGTTGAGGACGGGCCTGATCGCTGCGCAAAGATGGTTATGAAGGCTGTGCGATCCCGCCAGGGTAGCTCTGTCAACCGAAAGGGCGCCAAGGACGTGTGACAGAATTTCAAAGAAGGTGCGGGGGATCGGCCGCTCCGATCGGCACGCCTTTCTTTGCCGCCATCACATCTGGATGGGGCGCTCCGTGTTCGGTCCCCGCAAGTCGGCTTGTGGGAAGCGGTTCTTGCGCGCAGGCGGGGAGTCTGGCCGGGTGGTCGATCGGCTTTTGAGACGTGGATTCAATCGCGGCTTCGCCGCGTACTTTATTTTTCGAAAAACGGGTGGGCGGTTACAGCATGGCTGAAGCCACACCCTGATACAAGACGAAAAACAACCGCAGATCCCTCGGCTCCGGCCTTCGCGGCGACCTTCGCTCGGGATGACAGCGCATTGGTGAGGCGAGGTTTGAGCGCGGCTTCGCCGCGTACTTATTCTTCAAAAAAGAAGTGGGGGCGGGTGCGGCACGCGACCCACCCGCCGGGTGGGTGCCCCGCTCGTGCCCTTTCAAAACGACGAAAGGCAACCGCAGATCCCCATTCGACTCCGATCGCTTCGCGATCTCCGCTCAGGGCAGGCTCTCGGCACCCCTGAAGTGGCGGGGTAGCAGGTAGGCAGGTTAGCAAGTTAGCCGCGCTGCGCGCGTGTTCGCAAGTTAGCGAGTCAGCCGCGATCCCGTGACCAGCTCTTGTGGGTGGAGAAGAGCCCGAAATGCAGGTTCCCTTCGACTTCGTTCAGGGCGGGCTCCGGGCGGACAGCGGGGTTGACGGAGCTAGCGGGGTTAGCGGAGCTAGCGGGCCGGCGGGTCAGCGGTCAGCGGAGCGAAAGGCAGCTTCTAGTTGCCGGTTTCTCTTGCTTGGATCCTAATTTGGGGACAGGCGCGCGTCCTTGTGGCGACATGGGCGTTTATCGTTACCTATCTTCAGTGTTCGAATCCGGCCGTCCCGACAAGCTGATCGCGCCGCCGGTTTGGGTATAGGTTTGAACGCCGATTTCTTCGATGTCGAAAAGTTTCCCGTGATGACATTCAAACAGGCTTTCTTCAAATCCTTCGGTAGCGGCCCTCCGAAGGCATAAGGTAGCCCAGGCCGATCTCTGCCTGAGCGTTTCCCTTATCGGCCGATTTTTGGATAAGTGTTAATGCCTTTGCAGTGTCATTTGGGACACCGGGCCCATACATATAGACCGCTAAAAGCCACTTCCCGCGCGAAAGCGATTTCTTCATTATCAAGTTTTACGATTATTCCACGCGCTGATTGACCTGCATTATCCACTACAAAGATCACGGGAAGCCCTTTGCCCATATCGCTCCCCACTTCATTTCTAAACGCAATAACGCCCAATCTTCCACCTTTCAACTCTACGCACGGCGAAAAATCAGTACCGCCACATCGCCCGGCATGACCGAATGGTCCAAGCCGGACCAGCTTGGATCCTGCCACTCCGCCACTTCAAACTCGTAGCCCGCCGCCAACACTCTGGCTCGTTGCGCCACATCGGTAGGGTTCCACAGTGTCACCGCCATGCGGTTTCCGGTCACGAAAGCATGGGAAGAAACTTGGTCGTTGTCGCACAGGAAACCTTCGTTATCCACAAAACGACCATCCAGTAGAAGGCCGGCATGACTCTTGTAAAGTTGAGTAAGTCTGCCCAGGTAATGCGCAACCTCGGAAATTCGCAAATTCCGCAGGTTTTCGATATCGAAGCGCAGTCCCAGAGCGAACGCAAGGCCGAGTTGCTTCCGGCTGTCAAGCTCCTCCGCGCCACCGGGGCGGTTGGTGAGGATCGGTTCCGGGAAGGTATAGCGAAACATCTCTCCGAATGACTCCGGATCAACATAAAAACCGACGCCCTCGGACCAAACGATGTCCGCCCAGCCGGCATAGCAATCGCTAACCAACTCGTTCACCAAAATGGCTTCGGGGTCGTGCGCCTTGATCGCCTCGCGGATGCGCTGAAAGTTCTTCACCTTCCACGGACCGACCGCCAGAGACGGCCTGGTGTGCAGATGCTCATCGGAAAAACAGATGTAGGGAGGAGCGCCTCCCAGTTGGTCATAGAAAACGCCTTGAGTGCCGTAGCCGAGCACCATCTTCGCCTGGGACACCAATTGGTCGCCCCAGCCCCGAGCCGCCGGACAGGCTATGCCAAACCATTTGCTGCTCCACACCTCCGTAAAGGCGCCTCTCTCGTCTTCGGGATAGGTCTCGCGATATTGGTAACCCCAGACATCCTGGGCGCAAGACTTGTAGCCGCCCTTCCGATACCACTCCGTGACCGGATCAATCAACTGTCCCTGGGTGTAAAGAAACGCCCTGCCGCCGGCCTGTTTTATTTCTGCCAGCGCCTGCTTGAGGCCGGCTTCTCCTCCCATCGCCTCGTCGGGGTCGTATTCGGGATAATAACTGTCGAAGCCCTGCTTTACCCAACCGGCGATGTATAACAGGCTTATCCCCACCGTTTGGGCTTCTTTTAGCATGCCCGGCAAATCAGCATAGGTGGCCAAAATGAGTCCGTCCTGGTCCTTCAAGAACGGTTGGATCCATCCCGGCGCACGCCGGACCCACTCCGGAGGATTGGGCTTCTGGATCCAGGTTTCAGCCCATGCCCGGTAAGTCCGCGCCGCTTCGTGCCAGTCACCCGGGTAGAGTTGCAGCACCGCCGGCTCCGAGTCCCAAGTCTCCCCCGCCCTGACGAACGGAAACTTCACAATCGCGGCCGACATCGCCTTCTGGTCATCCGCCGTGACGTCCAGCACGGTGCTCATCAGCGTCTTGTCGTGACTGCCGAAATACAAGCCTTCCTGGCCGTTGTTGAACGTGAACCATTGCATGCATCCCGGATAGGGATAGGTGAGACGGTAATCGGGCACCCCAGTGTCGCCTTGCAGCCACGTTGGATTCGACCCGAAGCCCAAGGGTTGAGGCGGAGAGCCAATCGCAGCCACCAACTTGTTGTACGGCGCCTTTACTCGGCGCCCGCCCCGGTCCGGCCAGTAGAGCATGTCCGCTCCCGCGCCCATCCCCATGTCACCAATTCCGTAGATCCAAGGCAGCCAGATCTCGCTAACCTCGAGTCCTTTTTCATTCTCCCGGTTCTCAATCCTGGCGTTCCAAATCAGCCGGTCCTCTTCCAAAGCGATCCGTACCTGCAAGCCGAACTGCAATTCCTGCGTCTTGCCGGCCAGCGGCACAGTTCCCGTCAGGGTTTCATACGAGAGCACCAGACTGTTGCCCTCGCGTTTGACCTGTCCTCTTTGGCCATCAGTCGGGATCTCCAAGTCCAGCGCGCCGCCGAGCGGAGGCAGCATTGAGCGATAATACATCCGCCACGGCGCATGCCGCGCCGCAGTCGCCGCCAGATAATTGTGTCTTGTCTGAAGGTTACTCAACTCCACCAGCCGTCCTTCCTTGTCCAGCACCAGCCGAACCTTCTCGTTGGACAACTCGTAGTGTTCTCCTGCTCTTTGCTCAGGTGCCGACGGCGCTGCCCCGGCGCTGGATACTTCAGACTTCCATGGCAGCATCAGGCTGTTGCCGGTGAGACCGGCAATCTTGATAAAGTTACGGCGTGTGGTTTTCATAACGTTAGTTCTCCTCTGCTGGGAGCCCATATTCATCGGGATTTCACATATGGATTCTAGCCCACGACCCGCGTGGCCTTTTTCGTGATTCTCTTCCTGTTCCACAGGTTTGCAAATCTCTTTTCAATCTTTTTCCAGTCCGCCCTCGGTTTTTTCCGGCACAGGGGGTGTTTCGCTGGAATCCGCACGACGAAAGGCAATCGCAGATCCCCATTCGGCTCCGATCGCGTTCCCACCCCAGCGACAAAGACCTGCCGCCGGGGGCCCCGGCGTTCGCGATCTCCGCTCAGGACAGGCTCTGGACGCCCCTGAAGTGGCGGGGTAGCAGGTAGGCAGGTTAGCAAGTTAGCCGCACTACGCGCGTGTTCGCAAGTTAGCGGGTCAGCCGATAGCGTCCCAGTTTGACGCCGCGTTCCCTCAGGGGCTAAAGCCCCGATTCATTTGGCGCGATTCACGGCACGGCTAAAGCCGTGCCCTTTCAAGGCGCAGTCAAACTGAGACACTACGAGTCAACCCCCCACCCAAGCGGAGCTTGGATGGGGCACCCCCGAAGTGGTGAGTTTGCTTTCGTGAGAACCGGGGCGCGCCTGACGTGGTGAGTTCGCTTTGCTGAGAACCGGGGGACATCCCAATGTGGAGATTCTTCAGGTTGTTTCGCGCAGGGAAGGTGTAGTCTATTCCAGTCCGAAATGCCTCACACGCAGTCAGGAATCGGTGATGAAAACTCAAGATCATAAGTTCAGCCAGATGGCCCAGACGGCCATGAAAGAAGTTGCCGAAGCCCTTGCCCGAACCTCTGCCGACGACGTGGAACGAATGTGCGAGGAGATTCTGAAGGCCCGTTGCGTTGCCTGTTACGGCGTGGGGCGCGAAGGCCTGATGATGAAGGCGCTTTGCATGCGGCTGATGCACCTTGGAATTGACGCGCACTACGTAGGCGACATGACCACGCCCGCAATCGGGGAGGGCGATCTGCTGATCGCCAGCGCCGGTCCAGGCGCGTTCTCGACGGTGTTGGCCCTGGAAGGCGTGGCGCACGAGGCTGGGGCACGGGTCATGATCGTCACTGCGCAGACTGCCGGACGCGCAGCAAGGGAAGCGGATGCCGTGGTTGAGTTGAAGGCGCAAACCATGGCCAGCGATCAGAACTCAAGCGCCAGCCTACTGCCCATGGGGAGCCTCTTTGAAGCGGCAGAACTTGTGTTCTTCGACCTGATCTCGATTCTGCTTCGGGAGCGAACCGGGCAGACGCCGGAGCAGATGCGTGGACGGCACACGAATCTGGAGTAAAGAGAAAGAAGGAGGCCGCAATGAAATTTGGAGTCAATCTCAGCTTTGCAATCAAGCGTTGGGTCGAGCCTGACGCATGGGCGGAACTGGTAAGCCGGAAGCTCGGCGTACACCTTGTCCAGTTCACCTATGACCTGCTCGATCCATGGTGGCCCGATTCAAGCCGGAACGCGATGGCGGCCCGAGTGCGCAGAGCGGCAGACGAGTGGGGCATTGAAATCGAGAGCGCGTTCAGCGGACTTGCCAACTATTGCTTCGATGGCCTGCTGCATCCAGAGGCTGAAGGCAGAAATGCGTCTCGCGAATGGTGGAAGCGGGCTTTCGACGTGGCTGCGTCGGTTGGAGCGAAGGCATCGGGCGGTCCGCTCGGCGGCATGAGCGTGGCGGACGCTGCCGATCCCAAGCGCAGCGCTCAGCGGTACCGCGACCTGCTGGAAGCCGTCGCGGAATTGACGTTTGCCGCAAAACAGGCGGGGCTGGAGAGGATTCAGGTGGAATGCACTCCTCTGGCCCGGGAGTTGCCGCACACGGTGGAACAATCAAAGCGGTTTCTCGCCGACCTTGAGACGAGTTGCGCCCTTCCCGTCAAACTCCTGATCGACATCGGCCACGCGCTTTATCAGCCGCTCTATGGTCCAAGTGCAAGGATGCCCGAATGGTTGAATGGCCTGGGCCGATCCATCGGGGCATTCCATCTGCAAAATACCGATTTTCAAAGCGACTCGCACTGGGGCTGGCCAGACAAGAGAGGATTGTTTGACGTCCAGAATTTCGCCGCAGAGGTGCGCGCAGCCGGGCTGGAAGATGTCCCGGCTTTCCTTGAGATCATTTACCCCTTCGAAATCAGCGATGAATTCGTACTGAACAGCATCACCAGCTCAGTGGTTCATTGCCGGCGGGAATACGCCGGAGAGCGTGTGGAAGAACTGCAACTGCGCTGAGAGATCCGAAGGGTTAGCAACTGCAAGTCCATCCGACATTTCCCAGCGGCGCGATTTGCGGCGCGAGGCCCAGAGTGCGCCCCGTCTTGCTGAGTTGGCTTCGACGGGAGGAGGGTCACCCGCGGAGCCAGCAAGTAGCAAGTTAGCAGGTCAGCGAGTCAGCCCCAACCCAAGCGGAGCTTGGATGGGGCACCCCCGAAATGGTGAGTTAGCGAGTTTGTAAGTTAGCGAGCCAACTGGCCGGCGAGCCGGTGGGTCAGCGGCGCCGGTCAAGCGGAGGACTTGTTGCGGTTTTTGGCGCGGAGGCGGGCGCGGTCGAGGACGAGGCGCAACAAATAGAGGAAGACGAGGATGTTGATGGCGAGGAGGCCAACGCGGACCCAGGTGATGCGGCGAAAGACTTCGAAGAGTTCCAAAGGCAGGAAGGAAGCGGTGATGGCGATGGTGAGGAACTCGCCCCAGGCCTTCTCGAGATAGAGACCGATGCCTTCGGCCAGGGTGATGGCCGCGTAGGAGAAGGCGACGAAGCCGATGCGGCGCAGGATGGGATCATTGATGAGGGAGGCTTTTTCGAGGATGAAGTTGACCAGGTGCGACTCGGGATTGAAGCGGAGATGACGGGCGAGGAGATCGATCTGGTCGGCGATGTCCTTGTGGAGCAGGCGATGGGCGCCGATGCCGATGGCGAAGAAGAGCAGCGCATGAAGGAATTTGTAGAACGCGATGAGGAGCAGCCAGCGGTTGTGGCGCTGGCGTTTGGGGCGGACTCGGATGGGCTTGCGGGGCATGATGGCGGGTATAGGGCGCTGGAATCAAGGGTACATGATGGGAGGCAGCGGGGCAGCAGGTTAGCAAGTTAGCCGCGCTGCGCGCGTGTTCGCAAGTTAGCGGGTCAGCAGGTCAGCGAGTCAGCGAGTCTGCCCCCACCCAAGCGGAGCTTGGATGGGGCACCCCCGAAGTGGCGAATTGGCGAGCCGGCACCCACGGGGTTACTTGCGCAGGTGGAGGAGGGCGTTGCGGTCGAGGGGTTCGCCGTCGAGGAGGACCAGGGAGATGCGGCGAGCGTTCCAGATGCTGGCGGTGGGGTCGGAGTCGAGGACGAGGATGTCGGCGCGGCGGCCGGGAGCGATGAGGCCGAGCTCGTTCCAGCCGAATTGGAGAGCGTAATTATTGGTGGCGGCGGCGAGGGCTTCGCGGGGCGAGAGGCCGAGGCGGACGAGCAACTCGAGCTCGGTGTGGAGGGAGATGCCGGGCATGGCGCCCATGGCGTCGGCGCCGGAGCCGGCGAGGTAGTGGGGGAAGGCGGAGAAGATGGTTTCGTTGATGCGCCAGAGGCGGAGTGCGGACTGGGCGGCTTTCTTCTGGAGGTCCTCTTCCATCCAGCGCTGGGCCATGCCGGGCAGGTGGCGCGACCAGGCGGGCAGCGGGTAGGTCATGTCGCCGGTGGCGGGATCGGCGGGATCGTACATGCGGCCGGGGTCGAGCAGGGCCGCGGCGGGCTCCCGCCAGAGATTGCGGTGATCGGGCAGCTCGACGTAATAGAGGCTGAAGGCGGGCAGAAGCGCGGCGTGGTGCGTGGCGAGGAAATGGGCGTAGTCGCGCAGGCGGGCGTCGGTGGGGGGAACGCGCTCGGAGTAGTCGAAGGCGGTGTCGGCCGAGGGGCCGTCGGGGTCGTCGACGAGAGGGCGCTGGAGCTCGTCGGGAATGACGCCGAGGATGTAATGGTCCATGTGGACGAGGGCATCGACGCCGGCCTCAACGCCGACGCGGTAGGGCGTGGCCACGAATTCGCCGTAGGCGACGAGGCCCATCTCGTGAGCGCGGGCGACGATCCACTGGGAGTTGGCGGCGGTGAGATGGGCGGTAAGCAGGAGCACGCGCGTGCCGATGTGGGCAGTATCGACCATCTGGCGGGCCGTGTCCTGGGGGCTGAGCTCGGCGGGATGCGCGCCCTCGCGCAGCTTGGAGACCCACTCAGGATGACGGGCCAGCAGGCTCCAGTTGTCGGTGACGCCGATGGTGTCGATGGGGTAGATGTGCGGGCTGGGCTGGGTGCCGGTGTCGATGAAGCCGCGCTCGGAGTCGGCGCGGGCGACGACAGTTGTGACGCCCATGTAGAGGTTGGCATTGGCCTGCGCCTGAGAGTTCATGCCGGCATAGCCGTCGATGAGGCCGGGGATGAGGAATTTACCGGTACAGTCAATGATGCGCGCGCCTTTGGGGATGGTCACATCGCCGGGCAGGCCGACTTCGGCGATGCGGCCGTCGCTGATGACGACGACGGCACCGGGAATGTCGCGCGCGGAGCGGCCCCAGCCGGTGACGTCGACCACCGTGCCGCCGGCAAGAACCAGCGGAACGGGAGGCGCCTGCGATTCAGACTGCGGATGGGCCGGGAAGGCCGCAAAGGAGCCACCAACCATCAGCAGAGCCGGGAAAAAATGAAGCAGTCGCATGGAAAAGACAGTCTGATGAGGATTGTCGCACAAGGGGGCCTGAGAGGCGGCGGGTCAGCAAGTCAGCGGGTAGCGGACTCTGGCCGCCATGACGACGGGAGCGGAGACGCGGCTCCACCGACTTCGTCCGCTGCGGCGGACTTCGCTCAGGAGGCGACGAGGGTGGGCCGGCGGCGCGTGAGGAGCGGGAGGACCTGGGCGAGGGCGGCTTCGACGGTGAGGCCGTATTTGGCTCGGAGCCGATCGACTTTGCCGTGCTCAATGAACTGGTCGGGCCATCCGATGCGAACGACGGGAAGGGCGAGGCCCATTTCGTCGAGCGCTTCAACGACGGCCGAGCCGAAGCCACCCATTTTCACGTGGTCCTCGAAGGTGACAAAGGCGGCGACGCGAGAGGCGTAGCGCTGGAGCAGCTCGCTGTCGAGCGGCTTGATGAAGCGAGGGTTGATGACGGCGGCAGAGTAGCCGTCGCGTTCGAGAGCGGCGGCAAGCTCCTGCGCGAGGGCGATCATGGAGCCGAGGCCGAGGATAGCGACATCGGAGCCGTCGGAGAGGACCTCGGCCTTGCCGATGGGGAGCAATTGCGGCTCGGGCTTGCGGGCGACGCCGGCGACGGCGCCGCGCGGATAGCGGATGGCGCTGGGACCGGAAAGCTCGAGGGCGGTCTTCATCATGTCGGCCAGCTCGTCTTCGTCCTTGGGCGCCATGAGCACGATCCCGGGAATGCCGCGCAGGTAAGCGATGTCGAAGAGGCCGTGGTGGGTGGGGCCGTCGTCGCCGGAGAGGCCGGCGCGATCCATGCAGAAGAGCACGGGAAGCTTCTGCAGGCAGACGTCGTGGACGATGGGATCGAAGGCGCGCTGCAGGAAAGTGGAGTAGATGGCGCAAACGGGACGGTAACCGCGCGTGGCCATGCCGGCGGCAAAGACCACGGCGTGCTCCTCGGCGATGCCCACGTCGAAGTAGCGCCTGGGGTGGCGCGGGCGGAAATGATCGAGGCCGGTGCCATTGGGCATGGCGGCTGTGATGGCGACGATGCGCGCGTCTTTGGCAGCGAGATCGGCGAGCGTGGCGGCGAAGGCTTCAGCCCAGGTGGGCGAGCCGTCAGGGGTTTCGCCGGTCTCGGGATCGTAGGGGCCGAGCCCGTGAAACTTTTTCTGGCCGTCGATGGCGGGCTGAAAACCGCGGCCCTTCTGCGTAAGCACGTGGAGCAGGACGGGGTGGTCGAGGGTCTTGAGGAACTTGAAGGTCCCGACCAGCAGCGGGATGTTGTGGCCGTCAATGGGGCCGAAGTATTCCAGGCCGAACTCCTCAAAGAGGATGGAGGGCCACAACATGCTTTTGGCGGCTTCTTCGGCGCGGCGAACGACTTTAACGGCGGTTTTACCGCCGACCCGCTCGATGAGGCGCGTGGCGCGATCGTGCAGGTGCTGATAGCGCTCATTGGTGACGATGCGGTGGAAGTAACGGGCCACGGCGCCCACGTTGCGGTCGATGGACCACTGGTTGTCGTTGAGGACAACAATCATGCGCCGAGTTTGCGAGGCGATGTTGTTCAACGCTTCGAAGGTGATGCCGTTGGTGAAGGCAGCGTCGCCGGCGACAGCGACGACGTGCTCGCGGCCGCCGGCCAGATCGCGGGCCACGGCCATGCCCAGCGCCGCGGAGAGCGCGGTTCCGGCGTGGCCTGCGCCATAGCAGTCGTGCTCGCTCTCGGTACGCAGCATAAAGCCATTGAGGCCGCCGGGCTGGCGGATGGTCTCAAAACGCTCGCGGCGGCCGGTGAGGATCTTGTGGATGTAGGCCTGGTGGCTGACGTCGAAGAGGATCTTGTCCTCAGGCGTGGAGAAGACGGCGTGCAAGGCGATGGTGAGCTCGACGACACCGAGATTGGGGCCGAGATGACCGCCGGTCCGGGAGAGGGTTTGAATCAGGAACTCGCGGATCTCGCCGGCAAGCGAGGCCATCTGCGCGGAATCCAGGCGCTTGAGGTCAGCGGGAGACTGGATGGAGTCGAGCAGGGTTCCCATATGCTTCCTTCCCCGGGGAAAGGCCGGGCATCCAGGGGAGATCCCCCTATGGCAAAAAGCCCCCTGAGACGGGGGTCTACGGTTCCAGAGTGTTCGCGCCCTGCTTTGCCAACGCTAGAGCCTGTTATGAACTTTCCCGCAGGCCACGCGAAAGTTCATAACAGGCTCTAGTATACCTGCGTGGCAGAGCAGGTATTTGGATGATTAGACGAGCGGGCAGGGGAGGGGTTTCAGGCGGAGCAACGCTTCGGCATCGGACGAGATTCCGCGGAGGACCAGCGATAGCGCTGCCATGCGGCAGCGGGGCCGGGCAGACGAGATCGACGCGGGCTAAGCACGCGCGCGGAAATGGGAAGCGCAGCAGCGGTGGAGCTTAGAGCCTGTTATTCACTTTGGCGCGTGCGGCGCTGGGAGCCAATTTTTCCGAGTTCAAGAAGCGAGGAGCGACGCATACCGGGTGTCTGCTAGCGACGAGCGACAAAGAAATCGGGGAAATTGGCCCCAGCCCTCCGGCTTCCACCCCAACACGCAGAGATCGCGTGCTGGGGACCCCGGGTTGCGGCTAAAATCGCGCCCTACTTCGTTCTCGCCCTTGGCAGTGGGGTCGCCACAGCCTTCGGGCTCGGCCTCGTCTCCACCCCACGGACGAAGACCTGTCCGTGGGGGCCCCGGTTCTGGCGCGATTTCCGCTCGCAACGCCTGCGCGTGCGAAAGTGAATAACAGGCTCTAGCATTGTAGGATGAGCGCATAGATTTCAAATTCGTTGGAGGGTTGGATCGTGACTGGATGGCGGCGCTTCTTTTTAGTGCGGAATCTTTTTTCTATGGCGGTGATTGCCGGATTGGCGGTGGGAATGGGTTCGAGCCCGGCGTGGGCGCAGTTGCTGGAGCCGGGGACCCAATCGCAGACGCCCAATCCTCTGTCCGATACGACGGTGAAGCCGGGCAAGATGGTGCTCTTCGACCTGGAGGCGCGCTTTGCCAAGGATGTACTGGAACGCGGAGGGGCAGGATTTGCGGAGTGGTTTGCCGGCGACGGCGTGGTGCTGGGCAACGGGGCGGCGCCGCTGATCGGCAAGGTAGCGATTGCCAAGTCGGCCAACTGGTCGCCCAAGGACTACCAACTGACGTGGACGCCAACCGACGCGATGATGGGGCCTTCGGGTGATATGGGCTACACGTGGGGCCACTACGAGGGGCGCAGCAAGGATGCGAACGGGAACCCTGTGCTGACGAGCGGGAGGTACATCACGATGTGGCGCAAAGAGCCCGATGGCAGTTGGAAGGTGGTTATGGACGCGGGGGCAAATGAGCCCCCTACGGCGGGAGACTGCTGCAAGCTTCCGGGACACTGAGAGGCAGGGGTCAGGGATCGGGGGTCAGGTGAAGACGCGTGAAGTAACCCACCGAGAGTGTCTATAGTAATTCACGAAAGAATCGAATGGGACAAAAATAGCGGGTACTTGGGTGGTACCGCGTTTTCCTACAAATAACCGGATCGTGGAAGAGCCAAGTTGGTCAATCTCCGTGATACTGGACACTCGGGAACGTGTATCTATGAGCGCGACGGTCGGTTCGCATGCCGGAGAGAACCAGGACGAGGCCGTGCGCCCCGAGATGAGCCTTTTCGATCGCAACCCCGATCCTGCGCTGAACGAGCTGGTTGAGCTTGCCGCGGTGCTGTGCGACGCCGATTATGCCTTCATCGGGTGGATGGATTTCAACCGGCTATGGTTCAAGGCGCGCTACGGATTCAAGGCGGCCGACCAGCCGCGCGCGACGACCGCGTGCCATTGGATGCTGGAGAAGGGCGAACCGCTGCTGATTACAAACGCTGGCCAGGATCCGCGCTTTCCTCCCGAGGGGATTCCGCTGGCCGGAGCCGGTCCTTGCCTTTCCTACGCGGCCGCGCCGCTGTTCAGCAGCGATGAACAAATGATCGGCGCCATGGCGGTGCTGGCGCGCAAGACGGACCAGTTCAAGCCGGAACATCTGACTCTGCTGGAGCTTCTGGGCCGCCAGGCAGTGACACGGCTGGAACTGTACAGCCGGATCCGCATGCAGGAGCAGGCACAGCGGCAGCGTCAGCGCACGGAGCGGGCGCTGGCGATGGAGCGCTGCTTTGTGGCGGCAACGCTGGATTCGATTCCCGCGCTGGTGGCGGTGCTGGACACCGCGGGGCGCGTGGTGCGGCTGAATTATGCCTGCGCGCGCTTGACCGGTTTGAGCCTGGCGCACGCGGTGGGCCGGCTCTTTGTCGAGGAGTTTCTGGGGGCGGACGACCGCGAATGGGCGGCGGGCAAATTGCGCGAGGCTTCGGCGGGGCAGGATTCAGGACCGCATGAGACGCTGTGGCGGGTGACCGGCGGCGAGATGCGCCGCATCAGCTGGATGCTGCGGCCGCTGCAATGCCCGAACGGAGATATCCAATACCTGATCGTGAGCGGCCAGGACGTGACCGACCAGCGCGAAATGGAGAAGACGCTGCTCAAGAGCGAGGCCCGCTATCGCGAGGTGGTGGAGAACAGCCTAGGTTTCGTCTTCACCTGCTCGATGGAGGGACGGCTGACCTCACTGAACGCGTTTACAGCCGAGACGCTGGGCTACCGCGCCGAAGCTCTTGTGGGGCGCATGGTGACGGAGTTGATGGACGCCGAAGGTGCGGCGGCCTTCCAGGATTGCCTGAACACGCTGGAGAGCGAGGAAGAGTGGCAGGGGGCGTTGCCGCTGCGGCGGAGCGATGCGGTGTACCGGCGCATCGTGGTGCGCAGCCGGCGCATGCAACTGCCGGGCGAACGGCCGTTTGCGCTGATCCACGGCATGGACGTGACCGAGCAGTACGAGGCCGAAGAGGCGCTGCACATTGCCACACGGCAGCGCGAGCTGATTCTGGAAGCCGTAGACGACGGCATCTTCGGTATGGATCTCGACGGTAAGGTGACCTTCATCAACGAAGCCGGCGCCCGGACGCTGGGATATGCGGTCGACGAACTGGTGGGGCGCGGCTTGCACGATCTGATTCACCACAGCCACGCCGACGGGACGCCGTATTCGCTATCGACGAGCCCGATCTTGCAGGCGCTGCGGCGGTGCGAGCCGATCAGGATGCGGGATGAGGTGTTCTGGCGCAAGGACGGCACGGCGATTCCGGTGGAGTACAGCGCCAATCCGCTGCTGGACGATGGCCGAGTCTCCGGTATGGTGGTGGCCTTCCAGGACGTGAGTGAAAGGCGGCGGCTGGAGAAGATGAAGGACGAGTTCATCTCCACGGTGAGCCACGAATTGAAGACGCCGCTGACTTCGCTGCGCGCGTCGCTGGGGCTGATCCAGTCGGGCACGCTGGACAAGCGGCCGGAAAAACAGCGGCAGATGATCGACATGGCCATCGAAAACAGCGACCGGCTGGTCCGGCTGGTGAACGACATTCTGGACTTCGACCGCGGAGAAAGAGGCCGGCTGCCGCTGAATCGCGGGACGGTGGAACCGGTGACGCTGCTGCGGCGCTCGGCCGACGTGGCGTACAACGCGGCTACGCAGGCGCGCATCGATTTCCGCTTCGACGTGAACGCCTCGCCGGTGTTTGCCGACGAAGATCGGGTGTTGCAGGTGCTGAGTGAGCTGGTGACCAACGCCATCAAGTTTTCGGCGGAGGGCACGACCATCCGGCTGGCCGCGCGGAACATGGAGGCGAGCGCGCCGGGCGCAGGCGCTTCGGGGGCCGGCGAGGTGTGCTTCATGGTCGAGGACCAGGGACGCGGCATCGCGCCGGAGAAGCTGGAGCGCATCTTTGAGCGCTTCCACCAGGGCGACGCGAGCGACGCGCGCGAGCTGGGCGGCACGGGGCTGGGACTTGCGCTGTGCCGTAGCATCGTGGAACAGCACGGCGGGCGCATCTGGGCCGAAAGCGAAGTGGGCAAGGGAAGCAGGTTCCTGTTCACGCTGCCGGCGGCGGGGCCTGGCGCCGGATAACTGGCGGCCGGCAAAAGGAAATCCATTTTCGGTTTTGACTCGGCCGGTGTAACATTCCGGTCCGGGCCGGCCAGCCCTAAAACATCGCTTCGATTTCCTCGAGGACCTTACCCTTGGTCTCGGGCAGAAGAAATGCCGCTATGAGGAAATAGACCACGGTCGCCGCCGACCAGAAGAAGAACATGCTGGAGTAGCCGAAGCGCCCTACGATGGGCAAAAAGGCGGCCGCATTGCCGGTCGCGACACCCTGGTTGAGAAAAAGAGCCACGCCGATGCCTACTGAGCGAATGCGCATGGGCATCAATTCAGACAAGACGAGCCAGACGACGACGCCGGGACCGGCGGCAAAAGCCGCAATGTAAATGGCCAGGCAACCTGCCACAAACCAGCCGACCCACTTTGACGGCAACGGACCGTACGAAGCACGCCGAATGACCAGCGCGGCGTTCCGGCTCTTTTCGGGGGGGACGATGCGCAGGACGGGACTTTCGTCGCCAGTGGCCACAGAGGCCATGCGATTGCCGTCACCCCACGTATAGAGGACGGTCAGGATACCAGGCTGGTTTCCGGTTTGCGCGCCAAGCGCAGCCGTACGCAGATCCAAAGTTACAGAGTTCCCCTTCATGGCTGCCTCAACAGCACTTTTCGCATCCCATCGCTTCGATTCCGCAAAGGAAAGCGCAATGGCGGCCGCGAGGAGCGAGCAAACGATCACCGCCGTGCCAATCTTGAGCAAAAAGGTGCGGCCTTTGCGATCGACGAGCGCTATGGCCACGATCGTCATCAGACAATTCAGGGTCTTTACCAATACGTCGCCCACAGTCGAATTGACCGCCGTCAATCCCGCCTGGCGCAGAATGAGCACCAAATATCCGAGCACGGAATTGATTCCCGTGGTCTGCGTGCAGACCAAAACCAGGCACACGAGCAGGAACGGGACGATGTATTTTCGTTTGAGCAAAGACTCGGAATTGCCGCGCCGATGCTCAACGGCCGAGGCGGTCCGCATGGCCAATAGCTCCGCCTCGGCTTCCTGCGGAGAGCAGGCGCGGCGCAAGGCGGCGATGGCCCGCTCAGTCTTGCCTCGAAAAAAGAGCCAGCGCGGCGACTCGCTCAGGAGCGCAGTAGAGCACATGAATAAGACTCCGGGGTAAATCACCGAAAGGAGCATGAGCCGCCATGCATGGTCCTGTACGCCAAAGATCAGGCCGGCATCGCCTTGCACCATAGACATCGATTGCTCCGCACGCCGGGTGTACATCCAGCCAATGAGGGCCGCAACCGCGATGCCGAAGGTCAGCATGAGCTGAAAAACCGCGGTTCCCCGGCCGCGAACCTTGGAGCTGAGGCACTCGGCGAGGTAAGGCGGCGCGACGGTGGCGATAATTCCGCAACTGATTCCCTGAAGCAGCCTTCCCGCAAAAAGCGCAGCGAATCCGTGGGAGGCGACCACCAGACAGACGCTGATATTGAAAATCGCGCCACTGAGGACGAGCATCGTCCGCCGTCCGAAGGCGTCTGCGAGGTAGCCGGCGGCGGGCGACGCGAGCATGCCTCCAGCCAGCACGGCGGCAACGATGAACGACGTCTGAGCGACCGACATCTGGATGGTGGCGATCAAATGCGGGAGGGCCGCCGCGATCACGCCAATATCCATGCCGTAGAGCAGGGCGCCCAGCCCGGCTACTCCAACCAGAAAGATCCGGTATCCGGCCGGCTTCAGTAAGCTTTGGATCATCGCGCGCCCGGTCCTGCCGGCGGCTTTGCCTGAGCGCCGGTTTTCTTGAGATCTTCGAGCTTTTGCTGCGCCTCTTGCAGAAGCACCTGCGTGTCGATGCATTCCTGGAACCCGGGCCGATTGTTAATATCGCGATAGCTTGCGAGAACCTTCTGCGCGTAGGCGATCGCGGTCTCCAGATACTGCTGGGCGATTTGCCGGTCGCTCGTCACCAATGCCTCCTGATAGCTATCGTCGGCCAATAGCTGCTCGATCCACGCCGTCCGTTGAACACAGTATCCCCCGGGGCGCGAATAACACGGCGTCAGCGAATAGTCCCCTCCCTTCACCGCAGCGGGGAGCGTGCGCTCGATTTCCAGGTAGCGAATGAAATCGCTCTCATAGTAGTCCATGGTGTTCAACTGCCCATTTAAAGCGCCTGGGATTACGCAGGATTTCGAAGTAAACAGCGACCGGTTCTGAACTCGTTTGACCTCGCCGGAATAATAGACGCCGAAGCCGCTGCCGGGATCGATGCTCAACAGCCCTCGAATGTCATTTTCGGTGCTCGTGAAGTCGGGGGCGCCCGTGGGCGGCATGGCGGAGAGCGCCGCGTGGAAGTCATTGCGCAGACGGGCCGCCAGCGAGAGAAGTCTCGTGTCAGGAGACCACAGCGTCCGCAAGAGAACGAGTCCGCCAGCCACCGCAGCGACGAAGGCCAGAGTAAGAATCAAGGCCAGCTTCGCCTTCTTCGAGATCACCCTCGCAGGCACGGACTCCAGTCGAGCTTTCGACTTGAGCGTTCGCGGCTGCTCCGCCGTCCCAACCTGGATCATCTCCAGGATTTTTCCGGCTGTTGCCTCGAAGAAGGTATGCGAATACTCAACCGCCTGATACCTTGGAAGGCTCGCGATACTGGGCGGGAGATCCTTGGGAAACTTGAATCCGGGCAGCATCACCGGGATGATGTTGCGCTGCGACAGGATGGCGTGGGCGACCTCCCGGTGCACCCAATCGCCTTCGTTGGCACAGCGGTCGAGGCTGCGCGACGACAGAATCAAGAGGAAATTCGGGGTATCGGAGATCCGGCGCAACAGCGAGTCATCGAAGTATCCCCGGCCCAGATCGGTTACATCGAGGAAGACGTTTAAGCCGTGCTTCGTCAGATTCTCCCGCAGGAGACGTGCTTCGGCAGCTGCCTTACCTCGCCTGTAGCTGATAAAGACATCGTAACGATCCTCAGCCATGATCGAATCCGCCACTTCACGGTCTTGATGAAAAGCTCAGCAGGGCGCATCCAGCGCCGCACTGTGGAGAGTCACTGACCGGCGATGCAGAATTACGTTAGCACAATCCAGGAGCGATCGACAGCCGCGGCGCTTCGGCGCAATGCGGTTCCGGACAGATGGCGCCGCGCATGAAAGCGAAGCGGAACTGAATCCCGATCATGGTACTGGCAGTTGCGACTCTTCCCCATTTTATTCTCAGCCGCACGGCGCTTCATCACCGGTTTGGGGGATTCTCGGCTTCCCCTTGGGGGATGGAACCCACTCTCTCGATGGAGGCGCAGGCAATTCAGCACCCGAGGGTTACGCACCATGAGACACTGGCATCGGCGGCACTCCCCGCAGTGAGTCCACGTCCGCCGGTCGATATTTCATGGGCGTCTATACACAGTTTTTCAATTTGCTGTTTGGGCGGCCGCTCAGGACGAGCGAGGAGCGCGCCGAGCATATCGGGCCCCTGGCGGGGATACCGGTCTTCGGGCTGGACGCGCTGAGCTCGGCCGCGTACGGGCCGGAGGCGGCGCTGACGCTGCTGATTCCGCTGGGCCTGATGGGCGTCCGGTATATCGTGCCGGTGAGCACGGCCATCGTGATCCTGCTGGCGATCGTGTACTTCAGCTACCGGCAGACGATCGAGGCGTATCCGCGCGGCGGAGGCTCCTACACCGTGGCCAGCCAGAACCTGGGCGAAGGCGCGGGGCTGCTGGCCGCGGCGGCGCTGATGATCGACTACATTCTGACTGCAGCCGTTGGCATCTCGGCGGGAGTGGGCGCGCTGATCTCGGCCGTGCCTGCCTTGCAGCCGCACACGCTCGAGCTATGCCTGCTGGTGCTGGCGATTCTGACCATCGTGAATATGCGCGGAGTGCACGACACGGGCGTGGTATTCATGATTCCCACGTATCTGTTCACGGCCACGCTGCTGCTCGTGATCGCAGTGGGCGGATGGCAGGTGGTTCATGCGGCTGGGCATCCGGCGCCGGCGACGCCGCTGCGCACGATTCCGGCGGCGACCGCAATGTTCAGCTGGTGGCTGATCCTGAAGGTATTTTCTTCGGGATGCACGGCGATGACGGGCGTGGAGGCGGTGAGCAACGGCGTGATGGCCTTCCGCGAGCCGACGCGCAAGAACGCGAAGACGACGCTGTCGATCATCATCGCGCTGCTGGCCATCCTGCTGGCCGGGATTGCGCTGCTTTGCCGCGCCTACCACATTGCGGCAACCGATCCTGGCAAGCCGGGATACGAGAGCGTGCTTTCGATGCTGACGCGCGCGGTGATGGGGCAGGGGTGGTTTTACTACCTCACCATCGTTTCCGTGCTGCTGGTGCTGGCGCTGAGCGCGAACACCGCGTTCGCCGATTTTCCGCGGCTGACGCGGGCCATTGCGCTGGACGACTACATGCCGCACATTTTTCTGATTCGCGGACGGAGGCTGCTTTATTCGTGGGGCATCTACGTGCTGGTGGCGCTGACGGCTCTGCTGCTGATCGTGTTTGGCGGCGTGACGGACCGGCTGATTCCGCTGTTCGCCATCGGCGCGTTCATGGCGTTCACGCTGTCGCAAGCGGGGATGGTGATGCACTGGAAGCGGCACGGCGGCTCGGCGGGGCACATCCTCGTGAATGGCCTGGGCGCTGTTGCCACCGGCATCACCACGCTGGTGGTGCTGGTGGCCAAGTTCGCCGAGGGCGCGTGGATCACCGCGCTGCTGGTGCTAGCGATGATTCTGTTCATGCGCGCGGTAAAGCGCCATTACGCGCGCGTGAACCGTGAAATCGATATCGACCGGCCCTTCGTCCCCGCCGAGGTGGGCGAGCCCATCGTAGTTTTGCCGGTTGACCGCTGGAGCCGTATCAGCGAGAAGGCGCTCTCGTTCGCGCTGTCGATGTCGTGCGACATCCGCTGCGTTCACGTGCAGACGGGAGAAGCGGCTGATTCGTTCGGAGAGTCGTGGGAAAAGGACATTGTGGCGCCGTTGAAGGCGGCCGGCCGCTGCATTCCCAAACTGGTGACTCTGAAGTCACCCTACCGGTACATCCTTTACCCGATCGTGGACTACGTGCTTAACGTGGAGCGCGAACGCGCGACCTGCAAGGTGTGCGTGCTGGTGCCGGAACTGGTGGTGCGGCATTGGTGGGAGGGCCTGCTGCACAACCGGCGCTCGGATCTGCTGAAGGTGATGCTGCTGATGCGCGGCAACCGGCGTATCGTGGTGATCAATATTCCTTGGTATCTGGAGAACAGGCAGTAGTGGCGGGGCGGGCAACGGGACAGAAGTGCGCACCATTTATACGGAACTCAGTCAAAGACTTGAGTGTCTTCGCCACCGATAGGGCTTCGTGAAAGCCGGGGGAAGAGGATAGTCTAAGAGCGTAACGGAAACCAGCCAGGGCGCCTGCTCCGAGCCAAAGCCCGGATTCGGGCCGATTTGTTTTGCGCACGGTAACAATCGAGGAGATTCTTGCGTTGAAGAGGACGTTGTTATTTTATTTTTTGGCTACGGTTGCGGCCACGCTCACGCCTTTGGTGGCCGCAGGACAAGTGAGCCCTGAAGCGGCGCCAGGCCCCCGGCAGGCTGCACCCTACAAGTACGAGGTATTCGCGGGCGTAGCCTATTCCCGCCTCAGGCAGGCGCCCGTTTCGTACAGCGGATTGGTGGGCGGAAAGATCTCACTGGCCCGCGATTGGGGAAAGTATTTTCAACTCATGGGATCGGTGGACTACTACAAGGTGGGTACCGGCCGCACCGGACTACCGAATCCCGGCAACCCGTCAATTTACACGTTCCTGGTTGGGCCGCAGCTCCACCTGAACATTACCGAAAAATTGAGCGGGAAGGTTTTCGCGGAGCTGGGCGGAGAGCATACCGGGGGCGAGAGCATTACGCCCAGTATCTCCTTTGCCGGTGGTTTTGGCGGAGGCCTGGCCTATAGCCTGGGCAGCAATTGGGGCGTGCAACTTACGGGCGACCGCGTCGCCGCATCGTTCTCACTGCCCGGCAACACTTCGCAACTGGGCTACTCAACGAATCGCACCTGGAATGCGCGCGGGACGTTCGGCGTGTTCTACCGGTTCTGATGGCGCGGGCGTTTTTGGTACCGAAAGTCGAATTGGAATCCTAGGGCCGCCGGCCGGTGCTCCGATGCGGCTGCCACGCCTGTAAGGCTGCCCACGCCGGACTAAACCCAGCACACGAGTGAAGGCGAGTGAGATGAACCGCCGCACCTTTTGCCTCTCTGCCGCTGCCGCCGCTGCCTCAACCCGCGCTGACGCTTTGGCCGCGCCGGCTGCTCCGGCGCCGGTCAACGGGCCGCTGATCACGCTGAACGAAATCGAGCGCATCGACCGCGAACGGATTTTGCGCGCAGCCGGCGACTACCTTACAGAGGCTCCTATAACGATGACGGCGCCGTCCGCGGCGCGCGGCGGCTCGACGAACGCGCGGAACCCGGTCGGTCAAGACGAGGCGCTGATCCGGATGAGCCTGGTTGTGCCCGCGCTGACAGCCGCGTGGCTGATTACCGGGGAGAAGCGCTACGCGGAGCACGCGGCTGAGCACCTGCATGCGTGGTTTCTCGATCCGGCGACGCGGATGAATCCTCCGCTGGCGCAAGCGCAGACGGCTGAGGGAGCGGCGCCCATCCGCGGCGCCGGAATCTCTAGCACGGTGCACCTGATTGAGGTGACGCGCGCCGCGCGGCACCTGGAAACTGCGCAGGCGATGACGGCGGGCGAGTTTGCCGGCCTGCGCGAGTGGTTCGCGGAGTATCTGCTTTGGATGCGCGCGTCGTCGGCAGGGCAGGAAGAGGAGGCGGAGAAGAACCACCGTGGAACCTGCTGGGCGGCTCAGGCGGCGGCGTTTGCGGCGTACACCGGCAACGAGCCCGCGATGGCGCTCTGCCGCGAGCGGTTCCGCAACCATCTTCTGCCCGAGCAGATGGCGGCGGACGGGAGTTTTCCAGCGGAGCTGGCGCAGCCCTCGCCTTACAATTTCTCGCTATTCAATCTGGACCTGCTGGCGATGGTGTGCGTGCTCGCATCGGCCGGGGGCCCGGGGCCGGATGGCGCGACGAACGATCTTTGGCAGTTTGCCCTGACCAGCGGCAACCGCTTCAAGACGGCCGTCGATTTTCTGTTTCCGTACATCGAGGACAAGACCAGGTGGCCCTACGCGCGCGACGCAGGCACTTTCGGCGACCTGCCCGGCCGCAGACCGAGCCTGCTGTTCGCGGGGCTGGTGTATCGAGAACCAAAGTACATTGCGCTGTGGCGCACGCTGCCGTCCCAGCCCGAAACCGCCGCTGTGCTGCGCAACTTTCCCATACGCCAACCGGTGCTTTGGCTGCGGCCGGCGTAGGGCGCGGCCGGCTTATCGTGCCCGGCGGCCGCTTCCATCCACCCTGACAGAAATGACGGTGAGAAATGGCGGCCAGCGCATCAAGCACCGCGGCTGCTTGTTCGCCACCTGCTCGTCGGTGGCGTTTCGCCGCGCTCAGTAGAGCAGCACGGCCACGCGATACGCCGTGAACGACCCTTCCGAGATTTGCGCCGGACAACTCCCCACCGCCGCCCGGCGGTAATTCCCTGACGCCAGCCTGTCCACCAGCGCCTTCGGCAACTGGTCCAAATCTCCGGCCTGCCAGCGCATGACGAAACGCGGCATCGCCCCGCCTGCGGCAGGCGGCATTCCGTCATCCATCGCGCACGCAGCCCGCGCCACGCTCGGGTTGCCCTGAATCGCTACCCCGCTTACGCGAATGAGCGCGGCCACCCGCGCCTCCACCTGCGCGGCGCTTAGCTGCTGCACGGCGCGGCTGTAGTCGGCCACGGCGTAAAGCGCGCCGCGAGCGGCCACCACGGCCACACCCACGCGGTCCACATCCGGGCTGAGCAGGTTGGCGCGATGCCCCGGTGACTGCATCCATTCTTCGTGAATCGCGGCGGCCGACATCCCCACCGCCACGTTCTCCTCAATCACGCTGAAGTACGCGCCGGCCTGCGCGGCGCGGGCGCTCAGGTCCGGTTCGCCGCCGTAGCGGTGCGCAATCGGCCCCTCGGCCGCCATGCGCAGGCAGTGCTGCAAGGCCGCGGCAGCCAGCGCCGGATCCCACTCGAGCCGCCCCACACCCGCCTGCGCGCGAGCCTGGTTGGCTAGCGCAAAAATCTGCTCGGACTCGGCCGGCAGGTTGGCCCCGTCTTGCCGGGCAGCCGGCGAATTCCACTGTGCCGCGGCAAGCGCAGGCATCGCGAGCGCTCCAGCCACAAAAAAACCGCGCGCAGAAACTTTCAGGGATTTCGCTGCTGCCAAAATTTGCAACGTTACTACTGCACCTTTCGGTCGGAAAAGATCACTGCATGATTCGGAGCCTCAGGAAGACGTACAACGACCTTGCCCGTATCGACCTGCCGCCATCCCGGCGGGAATGAGTCAGCCAGCCGCGTATCGAGTTGCGGTAGCAGGCGTCCGTCAACGGTCACACTCCCAATGTGCCCCTGGATGCCTAGAACCACCAGGAAGCGGAGGTCCTGCCATCCATCGATCGTCACTCGAAACCCAGCGCCTTCACGACTGTTCTCAAGTTTTGTTTCGACGCTGTTCCCGGAAAGCTTCCATGCGTGCGAAGAAGGGTACGCATCAGGCGGTGTGACCAGCAGAGCCTGGACACTGCCGGCAGATAGGGATTCCCCAAGCGTGAAGTCCGGAGCAACACGGATCGGAACCATCGCACCCGCGCGGAGGAAAACGGGAATCTCATCGAGCGATACGTGCATTTCGTATTCTCCTTTGGCCGCGGGCAAACCGGAAAAAAGGCTCGTCCAACTCCCCTCGGGCAGGGATACGACCCGGCGCTCGCCGGGCGTGTGCACAGGGGCTACAAGCAAATCCTCGCCAAACATATATTCATCGTCGGCCAGCGCCGGCAACGCGCGCATCAGCGGCACACCGGTTGCATGCGCATCCTGCGCCGATCCGTATATGTATGGCAGAAGGTTCTCGCGGAGCCACGCATATTTCTTGTAAGTTGCGACGGCTGCATCGCCGTAAAACCACGGCTCGCGCGGTTCTGTTCCGTGAAAACGCATCAACGGAGAAAATGCGCCGAATTCGATCCAACGTTCGTACACTTCCTCATCCGGCTTCCCTTCGTATCCGCCAACATCCACACCCCAGTTCGAGAACCCCGAAGCGCCGATGCTGAGCCCACCCGCAATCGATTCATCCAGCCCGCGAAAGTTAGACGCGTGATCTCCGGCCATCTGCGACACGTCGGCCTGACTTCCCGGCGAAGCTCCTCTCGAAAACAACACATGATCGTCACCCCGCCGTTCCTCGAATACCTGGCGCATGTACCGATGGTAAAGATGGGCATACCAGTTGTGCATCTGTTCGCCGGTACTGCCGTCGTGAAACAGCGCATCGCGCGGAACCAGGTCTCCGAAGTCGACCATAGTGCCGGCCACGCCCAGATCCAGACGCCGCGCCCAATACGCGCGCAGCAGATCGAGCGCTGCGGGATCGGTGAAGTCGAAATAGGGGAATTGCTCCGCGAGAATATGGCCGGCCGGAAAGCCATATACGGAGCCATCCCTTAACTTCATCAGCGGAAGCCGGTCGGCCGGCGTCCCGGGAAGCGCCTGCCTGATCTGCTCGCTCGTCCATCCGAGCGGCTGGCTGCGTCCCCACGTCAACACGCGAATCTGCAACGGATCAAGTCTTCGATAGAGCAGAGGATCGCTACTCCCGTCGCCCTCGGCGTAAATGCTTGAGTGAGGAATATCGAGTCTCCGAAATTCGGTTATTACATCCAGCATGGTCTCTGTGGGTGTCTTTTCCCGATCTCTTGCCCATCGTTCGCCGCCGCCGCCCATCCACGGCTCGAACGCCCACACCGGGGGCAGCAAAGGCTTACCTGTGAGAGACGTGTATTCTTTCAGGACGTTCTTGTAGTCGCCCGGCCAGAGATAAAGATC
>JBEKXX010000034.1:0-27037 GCA_049511595.1 Occallatibacter sp. | reverse complement strand
GGCGAGGTCATCGGCATCAACACCATGATCGCCTCCAACGGCGCCGACCAGAGCTCCGGCATCGGCTTCGCCATCCCCATCAACACCGCCAAGGCCGTGCTCGCCGACCTCATCCGCTACGGGCGCGTCAAGCGGCCCTCGCTGGGCATCGTCTCCTACGCCATCGGTCCCGACCTCGCCTCGCAGATGGGTCTCGCCGCCGACTCCGGCGTCCTTATCCAGCGCGTCATTCCCGGCGGAGCGGCCGAGCGCGCCGGCCTGCGCGGCGGCAATGAGCAGGCCTACGTGGGCAACACTCCCATCATGCTCGGCGGGGACCTCATCGTCGCCATCGACGGCCAGGAAGTCACCGATCCCGAGGACATCAACGCCATCGTGGAAAAGCATCAGGCGGGCGATACCGTAAGCGTCACCATCCTGCGCGGCAAGAAGCAGATCGCTCTCAAATTGATTCTGGGAGAAGCGCGAGACGCGAATACCTAAAGCTGGTTGCATAAATGGCTTTGTAACAAGGGCACGGCTTTAGCCGGGCCGGGCCGGGCCGGGCCGGGTCCCTCGATAAATCCTCTTCTCAAAACCCGCCCGACAACCCAGCCAACTCGCCGCCAGCATTGCTTTGAATCGCTTCCCATAAGCCGGCTTCCCGTTACTAATTGGAATAGAAGATGATGCCACTTGCCGCTAACGGCATTTCGCTCCGAAAATGGACCAAAGGGAGTTTCAGTCAACAATGCAGAGCATGGTTCTGTGGGCAATCGACAACGAGTTGGAGGGAGCGAAGTTTGAACGGCTTTGCGTCGATCTGCTCTATCGAAACGGCTACAAAGAAATCGTTCCAATCGAACCCCAGGATGGCGGAAGAGACGCAGAAGAACTACCACGAAAGGGACGTGATCGGGACGGCTGCTCTTCTTTCTTTCAATTCAGTCTCGAAGCAGGCTGGAAAGCAAAAATCCGAAAGGACGCAACCAAGCTTCACAGTCGCGGAGCCCAATTCACCGACCTCATCTTCGTCACGAGTCGGAAGGTCCGGGGTGTCGACATTGACCAGCTCCGAGCCGAATTCCGGTCGAAGTACGGCTGGACCCTCATCGTCTACTCGAGAGAGTGGCTTCGTCTGCAGTTGGAAGAAGCCAATACGGACCTGAGTATGAAATATCTAGGAATACGAATCGAAGCGAAGCCAAAAACACCGTCTTGGGTAGTCGGTCCGAGATTACGAGCGAAGACAGGGCTAAAACCCGCCCTTCGCTCTATGGAATCAGGCGCATTTGATCGAACTATCGATTTGCTGCTGGGATTTTTAGACTCGCAACCGGAATCTGCTGTCGCTTGGCAGTTGTTAGCTTGGGCGGAGTATCGCCTTGAACGCTACGATGAGGCTCTTTCACACATTAACCGTGCTCTCAAGGTGCGCGAAGAACCTCGCTTCGAGTTGGTTAGAGCTTGCATTCTTGCAGAAAAGGGCATCCGCGATCAGAGCAAGCCTGAACTCCGTCTAGCTGAAAGTCTCTTTCGTGCGGGACTCTCGAAGATCGGAGACGACGGGGGAATGGCCCACTACAACCTGGGCAACGTCCTCAGTGCTCTGAGAGAGTTCCCGGATGCGATCCAGCAGTACAAGCTCGCACTAAAGCAGGAAAAGAACCGCCCTGAGATTTGGAAAAATCTGGGCAGCGCGTATCACGAATCTGGAGACCACGAGTCGGAGATGAAATGTCTCGACAGGGCCTTGGAGCTCGATCCTCTTCTACCGGAGGCGCTCGCTTCAAAGGCAGTCAGTTTCATCGTCGACCTGTCCAAGCCTCAGGAAGCGATTCCTCTTCTGGAAGCGGCCTATCGGTCTCAGCCCGCCATCGCCACTCGATGGCCAAAGTTCTGGTACTGGCTCGTTACAGGTTGCGTGCAAGCCAACAACCTTCCTCAGGCGTTCAAATGGGTTGAAGAAGGATTGAGCCATCAACCGGGGAGCCGATCTCTAAGTCATCTCAAGTCGAACATCCTGACCAAGCTTCGGGACGTAGATTCGGTTTGGGCCTCAAGGGCTCATGCTTTCTGGACGGGCGAGTTGGCTGCCGAAGCGATGAATTTTGAGGCGCGAAAGCAACTGGCGCTTGCCGAAAACGCGGCAGGAAATGCGGCCAAAGCTTGGAAACTCGTGGATGGCTGTTTGCCGCTGTTCGACTTTGAGGCCGGTATATCGCTTCAGGATCTCGGACTGAACGTGGAGCAGTGCCTCGATGCGGTCGAGTTTCTTCCCCAATACATCCGATTCCGAGCTTCATTTCCTCTTTCGAATATTTGGGAGCCGACGAGCAGCAAGGATTTTAGTGAGGAGATGAACCTCAATGTACAAAAGCACTTGAGCGTGTACCTCGCGATTCCGTTCGGCATCGGATATCGACAACTAAAGAAGGATGGTAAAGACCTGACAGCATTTTTCGATGCCATCCGACAGCCGCTCATTTGGTCTTTCGTCACTTCTGTTCGCAGGTTTTCACCGTCGATCGATGCTGCGAGCGGTGACGCCAGGAAGATGGCTGCGCTGGCCACGTCGAGCGGAGCGCTCTTGGCCAATGCTGCACAATACGAGTTCATGTATCAGGCCTCATGGATGCCGGGAGTTTTTGAGATCGGACAGGAACAGGTCACTGCGGCTTTCGTGGCGTACCCAAAGATCGACGTTTCGGTGAATGTCCTGACAGAATCCGTCATTGAACTCATGCGCGCGCATTTGCCCTTACAGGAGGGAAAGGCTTCCAAGGCGGCGCCTAGTCGACTCAAGAAACGAACGCAAAAGACTCCTAGAAAAGCAACGAAAAGATGAGTACTCATAAACGCCCATGTCGCCACAAAAGATCCCCGCCAACCTCATCCCCGCCGGCCACGCAAGCCCCTCCCAACCCTTTCTCTCCGCAACCCACTGAAAACACTCCCAAAATTCTTCGCGCAACTTTGCAGAGAATTTCCCCCGTTTGGCGCACAATGGTCCCATGATCGACGAGCAGACCACAACCGCTCCGTCGCCGTCCACTGGCTACTGGCTACCGGCTACTGGCTACTGGCTATTGGCTACTGGCTGATCCCTGACCCCTGACCACTGATCACTGACCACTGACCACTGCCGTTAACTCCTTTGCGGAGAAATATCTGCGGGGAAGTCCTGTGAAATCAGGCACTTGGCGCACCTTACTTGCGCTAACCACATGAAACCACAGCACTTATTTCCAGAAGTGGGGAGGGGTACCCCCCGTAATCAGAAAGTAAACTGGGGCTCTCCCGCAGGCTGCGGAGGCCCGCTTTCACCCCATTTCCGGAGTTGTCAATTTACGCGGAGAAAAATCGTCCCATGTACAAGGAATGCCGTCATATCCTGCCCGACGGATCGCCGGGTACCCCAGGTCCCTATTTTGGGACCTGGGATAGCACCCGATGACCTTAAAAACGCGCTATGCCTGGCTCTTTGGAACTGTGTACCAGAGTCCTTCCAGCTCGCTCACGCGCCCTTCGAGGGGGATGGGTGAAGTTTCCCGGCAGCGGCGTCCGCCGGGCGCGGAGCGCATGGGGCCGCCCCAATAATTCGGCGAGCTCTTGATGGAAAGGTCAACGGTCGCCAGGATCAGCCGCATGTCTTCATCCTTTTCATAAGAGAGGATGGCATTGGGCGCGGCGCAGGTCGTATCGGGGCGCTCCTCGCCGGCTTGGTTGCCGCCGGAGTCCCACACGCCTGCCGGGTTATCGCCGCTGCTGACGGCCAGGCACATACAGTTGTCGGCCGCCCGCGCATGCATGAGTTCCTCGTAATAGCCCTCATTCGGCAGCAGGGCCAACTCCGCCCCCTGGAGCGCCAGCAAGCGCGAGGTGTTCGTAAACCAACTGTCGTAACAGGTGATGATCCCTATTTTGCCGAAGTCCGTGTCAAACACCGGAAACCGCTCGCCCGACGTCACTCCAACGTCCAGCTCCGTGTCGTACAGCATCACTTTGTCGTAGGTTCCCACTAATTTCCCCTGGCGGTCGAAAAGCGGGGCCGTGTTATAAACCAGATCGCCGCGCCGGATATACGTGGTGCCGCTGACGTACATCTTCCACTGCCGCGCCTTCGAGGACAACAACTGCCAGGACGGCCCGTCGGGAAGCTCGGCTTTCGGGGGATCCCAGATTCCATTGAAAAGTTCCGGCAGCAGGACCACGTCCGCGCCGCGCGAGCCCGCCGCGTCCAGCCACGGCTCCCAGTGCTTCAGGCCGCCGTGTCCCCAGCTCACCGCCACCTTGACGGGCCGTGAAGGGACAGGCTCGGCCTCTTCGAGCAAAACCTGGTCCCACCAGACCTGGCCCTGCGCGCTGTAGCGGAAATAAAGCCGCACTTCCGTATCCATCTCCCGAGGCGGACCCTGGAAGCGCGCCTCTCCCGTTGCCCACTCCCCATCTTTGCGATAGTGGAAGATTCCGTTGTTGTATTGCAGGGTATCGGGGATGGAAAAGACCCCATGGACTAAGTTGCGATTGACGTTTTCGAATCCCGAGAAGCGGAACCTGACCTGCATCCGGTACCACTTGCCCGGCGTCATGCGCACCGGAATCCGCACGTAGCCGTAACATTCCTTCCTCCCGTTGCCTTCGCCGAGCAGTTGGCTTTTACCGCCCGGGCCGCCGGCCACCAGCTTGAAAGAGGGCTGCAAGGCCGGATTCCCGGCAAAGCTGGACCACCCCTCCGGCAGCGCCCCGGCCACTCCCTCCAAGGAATCGCCGTGTGCAATCAGATTTTTCCCGCTACCCTGTGCTTCAGCCGGCGCGCCGGCCGGCCCGGGGAATGCTTCCGGGGAGAATGATCCCCAACTTGCCTTAGCTGCGCCTATGCTCGCGGCGGCCACAGCCCCCGCTTTCAGAAATTGCCGACGGTCCACACTTCCCATGAAACCCTCCCCATCCAACTTAATTTTATCGACAACACAAACCCTCAGCCATCTTTCTTCGAATGGCCAAATCCTGCCAACGGTTTCGTCCTCAGTACCTTCGCGACGGCGTCGCGGCCATCCGAGCCGGCCGTTATTCAAGGCGTATCATGAACCGGGATTTCCATTTTGGCTTCCCAGTCCGGGGCGAGTATACACGCAAATCCCTCGCCGGCGCCCGAGTTCCCGAAATTCTTCCTGCTGGCGGCTATTGCCAATCTTCTTCGGCAGCGCCAGCCGCAGCCCCAGGCTACCCAGATTGTAGGCGATCGCACTCAACCACAGCCGCACCTGGTTGGAGCGAATTCGGTGGCAGCTCAGCAGGCGCTGCGCCGGGAGCGGACGGCAGCGGCGAGCTCGGCGAGCAGCGCGTGCGTTTCCTTCCAGTCAATGCAGGCGTCGGTGATGCTTTGGCCGTAGACGAGGGGTTGGCCGGGGACGAGCTTCTGCGCGCCCGCGACAAGATTGCTTTCGATCATGACGCCGACGATGTTGCGGTTGCCGGCGGCGATCTGCGCGGCGACATCGCGGCAGACGATCGACTGGCGCTTGTAGTCTTTGCCGCTGTTGGAGTGGCTGAAGTCGATCATGATGCGCGGCGCAATGCCGGCGCGCTGCATCAACGCAGACGTCTCGGCCACGCACTCGGCCGTGTAGTTGACCATGTTGCGGCCGCCGCGCAGGATGATGTGGCAATCGGGATTGCCGGTGGTGACGAAGATGGCCGATTGGCCATGATGCGTGTGGCCGAGAAAGGTGTGCGAATACGACGCGGAGAGGACCGCGTCGATGGCGATCTGCACATTGCCTGAAGTTCCATTCTTGAAGCCCACGGGACAGGAGATGCCGGAGACGAGCTGGCGGTGGACCTGGCTCTCTGAGGTGCGAGCGCCGATGGCTCCCCAGCTTACCAGTCCGGCGATGTACTGCGGCGAAATCATGTCGAGGAACTCGGTTCCGGTGGGCACTCCCATCTCGGCGAGGTCGATCAAGAGGCGGCGCGCCAGACGCAGGCCGTCGTTGATCTTGAAGGTGCCGTCGAGATACGGATCGTTGATGAGGCCCTTCCAGCCGATGGTGGTGCGCGGCTTTTCAAAGTAGACGCGCATGACGATGCGCAGGCCGGCGGCGAACTCGCCGATGGCGCTTTGGAGCAGGCCGGCATACTCGCGCGCCGCCCTGGTGTCGTGGATGGAGCAGGGCCCGACGAGCACCAAAAGGCGGTCGTCGTGGCCTTTGAGAATTGCCGTAATCTCGTTGCGAGCGTTGTAAATCGTCGCCGAAGCAGCCTCGGTGATGGGAAGTTCCTCCTCCAGAAAGACCGGCGGAAGGACCACCTTAGTCCACTGAATACGAAGATCTTCCGTGCTGTGGAACATGGGATCCCTTTCGGCGCAAAACAATCGGGCTCTCAAGTTCGAGAGGCCCTGTTACGAATCTACCAGCCGGAAAGAGGAAAGAGAATGGCGTGAGCCGGCGCGCGGGCGGCAGGGAATGTTGAGGCACTATCGGATGGCGGCGGCTAGTGAACTCGCTCGCGTGGCGGAGAGCGGCGGATTAGCGCATGACTTCGTATGCGGCGATCCCACCGGCTGCGGCCCCGGCAGCGATCAAAACCGGAAACAGGAGACGCACATGATGGCGGGGCTCAGAACCCTCGCCGATGTACTCTTTGGCCTTTTTCACCTGCGCCAGATCGTCGTACGGGTGCGCTACGGTTTTGTTATTGTCGGAATCGACGTACTGGAAGGACGCACCGTAAAGTTCGCCAAGAGAGCCGAAGGTCTCCGAGCCGTCGCGAAAATCAAACTCCAGGTAACTCCCCCTGGGAATCCTGGAAAGCCGCTTTTCCATCTTTCGGGCGTGCTTGTCGAGTTGCAAGGGCGACTGCGCCTGGATGACAGGCAGGACGGCGATCAATGCCCAGGCGATGGCTGCAGGGACCAACAACTTGCGTCGAAGAAAAGGGAGAAACGCGATCATACGGCCCCCTCCTAAGAGAATTCATCGATCTCGTGATCATCCGGTCTGTCCAGGCGTGGCCGCAGCACGGCATATTTCGTTCCACAATACCATCAAATTTGGTTGGCGTGTCCCATGTTCCGTGCCTTTCGTAACCAGGAGTGGCAGAAGAACGCGGGATACGCAGGGAAACCAAACTTCGGCGAAACACTCCCCTTGCCGCGGGATCCATCCATAGTCAGAGAGTTTCCGGCTCGCCGGATTTCGTCTTTTTGTCCGCTGGAACGGCACGGAAGGCTCCATGGGGACGGGCTTTCCGCTGCACGAACGGAGAAGAATCCAATGGGTCAGGTTCCTGTTCCGGCCCCTATCGCTGCCTTGACAGTGCCTGCTTGCGCTGCGTAAGATCAAGGGGCAGGGGTGCATGGATTTACGCTTTTAAGTAAAAGAATCAAGGGCACTTAACGAGCGGCGCCCCGACCCGATGCGCGGCTTGAGCCGCGTGCTGAAGAGCACGGAGAGCAGGCAAGATGCCGGATGCGCGCCTCAGTCCGCGCGAGCGGCTGGTGTTGACCGCCATTATCGACTTGTACATTGCTACCGGCGAACCGGTGGCGTCGCAGGCGGTTGCGCGCTTGTTTGGCGACCGGGAGGGGTTGAGCTCGGCGACGCTGCGCAACGTGATGGCAGCGCTGGGCGAGGCCGGGCTACTGGAACAGCCTCACACATCGGCCGGACGGGTTCCCACGGCAGCCGCTTTCCGCTATTACGTGGAACAGATCATGCAGCCTGGGCGGGCCGCGTTGGCGGCTTACGCGAGCGGCGCCGCGCCGGGAAGCGTTGAATTGCCGTTGAGCGAAGCCCGCCGCGGGCAGATCGAAGAGAGCTATACCGGCGTGGCGAGCACCCATGAGTACCTGGAGCGCACATCGCACGTGCTGGCGCTCATCTCCAGCGGGCTGGGCGTGGCGTTGGCCAGCTCGACCGCGGGGCAGGTGCTGGAGCACATTCATTTTTCGCGCCTTTCCACGGGCCGCGTGCTGGCCGTGCTGGTGACGCAGGCCGGCGCGGTTCAGGACCGGGTGCTGGCGCTCGATCATCAATTGACGCCGGTCGAGTTGGAGACGGCGGGCAGCTACCTGAACGAGAACTTCCGCGGCTGGCCAATTGAGCGCATCCGGGCCGAGGTGGCGCGACGCATGGAAATGGAGCGGGAGGCTTACCGGGAGTTGCTGACATCGGTGGAGGAACTGTGCCGCAAAGGCGCGCTGGCCGGCGGCGAAAATGGCGCGACGATTTTTGTGGACGGGATTGCGAACCTGATCAGCGCGGAGCAGGACCGCGAGCGGCTGCGCCAGATGCTGCTGGCTCTGGAAGCCAAGGAGCGGCTGGTGGAGCTGCTGAACGCTTACGTGGACGGCCACCGGCAGGAGGTACGCGTAGTGGTGGGCCTGGACGATACCTCACCGGCCATGCAGGACCTGGTGCTGATCGGCGCTCCGGCCCGGTTGGGCGGCGGGAATCTGGGCACGGTGGCAGTGATCGCTCCCACGCGCATTCAATATCAGGAGATGATCCAGGCGGTGAGCTATATTGCCCGGCTTTCCGAGCGCATCCTGGACGTTCCTGCGGTGTAGGCGCGGGCATTCCGGCGGCGACCGGGCGAGCCAGCTCCGGTTAAAGTGAATCTCAAAACCAGCGCAGAAGGCTGCAGCCGGACGCGAAACAAATCATCCAATAAGAAGACGCTCACGAGATTTTGGGAGAATGTGCTGAATCATGTGGAAGCAGAAGACAGAATTGACCGAGGTGGACTCCCCGGAGTTAGAAGAGGCCGTGCGCGACGAGAACGAAGCGAGGCTCGATCCCGCGACGGAGTTGCCGGCGCCGGCGGCCGAGGAAGAGCTCGCCTCTGGCCAGGTGGAGGCCGGAGTCGCGGAAGAGGCGACCGAGCAGACGGAATTGAGCCAGTTGAAGGCGGAGCGCGACCAGTTGCTGGATCGCCTGGCGCGCCTGCAGGCCGAGTTTGAGAATGCGCGCAAGCGCGCCGAGCGTGAACGGGCCGACTTTCGTGAGTTTGTGACGGGCCAGGTGATCGAGCAGTTTCTTCCTGTGTTGGATCACTTCGAGCTGGCGCTCAAGTCGAGCGGTTCGGCGCACCAGTTGCGCTCCGGCGTGAACCTGATCGTGAAGCAGATGGAGGAGATTCTGGACAAGATGCAGGTGAAGGCTGTGCCGGCAGTGGGCGAGGCGTTCGATCCGCACATCCATGAGGCGATGGGGACGGCGGAACGCGACGATGTGCCGGACCAGCACGTGGCCGAGGAAGTGCGGCGCGGCTACAAGATCCGCGACCGGCTGCTGCGGCCGGCGCTGGTGCGTGTGGCGCACAATCCGAAGCAAGTGAACGAGTGAAAAAACAGCTTCCAGCTGCTAGCTTCTAGCCTCTAGCTCCTGGCTTCATCGAGCGGGGCGTGGTGCTAGTGAAATCGTGGTTTCTTGAACCGAAGCTGGGGCACCACCACACTGCGACAAGCTAGAGGCTAGCAGCTAGAAGCTAGAGGCTGATCAAGGGGATCATGGGTTCTAATACAAGAGTGAGCAAAGCGGATTATTATGAGGTGCTGGGCGTCGCGCGCGATGCCAGCGATCAGGAATTGAAGAGCGCATACCGAAAGCAGGCGCTGAAGTATCATCCTGACCGTAATCCCGGCGACCGCGCGGCCGAGGAAAGGTTCAAAGAGGCCAGCGAGGCCTACCAGGTACTGAGCGACGCCGAAAAGCGCGCGGCCTACGACCGTTACGGTCATGCCGGCTTGGGCTCGCAAGGTTTTGGAGCGGGTCCATTCGCCGGCGGCGTAGATATAGGCGACATCTTCGGCGACTTGTTCGGCGAGATGTTTTCGATGGGCGGGATGCCGCGCGGGGCGTCGCGCGCCTCGCGCCAGCAGCGCGGCGACGATCTGCGCTTCGACCTGACGATCGACTTCGAGGACGCGGTCTTCGGCACCGAGAAAGAAGTGAAGATCCGGCGGCTGGAGACGTGCAGCGTGTGCAGCGGGCGAGGGAGCGCCTCAGGACGCGGTCCGAGCGTCTGCAGCCATTGCCAGGGGCGCGGGCAGCTCCGCTATCAGCAGGGATTCTTTTCCGTGGCGCGCGCCTGCGGCGCATGTGGAGGAACGGGTTCGGTAATCGGCGACCCCTGTTCGACTTGCCGCGGCGAGGGGCGCGCAGCCGTTGAGATCAAGCTGAATGTGAAGGTTCCTCCCGGCGTGGAAGAAGGAACACGCATCCGCTACGCCGGCGAAGGCGACATGGGCCGCGTGGGCGGACCGAAGGGCGACTTGTATGTGGTTCTTTCCATCCGGCCGCACGACTACTTCGAACGCCACGACCAGGATCTGCATTGCGTGCTGCCCATCAGCTTTCCGCAGGCGGCGATGGGCGACGAGTTCGAGATTCCCGGCATCGACGGGCCGGTGAGCATAAAAATCCCCGAGGGCACGCAGAGCGGGAAAGAGCTGCACATTCGCGGAAGAGGCGTACCCCACCTCAACGAAAGAGGAAAGGGCGACCTGATCGTGAAGGTGGTGGTGCAGACTCCGCGCAAGCTCAACCGCGCGCAGCGCGAGCTGGTGGCCAAGCTGGCCGAGAGCATGACTGTGGACAACAAGCCGACATCGCCGGGGCTGATGGAAAAGATGAAGGATTTGTTCAGCTAGGGGATCAGCTCTCAGCCGTCAGCTTTCAGCTATCAGCGCTTTCCCGGAGACATCGAGCGAGAGATGCCTGCCGATGCGCAGACCGATCCGCCCAGTTGCAAAGTCATTTGGAGGGAATTGGTGGAGCTGGTCGGGATCGAACTTGAGCCGTTTTGCGGGCGTCTGAGCCCGCAGGCGAAATCCTGAGTCCGGCACGGCGGACGAAGGACCTCCACGCTGAACTGTTGTGAAGGGATTGGTGGAGCTGGTCGGGATCGAACCGGCGACCTCCTCGTTGCGAACGAGGCGCTCTCCCAGCTGAGCTACAGCCCCACGACATCACTAGTTTACCAGCGTCCAGAAAATCCTGAAAGGCGGCGACGCTCCGCACTTTGGAGCGGGTCCGGGCAGGCCAGCGGCCAATTCGCCGGTCCGCACCCTACAGCTGGTTCATATTGGCTAGGAATTCGGCGTTGTTGCGGACTTTCTCGAGGCGGCTGATGAGCAGCTCCATGGCCTCGACGGGCGAGAGCGGGTTGAGCACGCGGCGCAGGATGAAGACGCGCTGCAGGTCTTCCTTGGGAATGAGCAGCTCTTCCTTGCGGGTTCCGCTGCGCTGGATGTCGATGGCCGGGAATACGCGCTTGTCCACGAGCTTGCGGTCGAGAATGATCTCCATGTTGCCGGTGCCCTTGAACTCCTCGAAGATGACTTCGTCCATGCGGGAGCCTGTATCGACGAGGGCGGTGGCGATGATAGTCAGCGAGCCGCCTTCCTCGATGTTGCGGGCCGCGCCGAAGAAGCGCTTGGGCCGCTGCAGGGCGTTGGAATCGACGCCGCCGGAGAGGACTTTGCCGGAGGGCGGAACGATGGTGTTATAGGCGCGCGCCAGGCGGGTGATGGAGTCGAGGAGAATGACCACGTCGCGCTTGTGCTCGACCAGGCGCTTGGCTTTCTCGATAACCATCTCGGCGACCTGCACATGGCGGGCAGCGGGCTCGTCGAAGGTGGAGCTGATGACTTCGCCCTTCACCGAGCGCTGCATGTCGGTGACTTCCTCGGGGCGCTCGTCGATGAGCAGCACGATGAGGACGATTTCAGGGTGGTTGGTGGTGACAGAGTTGGCGATGGACTGCAGGAGCATGGTCTTGCCGGTGCGGGGCGGAGCGACGATCAAGCCGCGCTGGCCCTTGCCCACGGGCGTTAGGAGATCCATCACGCGGCCGCTGACGCCTTCGCGCACCGTCTCCATCTTGACGCGCTCCTGGGGATAGAGGGGCGTGAGGTTGTCGAAGAGGATTTTGTTGCGCGTCTCTTCGGGCGACTCGAAGTTGATGGCCTCGATTTTGACCAGGGCGAAGTACTTCTCGCCTTCGTGGGGCGGGCGCACGTTGCCGCTGATGGAGTCGCCGGTCTTGAGATCGAACTTGCGTATTTGGGAAGGAGACACGTAGATGTCGTCCGGGCCGGGCAGATAGTTGTAATCGGGGGAGCGGAGGAAACCGTAGCCGTCAGGGAGGATCTCAAGCACTCCGTCGGCGAAGATGTGGCCTTCCTTTTCGCTTTGCGCCTGGAGGATCTTGAAGATCAGATCCTGCTTGCGCAGGCCGCTGGTCCCCTGGATTTCCAGGGTACGGGCGATCCGGCTAAGTTCAGTTATGTTTTTTTCTTTGAGTTCTGCGATGGTCATGTTCACCTGCACGAAGGTGGGATTTGATGGGTGGGAAGCAGAGGGGGAAGTGCTCCAGAGGAAACAGCCAGACGGGCATTCAGAAAATCAGCCGGCGCAAACCAGCCTTGAACCGTCGCCCAATCTCATTCTGGAGTAGTAGAGCCCAGGTAGAGGTTACCATTTCGTCGGAAAGCTGCCTTGAAATCGTTGTGTTAAGAACGCCCCATGCGGCGAAAGACGCCGTTAGGCCGCACGGCGCCTTTCTACCGGTTGAGCCGCGGGCGCCTCTACGGGCACCGAGGCTCCAGGATTGGCCGATTCAAAACGGCATAAAACTTCGTTTGCGGTGTCCTGCAGCCGCGTGTTCGGCTTGTGGAGCTTACGAGTTGCCTTGCTTGCCAGTTGACAGAGCTGGTAGCGATTGGACACGTGAGAAAGTGCCCGAAAAACAAGATCAGAGCGCATTGCTTATCTCCTTCTTTTTCAAATGCCTGCGCACGGGACGAAGCCAATACGCGACACCCGTACAGCAACGGGGAGCCAATACAATCGAGGGCTGCCCCAAATTGCAACTCCATCTCTTAGACGCAGCTACTGCGCCCCGAGTGCAAAAAACATTTGGGGGCCATTGCGCGTTGTGAAATGGACGCCATGCCAAAAAGGATCCGCAACTCGCGCGTTGGACACCCCGGTGCATCAATGGCTACTTCCGGCGCTCGCCGAAACGCAGCCACAGCATCAACGGAGCCTTCGCTCTAAGTATGATGCTGGAAGTAGCTGGGAGGCACACCGGGCCGCAAAACGCAACCTGCCCTCTATGGATGGCTACATTTAGGGTATATCCAACTGCCATCCCGGTCAATAATTATTTCGGGGTAGCTGGTGTGCTGCTCCTGGCCCAAAATTCTTCCCTTCCCGCGCTGATCAGAAACCTGCAGGGCTGTCTCCCAAGCTATTTATTATCAGTTTATTGAAGGCATCATTTCGTGTGGGTTGCGTTCTGAGCCAGATCCCAAGCCGCTGCACAGAGCGCCTCGGCGGCAGGGGGGTGAACCTGCTCAGTCACTGGGACCGCGTGGGTCGCCCCAGAGCCGGCCGTCCGGGTCGCTCAGGATCATGCGGCCATTTTCGTCGATGCCGGACGGCGGACGCCGCCGGCTTCGCTCACACTTTGGAGCGGCGGCAATGGCATCGAGGCGGAAGATGCCCACGAGCGCCATACCCACGAGTGGGGCGGCAAGCAGAAAGGACTCCCAACCGGATTGAAGGGCGACATCGGGCATGAGCACCTCTCCGCTCGACAGCGGAGATGAGATGTATCTTACCTGGAATATCGGCGCCTCGGTCAGAGATGAGAACTCATTCAGAATCCAAGGTAACCGGTAGATTGGTAAGCGAGTAAACAGGCTGTGGCTGCGCTGGGGCCGCAGATGAAATGGATTGCGGCGGTTGGGTCCGAAAGGCCGGCGTCAAGCCCAATCGTTGCGGTCGAGGATGCGGTCCTCCCACATCGCGCCAAACACAGGCGCGATGTGAGCCCCGGGCCTTCAACTCCAGTAACTCCTGTCCAGCGTCCTATATTGAATGGCTTCGGCCAAGTGGGCAACGGTAAGGTGCTCGGCGCCCTCAAGGTCGGCGATGGTGCGGGCGACTTTGAGAATGCGGTCGTGGGCGCGGGCGGTGAGTCCCTGCTGCTGCATGGCGCGCTCGAGGAGGCGCTCGGCATCGGCGCTTAGCTCGCAGTGGGTGCGAATCTGGCGCGTATTCAACTGCGCGTTGGCATAGATTTTTTCGCCGTGTTTCTTGAATCGCTGGCGCTGGCGCTCGCGGGCGGCCATGACCCGAATGCGAATCTGTGCAGAGCCCTCCGCCGCCGCGCCGCCGCGCAGTTCCTTGTACTGAACGGCAGGGACTTCGATGTGGATGTCGATACGGTCGAGGAGAGGACCGGAGATTTTTGCAACATAACGCTGAATCATCGGCGGAGTGCACATGCACTCGCGCGATTTGTCGTTGAAGTAACCGCAGGGGCAGGGGTTCATGGCCGCGGCGAGCATGAAGCGCGCGGGAAAGCTGAGAGACATGGAGGCGCGGGCGATGGTGACGGTGTGATCTTCGAGAGGCTGGCGCATGACCTCGAGGACGTTGCGCGGAAACTCCGGCAGCTCGTCGAGGAAGAGGAGGCCGTTGTGCGCGAGCGAAACCTCGCCGGGGCGCGGGACGATGCCGCCGCCGATGAGGCCCGCGTCGGAGATGGTGTGATGCGGCGAGCGAAAGGGCCGCTGCGTGACCAGGCCGGCGCCGGCTTCGAGCACGCCGGCGACGGAGTGAATCTTAGTGGTTTCGAGGGCTTCCTCGAAGGTGAGGGGCGCGAGGATCGAGGGCAGCCGTTTGGCCAGCATGGTCTTGCCGGAGCCGGGAGGGCCGATCATAAGGATGTTGTGGCTGCCGGCCGCGGCTACTTCGAGAGCGCGCTTGGCGGTCTGCTGGCCGCGCACATCGCAAAAGTCCACCGAGAACTGCTGCAACTTTCCCAGCAGTTCTCCGGTGACGATGCGATAGGGCTCGCGTTGAATGACACCGACGACCGAGGTGTTCAGCAACTCCAGGACATCGAGAAGCGAGGAGACCGGATAGACGTTGACGCCCTCGACGACCGCGGCCTCAGCAGCATTGGCGGCGGGCAGGATGAGGTTGGGGATGCCTTTCTCGCGGGCCAGAACGGCGATGGGCAACATACCGGGAATGGGGCGCACGCTGCCGTCAAGACCAAGCTCGCCAACCAGGAGAAAGCGGCTGAGGTCGTTTGAGCGCAGAGCTCCATAGGCGCCCAGGATGCCGACAGCGATGGGCAGATCGAAACCGGAACCTTCTTTTTTGAGATCGGCGGGGGCGAGATTGATGGTGATGAAGGTGGGCGGGATGGTGTAGCCGGAGTTCTTGATCGCGGCGCGTACGCGGTCGCGGCTTTCGCGCACCGCGGCGTCGGGCAGGCCGACGGTGTGGAAGTGGTCTTCATTCGAAACCACGCCGCTATAGTCCACCTCGACCTCGATGAGGTTGGCGTCGATGCCATAGACGGCCGCGCTAAGAGCCTTAAAGAGCATGGTGGAGGGCTGTGCAGCGAGTGTAGCAGAAACGGGGGTCAGGGAACAGGGTCAGCAGACGCAGGGCAATCGCATTTCAAAACATCTCCAGGAGACGGATGAGGAAGCCGCCGTCCCAGGCGCGATAGCCCCGGCACAAACGCGGGTGTAACTGCACCGCAGGCGTTGTAAGTTTAGGGGAGACTCTCCCCGAATCGAAAGACGTTCACCCAACGAAAAAAGGGCTGCTCCGACGAGCAGCCCTTTCTATTCCCTACTCCCTATTGGCTATTCCCTGCTTTTCTTACGCAGGCGAAGGCGAGCCCTCGGGCAGGCCGCTGCTTGGCCCGTGGCTCTCGGGCTTGAGTACCTGCTGCGGAGTGCCGTCGGAATCGCCGGGCCCGGCCAGCGCCGAACGCACTGGAGGCAGCGCCTTGCCTTCGAGCAGCAGTTGCAGTTCCTCGGCGTCGATGGTCTCGCGCTCCAGTAGCGCCGCCGCGATGCGGTGCATGGCGTCCTGGTCCGATTCGAGGATGGTATGCGCCGATTGGTAGGCCTCGTCGATCAGGCGGCGCACTTCCAGGTCGATCTGCCGGGCTGTTTCTTCAGAAAAATCGCGATGCTGCGCGATCTCGCGGCCCAGAAAGATCTGTTCCTCCTTCTTTCCGAAGGTCAGCGGGCCCAGCCGGCTCATGCCGTACTCGCACACCATCGAACGCGCCAACTCCGTGGCCCGCTCGATGTCGTTCCCTGCGCCCGTGGACATCTGGTTCAGGAAGACCTCCTCGGCTACGCGCCCGCCGTAGAGTATGGCCAGCCGCGTCTCCAGGTACTCGCGTGTGTAGTTGTGCCGGTCGTCGGGAAGTTGAACCGTCACGCCCAGCGCCATGCCGCGCGGAATAATCGTCACCTTGTGCACAGGATCGGAGTGCTCGCGAATGATCGAAACCAATGCGTGGCCGGCCTCGTGATACGCCGTCACGCGCTTTTCCTCGTCGCTCAGCAGCATCGACTTGCGCTCGGCGCCCATCAGCACTTTATCCTTGGCCAGTTCAAAATCGTACATGGTCACTTGCTTGCGGTTCACGCGCGCCGCGTTCAGCGCCGCCTCGTTCACCATGTTGGCCAGATCGGCGCCGCTGAAGCCCGGCGTTCCCCGCGCGAGTACGTTCAAATTCGTGTCATCCGAAACGGGAACCTTCTTGACGTGTACTTTGAGGACTTCCTCGCGACCGCGTATGTCGGGCAGGCCCACCACCACGCGGCGGTCGAAGCGGCCGGGCCGCAGCAACGCGGGATCGAGCACGTCGGGCCGGTTGGTAGCCGCCACCAGAATCACGCCGTCGTTCGACTCAAAGCCGTCCATCTCCACCAGCAACTGGTTCAGCGTCTGTTCGCGCTCGTCGTGCCCGCCGCCCAGTCCGGCGCCACGATGCCGGCCCACGGCGTCGATCTCGTCGATGAAGATGATGCAGGGAGCGTTCTTCTTGCCCTGCTCGAACAGGTCGCGCACGCGGCTTGCGCCTACGCCCACAAACATCTCCACGAAATCCGAGCCGGAGATGGAGAAGAACGGAACATTGGCTTCGCCGGCCACCGCGCGCGCCAGCAGCGTCTTGCCGGTTCCCGGAGGACCCACCAGCAGAACGCCCTTGGGAATGCGTCCGCCCAGCTTCTGGAACTTTTGCGGCTCGCGCAGGTACTCGATGATCTCCTTCAACTCTTCCTTGGCCTCATCCACGCCGGCCACGTCTTTGAACGTAACCTTCTTTTGCTGCATGGAGAGCAGGCGCGCGCGGCTCTTGCCGAACGACAACGCCTTGTTGCCTCCCGATTGCATCTGCCGCAGCATGAAGAACCATACGGCGATCAGCAGGACGAACGGTCCCGCGCTGATCAGCAGTTGCAAAGGAATGTTGCTTCCCGGTTCCTTGATGGAGAAATTGACCTTAGCGGCGATCATCGCCTTCAACAGGTCTTCGTAGTTACTCGGCAGCGTGGTGTGGAACTCGTCTTTCGGAGAGGACTTCAGGTGACCCTTTAATTCGTCGCCCTGAATGGCGGCATCCTGTACCTGGTTGTTGACCACCTTGTCGTAGAGGTCGGAGTAGGCGTACTCCGTCTCTTTGCCCATGTTTGCGCCTCTCTCCACCACGCCCCACAGCAGTACGAGGCAAATGAGGATAAAGACCCAGAACATGATTGTTTTTGCACTCGAGTTCACCAACGTCTCCTTTTCGCGGCGAAGGCGAATACAGTTGCCACGACCCCGTCTTCGATCCCTGGCCGGCCGCCACTTTCTTAGACGCCTGGACATCCCCCAAAGTGGCAAAACTACATCGCAAAGCCGGCAGACACCCTCTCCGTGCCGCCTGAGAAGCAGTACCCCGATTGTACTCCCAGAGCGGTCAAAGTTGGAGCAATCGGCTACTACGAAAGAGGCAGAATCCGTCGTGTCACCGGTGTTTGGCTCTTGCCTGTGGTGGTGAGTCCAAGCCGCTTTCCCCCACAAAAGCCGCTGAAATCACCAGGCCCGGTCCCTTTTCCATCTCCACGCCCCGCATCCACACGATGCGCCCGTCAATCTCCAGCACCGGCCAGACCGCCCTTTCCGTTCCTGTAACTTTCATACGTTCAAGCACTTCCTTCACTTTGCGAGGCCCGGCGGCGTAACGCAGCATTACCCGGTCACCGGGCTTCCAATTGCGTAGCGTGGCCGTCTTGCCCCAATGGCAGCCGAACCCGCCTGCGTTCCCTTCAACTTCTCCGCGGCTGGAAACCTCAATACAAACCCGAAGTCCGAAGGCCGGCGCATCGATTTCCCCGGGAATCGCTACGCTGTACTCCGGTATGGCGCCAGGCGCTCCCTCCGCAGGCTTGCGCCCAGCTGCCGGCCCCGGCGTCATCCGTAGCTCTCTCGCCGTCCTCTCGGCGCGCAATCCCTGCGGCAGCATCAACTTCTGCCCGGCCCGGCCGCCAAGCGCAAGCGACCGCACCGCTTCGGTTGCATCGAAGTCCAGCGAGGCTCCAAACTGCTCCGCCGCATAGCGCACCACCCGCCGTTGCAGCGCCGGCGCAAGCGCGGCAAGCCGGTGAACCTCGATGGCCAAACCTGCGCCGAGGCCCTCGCCGGCAGCGCGGCCGCCTCCCCGAGCCGCGCGCCCCGGCAGCAGCATTTGTGGCGCCAGCCGAGCCAGTTCAGCCTGCCACCATGTCTCCTCCCCGCGTGCCAGTACGGCCATCTGCGCCAGGTGCTCTCTCAACCGCGGATTCCACCCCTCGAGCAGCGGCAGCAGCTCGTGCCGGATGCGGTTGCGCGTAAAAGTGAGATGGCGGTTTGAGGTGTCTTCGCGCCAATCCTGGCCCAGTTCGCGCAGATACGCCTCAATCTCGCTGCGGCTCGCGGCCAGCATCGGGCGCAGAATCCGGCCCTCCGGAAACTCCAGCACGGGATGAATGCCGGCCAGCCCTTCGGTCCACGCTCCGCGCAGGAACTTGGCCAGAACCGTCTCGGCCTGATCGTCCAGCGTATGCGCGGTGGCGACGGCGTCCACTTCGCCCGAAGCCATGAGTTGCCGGAACCACGCATAGCGCAGGCGGCGCGCGGCTTCTTCGATAGTCTCAGCGGGCTTGCCGGATCTGGGATCGGCCTTTGCTTCCGCGGCCGCGTCCACTCGCGCCTTGTGAAAGGGCAGTCCCAGCCTCGCCGCCAGTTCGCTGCAAAAAGCCAGGTCGCCGTCGGCCTCTGCCCCGCGCAGGCCGTGATGCAGATGAGCGGCATGAAGCACGAGCCCCAACTCCCTGCTTCGGGCCGCCAAAATACGCACCAGCGCCACCGAATCCGCGCCGCCTGAGAGTCCCACGGCCAGCCGCAAGCCGGGCTTGAGCAGGAAAGCGTCGAGCGGCAGGCCAGAGGCCGGCTTGGGATTTGACAGCTTGCGCACGAGAGGATGATACGGCGTCAACGCGCTCTACTGCACCGGGATCCGCGGATGCGAACCTCCGGCTTTCCGTCAACTGCACGAAGGCAGAGGCCATCAGATCGGCACAAAGAAGCCAGGAACTTGGAGCTAGAAGCGAATAGCTCGCCGATGTATACTCGCAGAGCCATGCAAGTCTTTGTCATTCTTCCCGCTGCCGGACTGGGCACCCGGATGGCCGGCCCCCAGCCCAAGCAGTTTCTTGCGCTGGATGGCGTTCCCATCCTCGTTCACTCGCTGCGCGCCTTTGCCGCGGCGCCGCGCGTCACGGCGATGTACGTGGCCGCGCGCAAGCCGGAGATGGAGCGCGCCGAGGCTCAGGTGGCCGAGTACGGGTTCACCGGACGCGTCCATGTGGTCGAAGGCGGCGAAAAGCGCCAGGAATCGGTGGCCAACGCGCTCAACGCCCTGCCTGCCGAGCCTGACGACATCGTGCTGGTCCACGACGCCGTGCGCCCGCTCATTGACGCGGCCACCATCGAGCGCACCATCGACGCGGTGGCCGAATACGGCGCGGCCATCGTGGGGATGCCCGCCGTGGACACCATCAAGCAGGTGGAACGGACCGCGCACGGAGCGCTGATCACCGCGACCATTCCGCGCGAATTTGTCGTGCAGGCGCAGACACCGCAGGGCTTCCGCTATGGGCTCCTCCGGCGCGCCTTTGCCGAGGCCAACGCCGACGGCTTTATTGGCACCGATGAGGCTTCGCTCGCCGAGCGCGCGGGAATTCCCGTAGCCGTTGTGCCCGGTTCTCAGGTTAATCTGAAGATTACGCAGCCGGCCGATCTGGCGCTGGCCGAGTTCTACCTGCGGCAACGAGCGCTTTGAAGGCGCCCCGATCGTACAGCTGGATCGAACCGGTATGCCCAAAGAACCAGGCGCGAAGACCCTCGCGGGGCGAGGTTAGGGACCAGGGATACGAATGACGGACACACGCATCGGTTTTGGCTATGACTCGCACGAGTTCAAGTCCGGCGTGCCGCTGCGCCTGGGCGGCATGACGCTGGACCACACCGAAGGCCTGGCCGGCCACTCCGACGGCGACGTGCTGCTCCACGCCATCACCGATGCTCTGCTGGGCGCCGTTGCCGCCGGCGACATCGGCAGTTTTTTCCCCCCCGGCGATCCGCGCTGGAAGGACGCCGACTCCGCCATCTTTCTCAATCTCGCTCTCGAAGAGTTGCAGCACGCCGGCTACTGCGTCGTCAACATCGACACCACGCTGATCCTGGCCGCGCCGAAGATTTCGCCTATCGCAGGCGAGATGCGCGCCCGTGTCGCCGACCTTCTCGGCGTCGAGATCGGCCAGGTGAGCATCAAGGCCAAGACCCCTGAGGGTCTGGGACTGGAGCACGTGGCCCAGTGCCATGCCGTGGCCTTGGTGGAGCGCGTGCAGGAGCCCGAAGAGCTCAAGAGCATGAGCGAAGTGATCGAGAGCCAGCGCCAGCTTGAGGACGTGGTCGACGACCTGCTCAGTTCCGTTCACGGCGTGCCGAAAAAGCGCATCGTCGAGCCGGTCTACGACACGGAAGACATCACCTAGAGCCTGGGCCATCTGCGGCTCTTCCCATTCCGGGGCGTTCTGAAAGTTTTCCATTGCGGATTCAGTCGCTTTGGCTGTACCTTGGCTGCGAATCCTATTCCACGCACGGAGCGTTCCCATGTCCAATCTCGCGTTCTTTCTGCAACAGGGGCTTAACCCGGATCAGGTTCAGAAGATGGTTGTGGCCATGATGGCGATCTTGCCGCTCATCATTTTGGTCTGTCTCGCCATCGTCATCATCCCCTTCTGGTTCATCTGCAAGAAAGCCGGCTTCTCGCCCTGGCTTTCGCTCCTGAACGTTGTCCCCCTTGGCAATCTGATCCTGATTTACGTGCTGGCCTTTGCCCAGTGGAAGGTGGCGCCGGTGCCGCAAATGGCATATCCGCCGCCCTACCCGCAGCCGCCGATGCCGCCACAGGCGTGAGCCGTTGCACACCATCCCGGAGGGGAGCCGTGCGTTAGCATCGTGAATAGAAAGTAATTCCAACGATGCCCGATCCAAACTCCTCCGGCGCCGCAACTCCGCGTGTTCGATTTGCGCCCTCGCCCACTGGCTTCCTGCACGTGGGCAGCGCTCGGACGTTCATCTTCAATTGGCTCTATGCCCGCCACAACCACGGGGCCATGGTGCTGCGCCTGGACGACACCGATGTCGAGCGCAACACCGAGGCCAGCGTCCAGTCGATCTTCGAGGGGCTGCGCTGGCTGGGCCTCGACTGGGACGAAGAGTACAGGCAATCCGAGCGCCTTCAACTTCACCGAGACGCAGCTCTTCAAATCCAAGAAAAAAACCTTGCCTATCGCGACTTCACCCCGGCGCACGCGTCCGATGACGAACATTCCTCCTCCCAGGGCGCCTGGCTTTTCAATCCCGGCATGTGCGAGCTGTCCAGGGAAGAGAGCGACCGCCGCGCCGACGCAGGCGAGCCGTTCGCCCTCCGCTATCGCGTCCCGCGCGGCGAGGGCCGAACCTTGCGCTTTGTCGATGGCGTGTACGGCGCACAATCTAAGCTCGCCGACGAGATCGAGGACTTCGCCCTGCTGCGGTCGGATGGGATGCCGACCTATCACCTCGCCTCGTGCGTGGACGACGCCGATCTCCGCATCAGCCATATCATCCGCGGCCAGGATCACCTGACCAACACCTTCAAGCATCTGCTGATCTTCGAGGGGCTCGGCGCCCCGACGCCGCAGTTCGCGCACCTTCCTCTGCTCGTGGCCCCCGACGGCGCCAAGCTCTCCAAGCGCAAGCACGGGCCCGTCGTCAGCGTGACCACCTATCGCGATGCAGGCTTCCTGCCCCAGGCCTTCGTCAACTTCCTCTGCCTGCTGGGCTGGTCACCCAAAAACGACCGCGAGTTCATGACTCTGGACGAGATCGTCGCCGCGTTCACGTTCGAGGGCGTCAACCGCGCCAACGCCGTAGTCAACTTCACCGGCGACGATCCATTCGACGCGAAGGCCGTCTGGCTCAACTCCGAGCATATCCGCGCATTGCAGGCCGACGAGTTGAGCGATAACCTGATGCCCTTCTTTGAGCAGGCCGGCTTCCACCCAACGCCCGAAAAGGTCCTGGCCGTTGCGCCGCTCATCCGCGAGCGCATCAAGCTGCTGCGCGACGCCGTCACGGCCGCCGACTTCTTCTTCCTCGATCGGCTCACACCCTACGACCCCGCGGAGTTGATTCCGCAAAAGGGCGATGCGGCCATGGCCCGCCGCGTTTTGCAAACCGCGCTGGAGGTCCTGGACACAACGAATTTCGACCACGATTCGCTCGACCATGCGCTTCGTGCCGCAGCAACGTCAATGGGTTTGAAGGCCGGGCAGGCCTTTCAGCCCATCCGCGTGGCCGTTTGCGGGCGCAAGAACGCGCCGCCGCTCTTTGAAACCATGGTCGTCCTCGGGCGCGAGGTGTGCCTCGCACGCATCAAAAAAGCCCAGACCAGCCTGCAATCGCTTGCCTGAGCTTGAGCACCTGCATTGGGATAAGAACAAGAGTAAGGAAAAGCTGTTATGACGAACTCAACTTCGGAAAGCCCGGACGCATCCACGATCGACGCTCGCACTCCCTCCAACTTTCTCCGCGACCAGATCGCCGAGGACGTGCGCACCAAAAAGTACGGCGATGCCCAAATCCAGACGCGCTTTCCTCCAGAGCCCAACGGCTACCTGCACATCGGCCACGCCAAGGCCATCTGCATCGACTTCGGCCTCGCCGACGAGTTCGGCGGCAAGACCAACCTACGCTTCGACGACACCAATCCAGAAAAGGAAGAGACAGAGTACGTCGAATCGATCATGGCCGACGTGCGTTGGCTGGGCTTCGAGTGGGATCGCCTCTGCTACGCTTCGGATTACTTCGGCCAGCTCTACGAGTGGGCTTTGCAACTCATTAAGGCGGGCAAGGCCTACGTCGACGACCTCACGGCCGACGAGATTCGCCAGCACCGCGGCACGCTCACCGAACCCGGCGCGGACAGCCCCTACCGCAACCGGACGATTGATGAGAATCTGGACCTGTTCGTGCGCATGAAGAAGGGCGAATTCCCCGACGGCAGCCGCGTGCTCAGGGCCAAGATCGACATGGCGTCACCCAACCTGAACATGCGCGATCCCGTGATGTACCGCATCCTGCACGCCTCGCACCACCGCACTGGCGACGAGTGGTGCATCTATCCCATGTACGACTTCGCGCATGGCCAGTCGGATTCGATCGAGCGCGTCACCCACTCCATGTGCACGCTCGAGTTCGCCGACCACCAGCCGCTCTACCGCTGGTATATCGAGCAGTTGGGCATCTTTCCTTCGCAGCAAATTGAATTCGACCGCCTCAACCTCACTTACACGCTGCTCTCTAAACGCAAACTACTACAGCTTGTAACGGAAAAGCGCGTGAACGGGTGGGACGATCCGCGCATGCCCACGCTCACCGGCATTCGCCGCCGCGGATTTACTCCCGAGGCTATTCGCGCCTTCTGTACCCAGATCGGCGCCTCGCGCACCAATGGGACAACAGATGTTGAGATGCTCGAGCACTTCCAGCGCGACGACCTGAACCGCCGCGCCCGCCGCGCCATGGCCGTGCTTCACCCCCTCAAGCTGGTCATAGACAACTACCCGGTCGATCAAGAGGAGTTTGTCGAGGTCGCCAACAACCCCGAAGACCCCTCCGCTGGAACGCGCCAGGTGCCCTTCTCACGCGAGCTCTATATCGAGCAAGACGATTTCCGCGAGGTGCCTCCGCCCAAGTACTATCGGTTGTCACCCGGGAAAGAGGTCCGCCTGCGTAACGCCTACTTCGTCACCGCGCAGAGCGTCGAGAAAGACGCGGCCGGCAACGTAACCGAGGTGCATTGCACGTATGATCCGGCGAGCCGCGGCGGCAACTCGCCCGACGGCCGCAAGGTGAAGTCCACCATGCACTGGGTTTCGGCCGCGCACGCCATCTCCGCCGAAATCCGCCTCTACGATAAGCTCTTCTCCAAGCCCGATCCGTACGATTTTCCCGAGGGCGGCGACATCTTCGACAATCTCAACCCGAACTCGCTGGAGATTCTCACCGAGGCGAAGCTGGAGCCGTCGCTCGACAGCGCCAAGGCAGGCGACCGCTTTCAATTCGAGCGCGTCGGCTACTTCTGCGTAGATCCCGACTCGACAGATGGCAAGCTCGTCTTCAACCGTACCCTGGCGCTCAAAGACACGTGGGCAAAGATTGAGAAGAAGGCAGCGAATTAGCAAGTCAGCGAACGAGCGCGTGAGCAGCGTAGAAGGCTAAAGGGCAATTTGGTCGGCCCAGCGGGGAAACTGACCACTGACATCAATCGGCACGTCAATCGTCTTCGGTGGCATGCACTGATTCTGGTCGCAGGCCTGGTAGCGGAGCTTTCCCTGGACAAGGTGATTGCCCCGCGTGGCCACGATGCGCGCGTGAATCGTGAATTCACCGGTGTATACGCTCACTTTGGTTTTGGGATCGAAGGCCAGCGAGATGATGGCGCCCTCCGGGTAGGTGGCCGCGTCGAGCCGCACGCCCATGCCGTCGGGAATCGAGAACGTTGTCGGGATCAGGAATTCGTCGCTGGGCGTGTGGGAATTGATGTGCAGCCCCTGCGCGACCCGGAAGTGCAGCGCAACCGGACTGGGCCTACTCGCCGGAACGCTTACCTGCTCGGGAAAGAGATACTGCACCGCATCGGTCTTGAGGATGGAGCGGTTCCCGACGGCAGGTGAGAGAATCTGCGCTTGAGCCGCCAGCGCAGCGAATCCAAGAATCGCTGCTGCTGCGCAAACGTTCTTCGTATTTATCTGGCCCATCGATCCCAATCCTCAATCCCGCCAAAATTCGCGCTGCTAAACCAACGAGCTGAAAGCTGAGAGCTAGTGGCTGAAGGCTGTAGTTATTCCGCCAGCGCCTTCCTGATATTGTCCTCGATATCGCTCTCCGAAGTCAGGCCCACGGTGGCGGCGACGATCTTGCCGCTGCGATCGACGAAGAACGACGCAGGCAGATCGTCTACCCCGCCGTAATCGCGGCTAATCGAGTCGCCGTCGAGCAGCACCGGGTAGGGCACTTTCATCTCGGCGGCGAACTTGCCGGCGTTGGCCTCGGCCTTGGCCCATCCGGCCTTGTCGCCCGGCTCAAGGTCATCGCCCTCGGTGTCCACGCCCAGCACCTCAAAGCCCTGCGCCGCGTACTTGTCGCGCAACTCGACAAGCCAGGGCGTTTCCACTTTGCACGGGCCGCACCACGTGGCCCAGAAGTTGATCATGACGGTTTTGTCTTTGAAGCTTGCGAGCGAAACCCTCTTGCCGCTCAAGTCGTCGAGCGTGAAATTGGGCGCGGGCTTTCCGTCCAGCGGCGAAACATAATTCAGAGTGTCGCCGCCGGGAGCCGGCACCAACTCGCCATGCGCTGCCCCGGCCAGCAGCTTTTCGGCCTCCTGCTGGCGATACTCCCAGTTGGCCCACCCCGCCCAGGCAAAGATGGCCAGAATCAGAAGCGTAGCGCCCAGAACCAGTGTGTTGCGCCGCATGGGGAAGGCCTTCATGAGTCTATTGTACGAGCGGGAAGAGCAGAGATCGGAGATCGGGGGCCAGGGGTCGGGGGTGAGTGCGCGGCGGACAGTAGCGGACAGTCAACCAAGCGAGAATATGCAAACATTCCAAATAACCCCCTTTTTGGAGTCTGGGAAGGTCGAACCCCATACCCCGCGAGGCGAGAACCGAACGGAAAGCTGAGAGCTGAAGGCTGAAAGCTTGCTTTTAAACTGTTACCATCAAAAGCCAGTGAGTCCCATGCAGAATGACGATCCGTTCCAGCCGGCGGCGCTGGTGCGCACCGAGGCCGCCGCGCTCGAAGCCCTGGCCGCGCGGCTCGACGGGGCCATGGCCGGGCCATTCGCCCGCGCCGTGGAGATGATCCTGCGCTGCGGCGAACAAAACGGCCGCGTGGTGGTTACCGGTATGGGTAAGAGCGGGATTATCGCACAGAAGATCGCCGCCACGCTCAGCTCCACCGGCTCGCCCGCGCTTTTCCTGCATCCGGCCGAAGCCGTGCATGGAGATCTGGGCGTGCTCCTGCCCGGCGACGTGGTCATTGCGCTCTCGGGGAGCGGAGAAACCGAGGAGATTCTTCGCCTGCTCGCCACGCTCAAGCGCAAAGGCGACGCGCTCATCAGCTTCTGTTGCAATCTGCAGTCGACTCTTGCCGCGGCGAGCGACGTGGCCCTCGATTGCTCGGTCGAGCGCGAGGCCTGCGGGCTGAACCTGGCGCCGACGGCCTCCACCACCGCCATGCTGGCGTTGGGCGATGCGCTGGCCGTCGCTGTGAGCCTGCGCAAAGGCTTCCGCGCCGAGGACTTCGCGGAGCTCCACCCCGGCGGGAAGCTGGGCAAGCAGCTCGCCAAGGTGCGCGACCTGATGCACACCGGCGAAGACGTTCCTGTTGTCGCGCCCTCGACCCCGATGGCCGATGTGATCTTCGAAATGTCATCGAAGAAGCTGGGCATGACGACAGTGCAGGAGTCGGGACGGTTGCGCGGCGTCATCTCGGACGGCGATTTGCGGCGGCTACTCGAGCGTGAAGGCGGCGCGGCGCTGGGCAAGACGGCGGGCGAAGCGATGAATGCGCATCCC
>JBEKXX010000033.1:0-25077 GCA_049511595.1 Occallatibacter sp. | reverse complement strand
AGGACTGGCTATGGTCGAGCTACCGGCATTACGCAACCGGTCAGACTGGAGTGGTCGAGATCGAATCGCAATGGACTGCGTTCCGGCGAGGGAATCAACTGCCAGAACATCTCCGTTACGCTGAAAAGGACAGTTGAGATTCGTGCTCTCCCACCCTTCGCGCGATGAAGCTGCGCGAAGGATGGGGCACCCTCGATGGTGGGAAAATGAAGACGAAATATAAGCGTGGGCCGTCGGCCTACAGAGATGGGAGTACGTTGGGCAAAGGCGATCCCCGTTATTGGTTACAGCGTGAGCGAAATAGGAACAGCTTATGATCTATACGGCACAATTTCGACTGGTATGCAAGCGTACAAAACGTGCATGAGTGAGCCCTAATGAGCGAGCAAAGTCCAAAACAGGTTCTTGACAACCTCAGTTGGAAATCGTCGATAGTGATTGCGCTTTGCGCGTCGCCTTTGTTCTTTCTATTTGCTCTCCTTGGTGACCCGGGAAGAGGACGAGCCGCGGCTGTCTGTGCTTTTGTAATAATCCTGTGCGCGAGGATCTTCTGGAGCCTTAGGAGACACGTTCTGTTCTGGTTCGCGCTAATGATCGCAATACCCTGTCAAATTCCACTTGTTGTGCTTAATCCATGGACGAATAGGGACTACCCAGGTGTAGTTCTCCTTCCCTTTGCCCTTGCGGATTTTGCCGTCGTCTGTGGGATTCTTAAGTTGGTCGAGAAGACTACGAGAGGAGGCAGGCAGGCCACAGATACGAACCCGGAAGCATAAATTTCTACATTGGGGTGGCAGGCCCTCGACTTTGAATTCTGGAAATCGCTGCTCTGCCCCGCGCGCTAGCCTACTGACCCGCTCCCAGTCCTCTACTCCGTACTGTCTGCTCCTTTCGCTCCGCAAGCCCTCCTCGGGCTAACTCGTTGCAGCAACACAACATAAATTTGCAGAGAATTTCCGGGGTTTGCCGCACAATGGTTCCATGATCGGCAAACAAACAAGAACGGCCTCCGCATCGCCCTCCAGCGCCCGTTCCACGGTTTTTCTGACCACTGATCACTGACCACTGTCCACTGGCCACTGCCTTACCCCTACCCCCCTATACCCGGAGGGGGTATGAAAACAGCCTATTTATCAGAGTAAGTCGTTCAGAATCAACAGAGGCCTTCCTAGAAAGGCCAAAAACCGCGGCGATTTTCGTCGCCAAACGTCGCCAAAACGTCGCAAAAACGTAACTCTCACGCGGTTTTCGGTCAGACGCGCTGGGCAGCGCCGGCAATCGCCTCCATCACCTGTTCCGGAGTCAGCGCATCCACGGCGATCGACAAATGCGCCATGCGGTACAAGGGCATTCGCCGCTCGTAGCGCCTGGCCAGGTTCGCCTCGTCGGCGAGCACAGGCCGCTGCTGCTCCGTTCCGCGGCAGCGCGCAAGCGTCGTCGCCAACTCCACTTCCAGATGAACCAGCAGCGTCTCGGGCGAAGTCAGCAGCAGCGACCGCGTTGTGGCATCTTCCATGGCGCCGCCGCCCAGCGCCAGAACCAAGCCATCGGCGTCGGCCAGCCGCGCGATGGCGGCCCGCTCCCGCTCGCGAAAGGCGGCCTCGCCATCGCGGCGGAAAAGCTCGGCAATGGTGCATCCGGCCTCGGCCTCGATCGCGTCGTCCACGTCCACAAAGCTCCAGCCCAGCCGCCGCGCCACCAGCGGGCCGACGGTGGTTTTGCCCGAACCCATAAAGCCGGTCAGGACAATCCGCCGCGGCCGCAAAGGGGGCGCGGGCTGAGATGGGGATAGCGCTGTCATTCGTTCCAGTATAAGGACCGCTTACGACCGCCTGCGAGTCTGTACCTGTTCTCTGATCTCTGTTCTCTGTTCTCTGTTCTCTGTTCTCTGTTCTCTGTCAACTCAGCACCATCACCATCGCTCCGGCGGTAATCAGCGCGCCGCCAACCAGCGCCGCGGCGTTGAGCTTCTCGCCCAAAAGCAGCCAGGCAAACACCATCACCAGGGGAACGCTGAGCTTGTCCAGCGGCGCCACGCGCGAGGCCGGCCCCAGTTGCAGCGCGCGGAAGTAACAGAGCCACGACAATCCCGTGGCCAGCCCCGACAGCGTGAGAAACAGCACCGTGCGGCGATCAAGCGATCGGATCTCGCCGTGCTTGCCCAGCGCCAGCGCGATGCCCCATGCAAAAACCACCACCACGCTGGTGCGCAGCGCCGTGGCCAGGTTCGAGTCAACGTGCTCCACCCCCACTTTGGCCAAAAGGGCCGTGGCGGCGGCAAATACGGCGGAAAGCAGCGCCCATCCAGTCCAGCTCATAACCAGAATGCTACCGCTGCCGGGCCGGAACGCGATTGAGTACACTGAGAGGAGCCATGCGCCCTTCCGCATTTTTGCCTCAAGCCGTCCTCTCGGCTGCTCTTGCCCTTCTGAGCCTGAGCGGATGCGGCTATCACACGCTGGGCGCGGCCACGCATCTGCCTCCCGATGTCAAAACGCTTGCCGTGCCGGTCTTTGCCACGCGCACCGACATCAACGGTACGGAGCAGGCGTTGACCGAGGCTGTTATCCGCGAATTCGTCACGCGCACCCGTTTCCGCGTCATTTCCGATGACGGAGCAGATGCCGACGCAGTGCTGCGCGGCACGATTCTCAAGCAGTCGACGACTCCATTCACCTACAATGCCGCCACGCAGCAGTCGTCGAGCTTCGTGATCACCATTGTGGCGTCCGTGACTCTGACCGCGCGCGACGGAAGGGTTCTATACCAGAACAAGAACTACGTCTTTCGCGAACAGTATCAATCCACGACGAACCTGCCGACCTTTGTCCAGGAAGATCCGGCGGCCATGCAGCGCCTCTCCCGCGAGTTCGCACAGCAGTTCGTGGCCGACGTGCTGGAGGGGTTTTAGCCTCTCGTTGGAAACATCGCCTGCGCGTGGATTACGGCATTGGCCTGGATTGCCGTCCGGGCTGTGGCTGCCCTGAACGCCGCTCCTCTTTTGATTCCTGCCCACTTTTCCAGGCTGGCCTGTTCGCCGCAGGAACGGTATTCTGGAGCCGCATGAGAAATGCGGCGTCAGAGCACGCTAAGAAGGAGCAGGAGATTTGACCGGCTCGCGCTGGGGCTCCGGATTCAGTGCCGCGGCCCGCTTTATCGAGGAGATTGAAGCCGCCGCGGCAGGCGCCGGCAAGTTGCGGCCCGGCTACGTGCTGGCCGGCGACGAGGTCTTTCTGCTCGACCGTTGCCGCTCGGCCGTGATCAAGGCCTTCGTTCCCGCCGACTCCCAAGATTTTTGCCTCTCCGATCTCGACCTGGCTTCCACTTCGATCTTTGAAGTGCTGGACCGGGCGCAGACGCCCTCGTTGATGGCTCCGTTTCAAGTGATCTTCGTCCGCAACGTGCGCCAGCTCTACACGCGCGGCGCCAAGAAGGAAGAGTTTGCCGCGCTTGACCGCTACTTTCAATCGCCGAACCCGCAGGCGCTGCTGCTTTTCATCGCCGATTTCCTGCGCATTCCCTCGGACGCGCGCCGCATCGATATGGACGACAAGAACCGCTACGGGCGGCTCACGGAAACGCTGGGCGAACACTGCGGCATGGTGGAGCTGGCCCGCGTAAGCGAGGAAGACGCCATGCGCTGGGCGGCGGCCAAGGCGCAGGAAGCAGGCCTGCGCCTGGAAAACGACGCTGCGCGCGAGCTGGTGGACTCGCTCGGCGCCGACATGATGCTGGTCTCCTCGGAGTTGGAGAAGCTTTTGCTCTACGTTGCGGGCCGGGGAAAAATCACCCTCGGCGACGTGGAGACCATGGTGCTCAGCGCCAAGCAGCGCACCCTCTACGAATTGACCGACGCCATCAGCGCCCGCGACCGCGTGCGCGCGCTCGCGCTGCTGCAGGGCCTCCTCAACAGCTCCGACGCCGGAGAAGACGCTGCCATCGGCCACCTCTACATGCTGGCCCGCACCTTCCGCCAGATGCTGGTGATTCTCGAGAAAAACGTGCGCGATTCGCGCGCCATCTGGCAGGCGCTGTGGCAGGGCTTTCGCATGCCGCCCTTTGCCGCCGACGACCTCATCCGCCAGGCGCGCCGGTACAAGAGCCGCCGCGACCTCACCCGCGCCCTGCGCCTCGTAGCCCGCGCAGATCTCGAACTCCGCTCCTCGCCGCCTGACAAACGCCTTGTCCTCGAGCGCCTTGTTTACGAACTTGCGTCGGAGCCCAAGCCCGCGGCGGCTGTCTGGGCGACGACGCAATTGTCGTTCGAGGGATAACGCCGCCTGCCTCCGCTGCGCGGTCACAGTTCCTCGTACTCGTTGTCACATACTGGCAAATCAAGTTGAGGCGAGAATTGCCTTATCGCAACGAGTCGACTTGGCTGCGTTGCGCCGGAAGAGACGCATTGAGGATACGCGATGCCCGACCAACCCGTAGCCGAAACGCAAACGAAAAGCTCTTTGGGCATCCTCGGCCGCCTCTGGAAACTCGCCAAGGGCATGTCGGCGATGCTCCTCTGGGTCGCTGCGGCGTTCGCCGGCGCAGGGCGTCTCGACTGGGCGCGTGGATGGGTATGCGTCGCTGTCTATGTGGTTACTATGACGTTTGTCGGCGCGCTCATGCACCGCTTCAACCCCGGCCTGCTGGAAGCGCGCGGCAAATTCATGCGCAAGGATACGCGACGGTTCGACAGATTCTTCATGTGGATCTATTTCCCGCTTACGTTCATTCAGGTTCTGGTGGCGGGACTGGACGCGGTTCGATTCCACGGCTTGGCGATGCCGTCCTGGACCCTGTTTCCGGGCATCGCACTGTTTTTGGCCGCAATGGCGCTGGTTACCTGGACCTTCCTCGTAAACCCCTTCGCTGAGACAACAGTTCGCATTCAAACCGATCGCGGCCATACAGTCGTCACCGACGGTCCCTACCGCTTCGTACGCCACCCCATGTATGCGGGATCCATCCTGATGTACCCGGCGACAGCTCTCATGCTTGGCTCGGGGTGGGCAATGGCTGTGGCTGCGCTCATAGCGCTTCTCATTCTCTGGCGCACCGCGCAGGAAGACCGGTTCCTTCACGACAAGCTTTCCGGCTATGCGGCGTACGCGGCTCGCACACATTTCCGGCTCGTACCCGGCCTCTGGTAATTGGTTGGCGCGCTGAGGAGCCTCTGAAACAACCCCTACAGGCGCACAATGGAGTGGATGCATCTGTTCACTCCCGCCAACATCGCCGCTGCGCTGCTCACGCTTTTGCCTTTCCTGGGTGTGGCGTTTTTCCCGCAGGCCATTGCCGCCCGCGTACGCAGCCTCCCGCTTTGGGCGCAGCTCGTATCTCCAGCGCTGTTGTGCGTCCCCTATGTGCTGGTCGCCTGCGGCACGGGAATCTTCCGCGCGCAATGGTTCGCCTTGTACGCCTTGCTGCCCGCCGCCATCGCCACTCTGCTCTGGCAGGCCGCCCGCGTCGATCCCGAACAGCGCGGCAACTGGCGCGACTTTCTGGTTCTCGCCGCGCTGGGCCTGGCTGTCGATCTGCGTTGGTTTGAGGGCGCGTGGCCGGCGCATCTGGCAATCTTCAACAAGATTCTTCTTCTCGACGCGGGAATCTACGGCTTCGTCCTCATCCGCCGGCTCGATGGGACCGGCTTCGACCTGCGCCTTCGCCTCAAAGACGCCGCCATCGGTGTGCGCGAGGTTGCCTTTTACACGCCCATCGCTCTCGCGCTTGGCCTGAGCCTCGGCTTTCTACACGCGCACCGCGACTGGCCGGGAGTCGCGGAATTGGCCGGCGCATGGCTCTTCACCTTCTTCTTCATTGCTGTTCCCGAGGAGCTGTTTTTCCGCGGCTGGCTGCAGAACCTGCTGGAAAAGCGCATCGGGCGTTACGGCGCTTTGTTATTGACCGCTTGCCTCTTCGGCCTGGCCCACTACAACAAACGCACCACCAACTTCAACTGGCGCTACGTATTGCTGGCGGCGCTGGCCGGCATCTTCTACGGCCGCGCGTGGCGGCAGGAACGCCGCGTTGGAGCCTCGGCCGTCACCCACGCCACAGTGGACGCCATCTGGTCTCTATGGCTGCGTTAGCGGATGCTGCCAGGGCGCGGGCCGATGCATGTGCTGGCGATAGTTCAGATACCCCAAGCCGACGCGCATGTTGTGGTCCACCGGCCCGGGAATGGTCATAGCTACCGTAATCCCAAGAATCGCATGCGCAATTATGAGTGGATAAAGATTGCGGTAGTGCAGGAACAACAGGCATGCGGCGAAGCCCCAGATCAACGTGATCGGCACGAGAAAAGGATTGGGCACATGCGCTGCGCAAAACAGCACCGCCGCCACCAGCGCTGCCTGCCACGCCTTCGGCATGACGCGCTCTAACCGCAACAGAAAAAAGGCTTGCAACAGGAACTGCTGCACGCCAGTCCAAATCGCATACGCAAAGTACGTACCGGCAAAATTGAATGGGCCTTCCGGCAGCAGCAGGGTGTGCATTCTTGCGGCAATCAGAACGGCCGCAACCGCAAGCGCCAGCGCCGCGCCCGCAATCCAGAGCGAGCGCCCAAAATTCGCCGCTTGCAGCCCCATCGCTTTCCAGCTATCGAACGATCTCCAGAGAATGACGGCGATCCCAACCGCTGCCACCATCCACAGAACCCGCTGCACCGGCCGCGGCGTCCACACGACCGCCATGATCAGACCGTAGGCAATGCCAATCTCCATCCAGTCGCGCCGCTTGCTCTGCGTGGAGACAGTTTTGTCCTGCGCGGGCGCCGCAGCGCCGCGCTGTTCCATGCCGCCGATGCTACCGCAAGCTCTCCTAGCCATTCCAAAATCCACTCGCGCGCAAGCTCCGCGCATCAATCTTCATGCCCGCAAGTTGCCCGCTGTTGACTGTTCCCTGAACCCGGATCACTACTCGAGAATCACCTCCAGCTCCGGCTCATGTCCGCGCGCAGTCAGGATGACGGCCGCGCCCAGGATCAGCGCACCGCCCAGCCACGCATACGGACCCAGCCGCTCGCCCAACAGCTCCAAGCCCAGCACAGAGCCGAGCGCCGGCTCAATATTCAGAAACACCCCGGCGCGCGAGGCAGGCACGTGATGGATGCCCCAATTCCATAGCAGCGTGGTCGTAGCCGTGCACAACAGCCCGCTGATTGCCAGCGCAACCCACGCCCTCACACTCACCTGGGCAAACGGCATGGGCTCCACGTTTTCATGCCTCAGAGACGCAAACAGCCACGAGCCAGCCACCCAAACCACAAGCATCACCGTTCCGGAATAGATGGTGTACGCGGTGACCACTGGCGGACTGTGCGTCTGCATCAGCTTCTTGCTCAGCAGAATCCAGGCCAGCGCGGTAATCAGCGAGGCGATCACCAGCAGATCACCCGCCAGCGAAGGCGTCTCGCGCCCCGTGGTCGCGCGGTCGCCGCCCAGCACCACCATCGCAGCGCCCACCGTCGATCCACACAGGGCCAGCCAGCCCAGCCAGTCCAGCCGCTCGCCGGCAAACAAAGCGGCCGCAGCCGCCAGCAGCACCGGCATTGCGCCCACCATCAGCGAGGCGTGGCTCACCGTGGTCAACGCCAGGCCATGAAACTGCAACAGGAACTGGATGGGAACGCCGAAGGCAGCGGCCAGCAGCAGCGTCCGCGCCTCGCCTGCCGTCAGCCGCACGCGATGCGATAGCATCACCGGCGCCATGCCCACGCAGGCAAACAGAAAGCGGTAGAGCACCATGTGCTCTACGTTCATCTCGTCGAGCGCAAGCCTGCCCCAGTAGAACCCTGTGCCCCACAGCGTTCCGGCCAGCGCGCACGCTCCGTACCCCAAAAACCTGAAGCTCCCGCTCCCGCTTTTGGCCGCGATGTTCCATCCCTTCGCCGTCCGCACTGCCATCTCTCTTTTACTGTCGCACACGCGGCGAGCGCCGGGTTCCGCTCTCCGGCACGGTGCGGCTACGGCGTCCAACGCATTCTCGCGTTTGTGCATGAGCGCGTCCGCGCGCCAGGCTTCCACTACCATGCCCGCATCGGCGAGAATACTCCTCGATGGTGCGCGGCCTTGGAATCGTGCAGACAGTTGCTGGGCGGAGTTTCTTCGCGGCTCGCGCCCCGCTCGCCTTCGCGCTCGTAGTCGCCATACCCGCGTCAGCACAAATCCTCGCCGCACAGAGGCTAGCCCCAACCGCACCGGAGCCAAACGGAATCGCGGCGGCGCCCCAGGCTGCGCCTCCGGTCAAAGAGCGCTCCCTTTTTGACCGCTTCCCTAGCCGGCCCTCCCTTCCGCCCTCGTTCACCATTCCCATCGAGCCGCTTGGATTCAGCGCGCCCGGCCCCATCTATCTGGGTGCGCGGAATACGATGACCTCGCTCGATTTCCTCGATGAAAACCGGCTGCTCTTCACCTTCCACATTCCCGGCCTCCTGCATCGCGACTTCGCCGACAGCAACGAAAGCGATGAGCGCCGGATCCGTGCCGTGGTCCTCACGCTACCTCAGGGCGCGGTCGAGGCCGAAGCCACTTGGACCGTTCACGACCGCGTCCGCTACCTGTGGCCGCTCTTGAACGGCCGCTTTCTCCTCCGCGACCGCAACAACCTCCTTGAGGGTGGCGCATCGCTCGCGCTCAAGCCTTTCCTCGACTTCCCCGGCGCCCTGCTCTCGCTCGATCTCGATCCGGCCCAGCACTTTCTGGTCACCAACTCGCGCGAGCCCGCCGCGAACCCTGCAATCACGGACGACAGGGCCTCGTCCTCACAGTCGCAGCTCACGCCGGGTGAAGTGTCCAGCCCCTCCACTGCATCCGCTACCGTCACCACGGATCAGGATTCGGCTCTCGAAAACAGCCGCCCCGATCTCGTCGTCCGCATCCTTCGCCGCGACACCGGCGAGGTGCTGCTGATCAGCCGCGTCCGGACCACCGTTCATCTTCCTATCAACTCCACTGGCTACCTTGAAAACCTGCGCGGCCAGGGAACGGAGTGGATACTCAACCTGAACTACTTCACCGGCGGCACCAAGATGCTGGGCCGCGTCGAATCCACCTGTGCGCCAGACGACAACTTTATCTCGGAACAGGAGATCCTCGTCACTGCCTGCGGCCCATCGGGAGAAAGCAAGCTCGTCGCCATGACTACGGGCGGCCGCACCCTTTGGATCTCCCAGACACCGTCCACCGAGGTGTGGCCGCAGATCGTTATGGCGGCCAACGGTTCGCGCCTGGCATGGGAGACGCTCGATACCACTCACAATGTCGATGCCTTCGCACCCATAGACGCCGAGGACGTAAAGGAACAGTCAGTTACCGTCTTCGACGCGGCGAGTGGCGATATCGCGCTCGTGTCGCCTGTGAGCCCTATCCTCGATGTCGGCGGCAATGTCGCACTCTCCCCCTCCGGCCGCCGCGTTGCCCTGCTCAATGCCGGCGCCGTCCTAGTCTTCGAGTTGCCCCCACCCCCACCGCTGCCCGGCGCAGCATCCGCGAACCCGTAGCACAAAGTTCGCGCATTCGCGCCTGTTCCCTGTAGTCCCTGTCTCACTTGATCCACATGATTGGGTTGCTGGCAGACACCGCGCTCAATCCCTGCGCCAACAATTCTTCCACTTCCTTCCCGGTCTGAATCAGCCTCCGCCTACAAACGGCAGGTCAGGCGAGATTGCTTGCACTTGCTCAATGCCGCACGCAACTTCGCCCGCAAATGGATCGGCCACTTCCAAATTCTCTGCGCCACAACGTAAGCTGGAAAACAGTTGTCCGATGATTCCGCTCACCCCGACCTCCGCCGCCCACCCCATGGAGCAAAAAACGCTCGCTGGAGGCCCCGCCACACTCGAACGCCGCATTGGCCTGCGCTCTGCCGTGCTCTTCAACATGCTCGAGATGATCGGCGTCGGCCCGTTCATCACGCTTCCGCTGGTGATTGCCGCTGCGGGCTACCGGCTCTCAGTCTGGGCGTGGGTGCTGGGCGCTTCCATCGCCCTTGCCGACGGCCTTGTCTGGGCCGAGTTGGGCGCAGCCTTTCCGCGTGCGGGCGGGTCGTATGCATTTCTGCGCGAGATCTACGGCCCCGACGGCCCCGGCAACTGGCTCAGCTTTCTCTATGTCTGGCAGGTCGGGTTCACCGCGCCCCTTTCGGTCGCCTCCGGCTGCATCGGGCTCTCCGGTTTTCTTGCCGTCTTCTGGCCCGGTCTCGACTCCGCGCCCATCGCCGTGCTGCCCGCGCTTCACTATTCAAACTTCGCCGCCGCAGCAGCCTGCCTGCTGGTCACCGCGCTCCTCTATCGCAACCTGAGTTCCATCACGCGCCTTGCCTGGGTGCTCTTTGCCGGCGTCATCGCCGCGCTTGCCGGCGTCATCGTCTCAGGCTTCGCGCACGCCGCGGCCACCGGCGGCTGGCATATGCCGCAAGCTCCAACGCTTTCCAGCGCGCTAGCTCTCAGTGGTCTCGCCCAGGCCACGCTGCTCGCCACGTATTGCTACTGGGGCTACTACAACATCACCTTCCTAGGCGCCGAGGTCCGCAGTCCTGAGCGCACCATCCCTCGCGCTATTCTCCTCTCGGTGCTCTTCGTCTCGGCCATTTATGTAGTTATGAACCTGGCCGTCCTGCCCTCGCTGCGCAGCGCCGCATCGCACGCTGCCGGGTCCGCCGCGCTCCCCGTGCAGCTTGTGGCCGACATTGCGCGCTCCGTCTTCGGCCGCTGGGCCGGCTATACCCTTGCTGCACTCATCGTCTGGACTGCTTTCGCCAGCGTCTTCTCGCTTCTTCTCGGCTACTCCCGCGTGCCCTACGCCGCCGCTCGCGACGGCAACTACTTCCGCTTTCTCGCCGCCGTACATCCGAAGCACGGCATTCCCCACCGCTCGCTTGTCGCCCTCGGCCTCGTGGGAGCCGTCTTCTGCTTCTTCTCGCTCACGCAAGTCATCACTTTGCTCGTCATCACCCGCATCGTGCTCCAGTTTTTTCCGCAGCAGATCGGCGTGATCCTCCTCCGCATCCAGCGCGCCGATCTGCCTCGTCCCTTTCGCATTCCGCTTTATCCGCTGCCGCCTCTCGCCGCCATGACGGGATTCGCTTTTCTGCTGGTCTACCGCGCCCACGCTCTCATGGAGCTCGCCGTGGCCGCCGCCATCGCCGCCTCCGGAACCCTCCTTTACCTCCTCCGCGCCTGGCGAGTGGGGCAGTGGCCGTACGCGCAAAAAAGCTGACACGAATTCTGTAACGTTCACCCCCTCCGCGGTGTCTAATAGGTGCATCAGTCCTTCCCCAAGCGAGATTACCTTATGCTTATTGCCAAACCGCCCGACATCCCCTCCTCTGAGATCACCTCCCGCGGAGCATACTTCCGCTACCTGAACCGCCGCCGCTTCCTCAAGGGCGCGGCCGCAGTGGGCGCCGCGGCCCTCGGCGCCGAACGCCTCGCTCGGCTCGTCTCCCCACGCACCACCGTCCATGCGGACCCAACCAAGCTCCAGACCGTCTATAGCCCTCTCACCACGACCGGCGAGCAGCTCACCACCTTCGACGACATCACCCACTACAACAACTTCTACGAGTTCGGCGTGGACAAGGGCGACCCCGCCAAAAACGCCGGCGGCCTGCCCACCCGTCCCTGGACCGTCAAAGTCGAAGGCAAAGTCGCCAAGTCCCTCACCTTCTCGATCGATGACCTCCTCAAGCTCCATCCCCTCGAAGACCGCGTCTATCGGCATCGCTGCGTCGAGGCGTGGAGCATGGTGATTCCATGGGTCGGCTACTCGCTCTCCGAGTTCATCAAGCAGTGCAACCCGCTGCCCAGCGCCAATTACGTGCAGTTCCTCTCTTACTACGACCGTCATGTGGAAAAGTGGACCAGCGAAAGCACCATCTCCTGGCCCTACTCTGAAGGCCTGCGCATGGACGAGGCCATGAACCCGCTCACCCTGCTCACCTTCGGCCTTTACGGCGAAACGCTGCCCAATCAGGACGGCGCGCCCGTCCGCATCGTCGTTCCCTGGAAGTACGGCTTCAAGTCCGCCAAGTCCATCGTCACCGTGCGCTTCATCGACAAGCAGCCGCCGACTACCTGGAACGAGCAGGCTCCCAACGAATACGGTTTTTACTCCAACGTGAATCCCGACGTCGACCATCCCCGCTGGAGCCAGAAGACCGAGCGCCGCATCGGCCTGCCCTTTTACGCGCAGCGCCGCACCACGCTCATGTTCAACGGCTACACGGACCAGGTGGCATCGATGTACACCGGAATGAATCTGCGCAAGTATTTTTGAGGCGGAGTTAGCGGCGCTGGCGGAGTTGGCGGTGCTAGTTTCCGTGCCAGGGCGGCCTATTTCATGAAGACGAGATTCGCTGTAGTTATAACTCCGCTATCGAGCCTGTGGCGGCGGCTGGCTGACACCGCTAGCTTGGCAAGCTCCGCTACCTTGCCTAATACCGCTAACGCGCGCGAAGCGCGGCTAACACCGGCAGCTCCGCTCACTGGACACCAATGAAACGCTCGATCCTTATCCTGCTCAAGACCCTCGTCTGGCTCGCCTGCCTCGCGCCCGCAGTTTGGCTGGTCTGGGGCGCCGTCACCAACGGCCTCGGCCCCGATCCGACTGCCGACATCGCTTTTTCCACCGGCAAAGCCACGCTGCGCCTGCTTGCCATCACCCTCGCCATCACGCCGCTGCGCCGGATTCTGCCGAGCCTCTCATGGCTTATCAAATTCCGCCGCCTGCTCGGCCTCTTCGCCTTCTTCTATGCCACGCTGCACATGCTCACCTACGTGGCTCTCTACTCCGGCTTTAGCGTGCCCGCCATGATCGGCGACGTAGCGAAGCGCCGCTTCATCACCATGGGCGTCGCTGCCTACCTGCTTCTCGTGCCCCTCGCGCTCACCTCTACTACGTGGGCTATCCGCAAGCTCGGCGGCAAAAACTGGAACCGCCTGCACCGGCTCATCTACCTCGCCGCAATTTGTGGAGTGATTCACTACTGGTGGCAAGTCAAGACCGGCGTCATCACACCCATCACCATCACATTGATTGTTGCCGCGCTTCTCCTCGCACGGCCTTTGTTGAGCTGGATGCAGCGCCGCCGCAAAGCCCGCGCAGCCGTCGCTGCCTGACCCGCCCGCCAACTCCGCTGCCTTTGCGCCCTACTCAAACAGCATCCTCTGCGCCACAGGACCGAAGCTCTTGCGGTGCAGCGGCGTCGGCCCCAGCCGCGCCAATGCCTCCAGGTGTTCCGCCACGCAGTAGCCCTTGTGCCGCGCCAGCCCGTAGCCGGGATACACCGCATCCAACTCCACCAGCAGCCGGTCGCGATACACCTTGGCCAGCACGCTCGCCGCGGCAATCGAAGCACTTCGCGCGTCGCCCTGCACCACCGCCTGCTGCGGGCACGGCCACTCGATCGTGTCGCGCCCGTCGATGAGCAGGTAGTCTGGCGCAACGGCCAGCTGCTCCACGGCCATCCGCATCGCCAGCAGTGACGCGCGTCGAATGTTGATACGGTCGATCGTCTCCACGTCCACCGCCGCAATCGCAAACGCCACGGCGCAGGCACGAATGACTGCGGCAAATTCGTTTCTCTGCTTTTCCGTAAGCTGTTTCGAGTCCGTCAACCCTTGCAGGGAGCAGCCTTTTGGAAGGATGACGGCTGCGGCAACAACGGGCCCAAACATCGGCCCGCGCCCCACTTCATCGAGGCCTGCAATGCACAGCGCCCCGCGCCGCCGCGCGGCGTTCTCCAGTGCGAATCCGCAGACCGCGCCGCCAGCCGGCCAGCCGCCCGATTCGTCGTCGCGCACCTTCCTCATGCGATCAGTATAGGAACCCGTTTGCTCTACCGCGCACCGTGCGCTCCATGTTTTTGTGGAAACGAAGCCCGAAACTCACCTCCGCCGGCCCACGCTAACGCAACCTGCGTAGCCGCCGTCTTTGTGCTTGCCGCGCAAAAGCAAAACCCCCAGCCTCGTGGCCGGGGGTCTGGCTGGAACACTCGTTTCCGCGCTTCTACACCCGCACTTTGCCGGTCGCGCGGTCCACTTCCTTCAGCCGCGCAGCTTTGCCGCGCAGCCCGCGCAGATAAAACAGCTTCGCGCGCCGTACCTTGTAGCTGCGGATCAAATCAATCTTATCGACGACCTTCGAATTGAAGGGGAAGATGCGCTCGACCCCTTGTCCAAAGCTCATCTTGCGCACGGTGAACGTGCCCTGCGGGCCTTTGTTGATGGCGATCACCAGGCCCTCAAAGGCCTGAAGCCGCTCTTTATCGCCTTCCTTGATCTTCACTTGAACGCGGATCTGGTCACCGGGCACAAACGCCGGCAAATCGGCGCGCTTCAGCTTTTCAGCCAGGCGCTGCATTACTGGATGGATAGACATGGTAGCTTCCTGCAATTGAACTCAGAACCCTCAGTTTATCAAAGATTCCCGCCGTCGCCTAATGCCCGCGCCCGGCGCTGGAATGCACTCCATCAGCCCCCGGCACATAAGCTATGGTTCCGCCATGGGCGAAAAGCGAGTTCGACTGCGCCACACCCTTGCCACACCGGCTTATCGCGCCGTTCGCGCCATGAAAAACGCTTCCGCTTTCGTCGCCGGCTTCGACTGTGCCGGCCGCCGTCCCGGCCAGACACGCACTCGACCGATCATTCCCGGAGAACTTTCGTCTGCCATGCAGTACCATCCTACTGGCGGCGCATTGCCTCGATCATTCGTATGTCTTCCGCGCTCAAAGCTGCTTTGTCCAGCAGCTCTGGCCGGTTTTTGAGCGTCTTGCGCAGTTGCTGCTCTCTCCGCCAGCGCCTGATCTGGGCGTGATCGCCGTTGAGCAGCACCTCCGGCGCGCGCAGCCCGCCAAACTCCACCGGCCTCGTGTAGTGCGGATAATCGAGCAACCCTCCCGCTCCGTGCTGCGATCGAGGAACCCCTTCCACATCCACATCGATCTCTGCGTCCGCCGCGCCAAAGCTCTCAAACTCGCCGGAAGCCTCGTTACCCAGCACGCCGGGAATCAGCCGCATGGTTGCATCCACCACTACTGCCGCAGCCAGCTCGCCCCCGCTCAGCACGTAATCCCCGATCGAAATCTCCATATCGCAATAGAGCTCATTGATGCGCTCGTCCACGCCCTCGTAGCGCCCGCAGATCAGCACCAGGCGTTCTAGCCCGGCCAACTCCCGCGCCACCGCCTGCGTAAACACCTGCCCCTGCGCCGAAAGCAGAATCACCCGCGTCCCCGCTGTGTCCTCACTTCGCTCCGCTTTCTTCCCGATCCCCAGCGCCTCCAGCGCTCGGGCGAGCGGCTCCGGCTTCAGAACCATCCCCTCGCCGCCGCCAAACGGACGGTCGTCCACCGTGCGGTGCCGGTCGTGCGCATACTCCCGCAGATCGCGCGCCTCCACTGTCACCAATCCCTCCTTCAGCGCCCGGCGCACGATACCGTGCGCAAAGATGCCCTCAAAGAATCCGGGAAAGATGGTGACAAGATCGAACCGCATACTCCCGATGATAGCGGCTCGCTCGCATGGGGCGCTTTACCCGGCGAAGCGCATGGCCTATGATGGTGGGCAATCGCCATGGCGGACATTGAAACATTGCTGGCACGCTGGCAATCGGCCGGCGTCCTGGATGCAGAGACGGCTGCACGCATCCGTGCGCACGAAACGCAGGCCTCCGCCGGTGCGCCTGCCGGTCTGCGCTGGCAGGGCGTTACGGCGCTCATTCTCGGCGCCATTCTGCTGGCCTGCGGCGTGGTGCTGTTTGTCTCGGCCCACTGGGACGAGCTCGGCCCCGTCGCGCGCTACACGCTGGTTATCGCCATGGTGGCCGTCTTTCACGTTGCGGGCGGCCTGGCGCGATCGAGTTTCCGCAGTCTTTCCACCGCGCTGCACGCCGTGGGAACCGTCGCGACTGGCGCAGCGATCGCGCTAGTCGGCCAGATCTTCAACATTCAGGAGCACTGGCCGGCTGCCGTGTTACTGTGGGCGCTGGCCGCTCTCTTCGGCTGGGCGCTGCTCCACGATCAGGCGCAGCAAACCCTGGCGCTGCTGCTCGTGCCCGCGTGGATTTTTTGCGAGCTCGGCTTCCGCATCAACGGTCACATCGGCGAAGGCATTTACATGGGCCGCCTCTACTTCATGTGGTCCATTCTTTACATCGCGTTCTTCATCGCCTCGCGGCGTAAAGCAGTGCAGGGAATTCTATTCGCCGTTGGCGTCGTTGGGTTGGTAGCAGGCGCCGTATTGATGCTGTCTGCATGGGCCTCGTATTCGAGCGAGCAGAGCTTCATCCCCTTCGGCCCGCGCGTGTGGGCCTGGATCGCAATCGCCGCCGTGCCGCTTATCGTGGCCGCCTTCCACGGCCACAAGGGCCTGGTTCCCATCGCCGCCGCCATTGCCTTCGCGATCGCGCTGCCGTGGTGTTATCGCACGTGGATGGAGAGCTATAAGGGCCCCAATGGGACCGTGGTCACCTACACACGCACCGATCCCAACCTGCTGGCACACGCGCTGGTGGCTGCCTTCGCCGTCTTCCTTTGCTGGTGGGGCGTACGGCTCGTCTCGCGCGCGCTCGTCAATCTCGGCATCGTGGGATTTGCGGCGGCCGTAGGATGGTTCTACTTCAGCGACATCATGAGCATGGTGAATCGCTCCCTCGGCCTCATCGGTCTCGGCGTGCTCTTCCTGGCCGGAGGTTGGGCACTCGAAAAGATGCGCCGGCGGATTCTGAAGCGCATGGCTCCGCCAAAACCGGCGGAGCAGATCGTGGCGGCCGAAGCCAATGGAGGCGCGCTATGAAGATCGGGCGTCTTACGCTCTCCGGTGTGTCGATAGCGCTGCTTTTGGTCCAACTGGCGATTGTTTCGTCGATTGCGGCGAAGTATCTCTACCAGCGCTGGCGCTGCCCGCGGGTGTGGACGCAGGCGGCGGCCATCGATCCGGAGCTGCCCATGCGCGGTCGCTACCTGAGCTTGCAGCTTACGGTGGATGGCTGCCAAAGCACGCTGCCCTCGGCCAAGCTGGCCACCTTCCCGCGCGACGTGAACGGCGCCATCAAGCCCGGGCCGTATGTTTTGCGGCCTATGCCGGTGGACTTCCGCGCCAACCTGAAGGTGGAGAGCAACAAGCTCGTGGCCGTGCGCGTGGAGGGCCAGGAGGATCTGACGGTGGGCGAGGAGGTTTCGGCCGCGCCGGGTGTGCCCTGCGGCCAGATGCGGCTGGAGGAGCCGGTCGATTTCTACATAGCCGAGCGCGCGCGGAACCCACTGCCGCTCCAGCCCGGCCAGGAGCTATGGATCGAAGTGACCGTGCCGCCGAAAGGACCGCCGCGACCGCTTCAACTCGCGCTGAAGCAGGATGACGCGTGGAAGCCGCTGGTATTCTGAGCGCACGCCGTAAGGAGGACGAGGTGAGCGAGGCGGAGAGGATTGTGAAGGATCGGGAACCAACTGCCCATGAGCATTGGAAGCAGGGTGAGATGCCTATCTGCGAGATCATCACTGCAAAGGGAAAGCAGCTTGGCTACGCGCGCAACGTGAGCTGGAGATCGCTGCCGGAAACGATCGATGCGGCGTGGAAAGACGCCGCTTACCGGATCGAAGGCAAGTGAACCAACCTGCGCCTTGGGTGCGGCCCGCCAGCCTGCCCGCTACGCTCAATTCGTCACTCTTTTTCAAAGGAGTTGAGATCGACCAAGCCTTCCGGCAGCGCCATCTCGACGCGCTTGGCGGCTAGGTCCATACGGCGCAGGTAGCTTTTGGCGAAGGGGATGAGAATTTCCCCTTGCGGCCCGCGCACGACCAGCAGAGGCGCCGGCCCCATGCTTCGATCCACGTCCTCTATCTCGCCGACAGAGACCGGCTCCGCGCCGCCGACGTCGACGAGCGTGCAGCCGATCAGATCGCCGATGTAGGCCTCATCCTCGGCGAGAGCGGCTCGCTCCGCGCGGGGAATGGCGACGATCATCCCCTTGAGCGCTTCGGCGGCGGAGATCGAGTCCACACCGGCAAAGTGGAGCACCACGCCGCCTTTATGCAGCCAATGCGCGGCAAGCTGGGCCGAACTTGCATTTGGCTGGGGGGTTGGAAACTCCCGAGTCCCAGGATGTGGGCCCGGGGCGCCCCGTGAAGATGCGTCCGCAGGCAGCAGGCGGGATCCCCGAGAAGCGTTCATTGCTTCTTGGGGTGACAGCAGCCAGAGCTGCCGTCGTTCGGCAAACTTTTCAGGGAAATCGGTGAGGATTTCGGCAAAAACCTCGCCTTTGCGGCCCTGCGGACGGCGAATCCGCGCCAGCCAGACCCACGCTTGGGGCGGTTGCGGCACGGCTATCTCCGAGCCCGGAGCACGGCAGCGCCTCGGGCGAAAGTCATGCTAGACTTCTTCGTCCTCTTCCAGGATGTCGAGCGTGTAGCGGTGGTGCAGCTTCATGCTGACCGCGCCCAGGATGGTACGCACGGACCGCGCGGTGCGCCCCTGCTTGCCGATGACCTTGCCCACATCCTGCGCCGCAACCCGGAGCCTGAGAACGGTGTTCTCATCCCGATTGACTGATTCCACTTCGACGGCGTCCGGCTCATCCACCAGGGCCCGCGCAATCTCGCGGACCAGCTCATCCACTTGCACCATATCGACCTGGGTCATGATCTTGCCCCTGACCTTCTGCGTTGGGAATTGGCACTTTGAAACTGTGCGCGAATGGTAACACGCACGCCCGCAATGAGCAATGGTTTGTGCACCGGCCTTGTCCGGCTCCGGCTGGCGGCGCTGCCCGGAGGGTTGGAAAAATCAGGCTGCTGCCGGGTCTGGAACCTGAGCCGCGGGCTCTTGCGCAACCGGCGCGGGGTGCTTGGCGACGAGCTTTGCGAGGGTGGGCGAGAGTTGCGCGCCCTTGCCGCGCCAATAGGCGATGCGCTCGTGCTTCAGATCGACCGAGGCCGGATTGGTACGGGGGTTGTAGGTGCCGACCACCTCGATGGAGCGGCCATTGCGGGCGCGGTCCTTCTCGAGAACGACAATGCGGTAATACGGTTGTTTGCGGGCGCCCACACGCGCCAAACGAATCATAACCACGGTGAACCAGTTCCTTTCGCGTACGAGAGCTTTGCTATGGCGTTACGGGAAGCTACCCGTACAGTTGCCATGCTGCATGCCGCGGCGGGGTTCGCCACGGCGGACGCCGGATGCGCTCCGGCGCGGCAACGGCCGGACAGATGCGCCCGGCCGCACACGCCACAACACTTAAGTATCGCCGAAATCGGGCCTTGGAGGCAAATTTCTTGAGAGCGGCGAAAGCAGGCTCGGAGCGACGGCGAGATTCCCGTTGTGCTCATTCATCGGGCGGCCTCGCTGATGATGGCAGAGCCGGGACTCGTATTCGTGGAGGATACGGCTCCGGTTGAGACGGGAAAGTACGAAAATGAATCGCGAGTACCACAAAGGACGTTCCAGCTGGCTTGCGCGCGAGATGGAGATGCTCGTTTTCGGTCACGCGGGCATGCCGGTGCTGGTGTTTCCCACCATGGGAGGGCGCTTTACGAGTTTGAGGACCGGGGCATGATCGCCGCGGTTGCGGAGAAGATCGATGCCGGCTGCCGCTAACTGTTGATCTTCTTCAGCAGCCAGGCCATATTCTGGCCCAGCGTTTTCATGGTCTGGATGCCTTCCTCGTCCTTCTCCACGTCCCCGATCTCACGGCCGATGCCGATGTTCCAATACGACGAGCCGGGCACAATCATCTCGTTGATCAGGAAGAAAAGGTTCAACGAGTCGAAGGCGTGGATGGCTCCGGCGCGGCGAACAGCCACCACGGCAGCGCCGGCTTTGCGGCGAAGCATACCTCCGTTTGCCTTGGAGACCAGACAGGCGCGGTCGATCAACGCCTTCATTTCAGACGAAACGTCGGCCACATAGGTGGGCGAGCCAAGAAGAATGCCGTCCGCCTGATCCATCTTCTCGATGTACACATTGCCCATGTCGCCGGTCTGCGCGCAACGGCGGTCCTTTTTCTTCGAGCATTCGCGGCACGAAAGGCACCCGTGAATTTTGGCGCCGCTCATCTCGATGAGCTCGGTCTCGATTCCCTCCTTCTCCAGTTCTTTCAGGACGTATCGGAGCAAAATAGCAGTATTGCCGCCCTTGCGGGCGCTACCGTTCAATGCCACAACCTTCAAGTGAGTCCTATGCATTGGTCATTCTCCCCTTTTCCGCTTTGCCGCGGAAGTTCTGCTCTGCCAAGGCGGGCGCACACTGCCCATCCATTGAAGCAATTCCCTGCGATTCATCCTCATAAGGACGCTTTCCTTTCATTCGCTGGTCGAAGCAACCGAATTGAGACCGGCGACGGCCCCGGCGGCGCACTCTACTTTGCGGCGGAAGCAGCCATCGCCTGACGGACGCGCTGTCTCGCTTCGGCGCTCCAATAGCCGCAGTCAAGTTCGAAGAAGATCGACGTGTACGGGATCGTCAGCTCGGTTTTGACGATGAGCACGCGGAAGACCTGTGCCGTCTGGTCGAGCTTGGCGATGATCTGCTCGTGGGGCATGGTGGTCGCATTCGCGGTCTTGAGCAAATCGGCGAGCTGAGTACGGTACCCTGAGACGCCCGGTGCAGCCTGCTCCTCAACGAATTCGAGCTCCTGGTCCAGATAGATATTGGCGCGAACATGTTTACTGGCTGTAATCGCGTCGAGCACTTTGCGCGCGACCTCTATCTGGCCGGCCCCGGAAACAACGGTCTCGATTCCCGGTCTCGACTGCGCGGGATAGGCTGAGTCGGCAACCACGATCCAGTTGCGATGCCCGAAGAGCGGCAGCAGAAGATTCAGTTGGCGTTCCCAGTCCGGTTTGGTCATTTGCGGCGTATCAGCCATGATTCCCTCACTTACTCCGTTTTTATTTCAACTCTTCATCCGCGCACACAGCTACCTTGCCGCATTTGCCTGAAGCCATCAGCGCATAAGCCTCGCCGGCGCGCTGCAGCGGAAAGCGGTGCGTGATGATATCGGCCGGATGCAGGTTCCACCGCACCAGGCGCTCCACCAGATCTTCCATTAGCCATGTGGACGTAACCCACGAGCCATACAGCGTCTTCTGGTCGTGAATCATGTCGGGCGATGGATTGAACTCGACGCGTCCGCCTTCGCCAATGAAAACGATTTTGCCCCACTTGCGCGCAGCGCGAATCGCGGTGACCCGAGCGGCATCGTTCGCCGAGCAGTCGACTGCGCGCTCCACGCCCATACCTTTTGTGAGCCTCTTCACCTCGGCCACGTTATCGGGACCGGAAGTGAGAACCGCATCGCAAAGACCGAGTTCGAGCGCAATTTTCATCCGTTCCGGCGCCACGTCGATGCCGATGATTTTTTGCGCGCCGAGTTTGCGGCAGAGTGCGCCGGCGGCCAGGCCTACAGGCCCCAAGCCCATGATCAGCACGGCGTGATTGCCATCGATGCCGATTTTCTGAAGACCTTCGTAAACTGTGCCGAATCCGCACGCAACCTGTGCGCCGTCGGCGTAGGAGAGCACATCGGGCAACGCGATGATGTCCTTTTCCTCGGCTACCATGAACTCAGCCATGCCGCCATCGCGCTGCCACCCGTAGGCGCGGCGGTATTTTTCGCTGGTGCAGGAGATCATGTATCCACGCCGGCAGTCGTTGCATACGCCGCAGCCGGAGATGTGATACACAATCGCGCGGTCGCCCACCTTGAAGCGGCGGCAGCCCTCGCCAACGGCTATGATCTGGCCGCATGGCTCGTGCCCGGCGATCACTCCCTGGTAGCCCTCAGGCCCTTTACCGAGGTGCTCGTGATAAATGCAGCGAATATCCGAGCCGCAGATGGTCGACGCTTTCACCCGCAGCAAAACTTCTCCGTGGCCCGGCTCCGGCACGGGCACCGTGCGCAGTTCTACGGTCGAGTTGCCCGGCAAGAACGCTGCGGTCATTGTGGGTTTCATTCGGAGTGCTCCCGATTACTTTTAAGCTGCACTTGAAGTGCCGCATATAGTTTACGGCGGCGTAATCTCCCCGTTCAGGTCCCACAGATCTTCCCAGCTTTGGCCTTCTTTCCAAAGAAAGACCTGGCCTTTGATCAAGCGGCAGTTGCGGTCGATGGCGGCGATGGCGCGCATCTCGCCGCTGGTGAGCGGATCGCTCACAATGCCTTCGAGATTGGCCCGGTAATGATGCACGGAAAAGGGAATGGGCGTTTGTCCGCGCTGCACGGCCCACTTGATGCACACCACCGCGGGATGAATTCCGTGGAGACGAGCGATGTTGACGATCACGGGATCTTCAGTGGGCGCGGTGTCCTCCGGGGTGCGGTCGCGCTCCGGCCGTCCTGGCGAGCCAATGGGGCAAAAGCCGATCGGTTGCATGCCGTTATCGAGCACGAACTTGAACAATTCCGGCTGTTGGAAATGCGGGTGCAGCTCCATCTCGTTGACTGCCGGCTTGATGCGGGCATCGCGCAGAAGGAGCTTCAGTTTGGGGATGGTCATGTTCGAGGCGCCGATATGCCGCACCAAGCCCATGTCCACCAGCTCTTCCATTTTGCGCCACGTCTTCATGAAGTTCTCGTGGAAGTAGGGCTTGGCGTCAGGGCTGCGCGAAGCAACATCGCAGCCCGGCGGGTGGAAGTTGGGAAAAGGCCAATGCACCAGATAAAGGTCGAGGTAGCGGAGGCGCAGATCGGCCAGCGACTGGCGGCAGGAAGCAACCACATCGTTCTCGCCGTGCTTGTCGTTCCAGAGCTTGGACGTGATCCAGAGATCGTTGCGCCGAATGCCGCCGCGGAGAATCTCCTCGAACGCAGCGCCGATTTCGGGCTCGTTGCCGTAGACCGAAGCGCAGTCAAAGTGCCGGTAACCCACCGCAGCGGCGCCCTTCACAGACTCGGCTATCTCGTTGGCTGTGACATGATCGGACCCGAAAGTTCCCAGGCCGATAGCCGGCATCCTTGCCCCGGTATAGAGGGTTCTTTGCGGGATGGCCGCCAGATCGACAGGAGCTGCTGCTGCGGGCTTCGACACGTGCAACCTGCCTTTCGTTAGGATGGAGTTACCGTTTCTTTCGCCGAAGGCTACAGTATCAGATGGGAAGCGTCAACCGCGATTCCTTGGTCATGTGAATAGGCGCTGGTGCGTGTGTGGATGGGCTTGGCGGGCGATCACACGCGTCTACTTCCTCTGCCAGCTCCGTGCCCCGCACAAGGCGACGCTAGAGTAAACTGACAGATGAGCCTATCCATCCAGCCGCTGCAACATCCCGGCGCGGAGCACGCCGAGTGGCGGCCCTCTGTAAACCCGTGGATGGTCGCGTTTAGCGTGATGCTGGCGACCTTCATGGTGGTGCTCGATTCCTCAATCGCCAACGTCGCCTTGCCGCACATTGCCGGCAGCCTTTCCGTCTCCACCGACGAATCCACCTGGGTGCTGACCAGCTATCTGGTTTCGAACGCCATTATGCTGCCGGCTTCGGGCTGGATCGCGCGGCGCATCGGGCGCAAGCGGCTGCTGATGATCTCCATTCTGTCGTTCACCGCCGCATCGATGCTCTGCGGAATGTCTCTCAACATGCCCATGCTGATTGTGGCGCGGATCCTGCAAGGCGTCGGCGGCGGCGGCATGCAGCCCCTGGCCCAGTCCATCCTGCTGGAAAGCTTTTCTGCGGAGAAGCAGGGCAAAGCAATGGCCGCATTCGGCGTGGGCATCGTGGTGGCGCCGGTGATCGGCCCCACGCTGGGCGGATGGATCACCGACAGCTATTCCTGGCGCTGGATCTTCTACATCAATGTTCCCGTTGGCCTGCTGGCCCTGTTCATGGTCAACCTGTACATCGAAGACCCACCGTATCTGCGCCGTGCTTTTCGCGGAGCCATCGACTATGCGGGTTTTGGCCTGATGGCCGTCTGGCTGGGAACAATGCAACTGGTGCTCGATAAGGGCCAGGAAGCGGACTGGTTCGAGGCAACCTGGATATGCTGGCTCACCGCCATCTCCGTAGCAGCGTTCCTTGGCTTTGTCGTCCGTGAGATCCTCCACCACGACCCGATCGTGCAGTTGCGCGCCCTCGCGGACCGCAACTTCTTCGTAGGAACGATGCTCACCGGCCTATACGGCGTCGTACTATATGGCGTCACGGCTTTTCTGCCGCTCTTTCTGCAGACCTTGCTGGGCTATTCGGCGATGGACAGCGGCCTGGCCGTGAGCCCGCGCGGACTGGGATCCATGCTCGCCATGGCCCTGGCGGGAGTCCTGGTCAGCCGCTTCGATGGCCGCATTCTTCTTGCCGTGGGTCTCGGCATCTTCGGCGCCTCATCGTTAGCGTTGAGCCGCATCAACCTGGGGATCTCGATGGGGTCTGTCGTTGTGCCCAACTTTGTCAACGGCTTTGGCGGCGGCATGGTTTTTGTGCCTCTCACCACGCTGGCCATGGGCTGGCTGCGCAAGCAGGAGATGGGCAACGCGGCCGGCATTTACAATCTGGTGCGCAATATCGGAGGCAGCATCGGCATTGCCGCGCTCACGTCCTCTTTGGTGCGCGGCGCGCAGATTCACCAGAGTTACCTGGGCGCAAACCTTACCGCCGGGAGCTCCGCTGCCATGGCAACGCTGCAGAGCCTGACGGCAAAATTCAGCGTCGGCGGCGCCGACGGAGTCACTGCGCATCGCGAGGCGCTGGGTGCAGTCTACGGCAACCTGCAGCAGCAGGCATCTGTGCTGGCCTACGCCGATATCTTTCGCCTGCTTGGGTATCTCGCTTTGCTCTGCATCCCGCTGGCGCTGCTGCTGGCGCGGCCGCGCCCCGAATCGCAGAGCGGCGCCGAATCGATGGGTGAATAAGCGCCGAAGTGCAGTGCAGCCGCCCTACGCGGCGGCGCGGACGAGCAGGCAGGTGATGTTGTCGTGACCGCCGGCCTGATTGGCGGCGGTGACAAGGCGCGTACAGAGATCCTTAAGGGGAACGTCGAGCCGCAACTGGGATTCGATGACGGAATCGGAGAGTTCTCGGGTGAGGCCGTCGGTACACAGCAGGAACAGGTCGCCAGGCTCTGTGTCGATCTCGAAGACGTCGGGCGCGACGCA